>CAMAWF010000015.1 GCA_945861895.1 Rhizobium sp. Q54
GTTCGCGGCGAGCCGGTCGAGCGAATCGGCAATCGCCGCGAACGCGGGCTCGCTGCGGGCGCGTAATGCCGTACGCAGCGATGCTTTGCGCTGCCAGGCCAGATCGAACAACTGCTCGTCGTTTAATCCGAACAGCGGGCTCTTGAGCACGGTTGCGAGCGCGAGATCGTCGTCGGGCAGCAGCAGCGCATCGGCCAGCACCATGAGATCCATGACCGCGATGTGCTCGGTGAGCACCAGCCGGTCGGCGCCGGCGACGGCGATGCGGGCGTCCTTGAGCGCGCGGATGATCGCCTCGAACAGCGGCCCGCGCTGGCGCACCAGGATGAGCACGTCGCCCGGCCGGCGGCCGCGCTTAATCCAGGCCGCGACGGTGTTGGCGATTTTGCGGCCGAGCCGCACCTGCGGGCTGGTCGCGGTCAGCGTATCGAACGGCGCATCCCAGCCCTCGATCTCGCGCTTGCCGTCCGCCTGCAGCAGCGACCAGATTTCGACGAGGCCGGGTGCCGCGCCCGGCAATGCGCGGTGCACGGTCTCCACCGGGTCGGCGGTCAATCCCGCAAATGCCTGCGGCCGGTGAAACACGTCGTCCACCGCGCCGAGCACGGTTTCGCCGGAGCGGAACGAGGCCTCGAAGCGCAGCGAGCGCCACGGCAGCAACGCGGCGTTGAATGCGCGCTCGAAGGCAATCCGCATCTCGGTAAATTTGAGCGGGGCCGCGCCCTGGAACGAAAAGATCGACTGCTTGTCGTCGCCGACGGCGAACAATGTGCGCTCGAGCGCGCCGCGTGCGCCGGCGCCGGCGGTGAAATCGCCGACAATTTTTCGGATGATGTCCCATTGTGCGGAACTTGTGTCCTGCGCTTCGTCGATCAGCACGTGATCGATGCCGAGGTCGAGCTTGTAGAGCACCCAGGCCGCCGACACGTTCTCGAACAGCGCCAGCGTCTTGCCGATCAGGTCGTCGTAGTCGAGCAACCCGCGCCGTTCTTTTTCGGTCTGGTAACGCGCGATGACGGCGGCGGCGATAATGACAAGCGCCGCGCTGCGGTCGCGGCAATCGATGGCGCGCCGGCGCTCCAGCAGCTTGCACAGGCGATCCTGTTCGGCCTTGAGCCGCTCCAGCAATTCGGGATATTTATCCGCGATCGCCTTGGTGAGGATGCTCTTGCGCGGCTCAAGGTCGCTTCTGCAAAACACTTGCAGATACTCATCGGCGCGCGCGCGGCCGGCTGCCGCCCGTGCCGCGTCGAGCGCCTTGATGTGCTTCTTGTCGTTGGTCGAGCCCTGCGCCAGCACCGCGATCAATGCCGGCCATTCGCCGATCGGGAACAAGGATTCCGAGAGGAATTTATTTTCCAGGTCTTCCGCGCGCTCGTTGGGATCGACGCCGAGCGTGCGCGAGAGGCCGGCAATCGCCGCCTCGACGCCGCCCGCCTGCGCGATCCAGCGCGCCAGCGCGTCGCGCTTGCCGATGGCTTCACCGATGACGTCCTTGAAGGTTTGATCCGCGGCGGCGACGATTGCCGTCTCCAGCGCGCGGCCGAGCGCGCTATCAGGCTGCGCCGAGGCTTCCAGCAGCACGGCGAGCGTCAACTGGTCGAGCAATTGCGCGGTGGCGCTGTCGTCGAGCACCGTAAAGCGCGCAGCGACATTGGCCTCGAACGGAAACTGATGCAGCAGGCGGGTGCAGAAGGCGTGAATCGTCTGCACCTTCAGCCCGCCCGGCGTCTCCAGCGCCGCCGCGAACAATCGCCGCGCCCGCGCGCGGCGCACGGCGTCGGGCGTCACGCGGGAAATTTTCGCAATCTCGCGGTCGAGCGCGGAGTCGTCGAGCGCGGTCCATTGTGCCAATTGGCCGAACACCCGGTTTGCCATATTGGCGGCGGCGGCCTTGGTGAAGGTGATGCAGAGAATTTTCGCCGGATCGACGCCGTCGAGCAGAAGATTGATGACGCGCTGCGCCAGCACATGGGTCTTGCCCGACCCGGCATTGGCAGTGACCCAGGCCGAGACGCGCGGGTCCGACGCCGCGATCTGCACCCCGCGCACGTCATCGGGAATATTGCGGGCGGCGGTCATTCGCCGCCTCCGTCGTCGCTGGCGCCGCCGGTCGCCGACCATTCCTTCACGCGCGCGAGATGATCGAAGTCGCCGTAATGCGTCTTCCACATCGGATGCACGAGCGAGGTATAGGCCTCGTTCTCGTTCTCGAAACGCGCAATGACGCCGGTGAGCCGCGTGAGCGCGGCATCGGCCTGCGTGTCCGGCGTGCTGTCCTTGAAGTCGATTTCGCGCGCCACGCCGGGCGGCTCGCCGCCCTTGAGCGTCACATAGACCAGTTGCGACACCGTGCCGCCCGCGGGGATAGTCTTGAAGCCGCCGCCGCGCAGGATCGCCGCTTCCAATGTCAATTGCGGCGCCAGTCCAGTGCGCACTTGTTTTTCGGTGCGCGGCGCACCGGTCTTGTAATCGAGAATGGCGTAGCTGCCGTCGCTGCGGCGCTCGATGCGGTCGGCGATGGCGGACAGTTTGAATTCCCGTCCGCCCAATTTGATCGCAATCTCGCCGCGGATTTCGGCATACAGCGTCTCGATCTGCGCGCGGCGTTCCCGCTCCCAGCCGGCGAACCAGCCCGCGATGCGCGCAAAACGCGGCCACCAGAACGCGCGCGCTTCCGGATAATCGTCGAGCGGCGCGAAATGCTTGCGCCCGAGCTTGAGCAATTCGCCGAGCGCGTCGGCGGGCAATTGCGCCGCGAAGCTTTGCGTAAATTCGCCGATGGCGCCGTGGATCACGCTGCCGCGGTCGCGCGCGCCCGGCGGCGTATCGACCGCATCGAGCGGCGCGAGCTTGAGGATGTATCTTGCATAGATGGTGTAGGGATCGCGCAGCCAATCCTCGATGGCGGTGACTGAAAGCGCCGTGGGGCGCGCCGCGCGCGGCGGCTTCGGCGCCGGCTGCTTGACCGGCTCGACTTTTGCCGGCCGGTCGAGCGCGCGCGCAAGCTCCAGATAGCGCTCGCCTGATGCGCACGCCGCAGTCCATCGCGCTTCGCCCGTGACGGCAGCAAGCCGCTGGACGAAGCGCGACATCACCGTGGGCGCGCCGGAGATTTTTGCCGCGCGGGTGAGGATGACTTCGCGCGCGCCGAGCGCTTGCGCGAAATCGTGCGCCGACAAACCGATGCGCCGCTCCGGCAGATCGAGGCCGAGCTGCTGGCGCATGGGACGGCTGAGCCACGGATCGGTGCGCGTCTCCGGTGGCCAGATGCCTTCGGCAAGACCGCTGAGCACCACGCGGTCGATATGCTGCAAGCGGGATTCCAGCGGACCGAAAATGCGCACGCGCACGCCGGTTGCTTCCGGCCACCGCACCACGCGGCTGGCGATGACGGCGCGCAACAGTTCCGGATAATCGGCGGGCGCAACGATAAATCCGGCGGCGGCTTCGCTCGTTGCCAATTGCTCAAGCGTTTCGCCGAGCATCTTTCCATCGTTGCCGGAAACGGCGGCGACCTTGCCGGCGGCATCGCCGCTCAACGCCGCGATGGTTTCGCCGTGGCGGCGCGCCAGAGCGGCGAAATTGCGCTCGCCTTGCGGGCAATGCTCCAGCGGCGCCAACGCTTTGGCGAGTTTGGCGGCGAGATTGTTCGCGGCTTCAAGTGCGGCATCGCCGACCGATGAGCGGGGATCGCGCGGATGCAGCGTGCCGCGCATCTGCCCGAACGTGGCAAGCGCATGCGCGAGCCCGGCGCTGCCCGGCCTCGGGCGCGGCCCGCGCAATATCGCGCGCTCCAGCGCGGCTATTGAAGCTGCATGATCGCCGGCATTGCCGCCGAGCCGCAGCAGCGGATGCTTGAGCAGCGCGAGCAGCGTCACCGGCGGCAAGCCGTCCAGCGCTGCTTCGGCCGCGAGGCGGGCAAACACGGCCGCGGAAGTGTCGCCGAGCGCATCGCCGCCGGAATTGTCGACCGGCACATTCCAGCGCGCCAGGTTTGCAACCACACGGCGCGCCAGCGCGCGGTCGGGCGTCACCAATGCGGCGCTCGTGCCCGGCGTCTCGTGGGATTCGCGCAACGCGACCGCGATGGCGAGCGCTTCCTCCTCGGCATTGGCCGCTTCCACCACGGCAAGCGAATCCATCGCGCGACCGGCTTGCGCGGCGAAAGCGGGTTGCGCCAGCCGGGCAAACCAGCGCTCGGTGCTGGCGGCCGGCCGCAGCGATTCTGAAACGATAAGCTCGCGGCCGTGCAGCGCGGCGGGCGCCAGCGCAATGACGGCGCTGCGCGCAATTCCGATGCGCTTGAGCAGTGCCTGCATGGCGAATTGCGGATGGCCGGCGGCGGGCGCGCCGTCGTGCGGCGTGGTCTCGCGATTGCCGCCGATCAGTTCCCACGACGCCTCGTCGAGATCGGTGTCGAGGCCCGGCAGTACGACCGCGCCGTGCGGCAGGTGCGCGATGGCGGCGAGCAGCTTGGCGGTCGCCGGCATCGAACCGGTGGAGCCGGCGGCGATCACTGGGCCGCCCGAGATCGCGAGCCGTTTGGTTTCTTCCGCGATCAGCAGGTCGCGGCGCGCAGCTGGTTCGATGACGCCGCGTTCTTGCAGCAGCGCGGGCCAGGCCTCGCGCGCGATCTTGAGAAACCGCAGCGTGAGCTGCCAGTAGTGATCGAGATCGCCGGGGACAAGGCCGTCGAGTTTTTCCCACGCCACCTGCCGCGTGGTCATGTCGTCCATCAGCCGCGCCAGATCGTCGGCGAGCGCCAGCGCGGCGGCCGGACTGGTGGCGATCAAGGGCGCGCCCGCCGCGCCATGCAGCTCGGGCGCCGCCGCCCATTTCGCCACCAGTTGCGCCAGCAGCATGCGGCGCTCGAAGGCATCGAGCGCCGGCGGCAGATCGAGCGCGGCGGCGGAAAAATCGTCGGCGCTTTCGCGTTCTTCTCCGGCTTGCGCGAACGCAATCTCATCCTCGTCGACGTCGCCGATGGCCGCGATACGCGGCAGGATCAGCGCGTCGCCGCCCAGCACGTCGAGAAAGATATCGCGCGCGAGCCGGCAGGCGCGCCGCGTCGGCAAATAAAACGTCGCCGCCGCAAGCGCGAGCGGATCGTGCGCGGCCGGAAACCCGGGAATGACGCGGCCCTCCGCCAGCGCCGCGATCAGCGTTGGCAGGAACGGCGCGGAGGCCGGGATGTGGAAGACGCGGGGGTTCGCCATGGCCGAATCATACCGATTCGGCGAGGGCAACAGGCCAAAGATTGCGGGTTATGCCGCGCTTGCTGCGATCGCCGCCTCGGCGGCCTTGATGGCCTCGGGCGTGCCGACATGCATCCACAGGCCCTCCAGGCGCAGGCCGAACAGCCGTCCGGCCGCAGCGGCACGCTCGAACAGCACGGTGAGGGCGAATTCGCCGGGCGGGGCCTGCGCGAAAAGCGCCGGGCCGAGCAGCGCCGCGCCGGCAAAGACGAAGGGGGTGACTTCGTTTTCGCCGCAGCGGCGCAGGCGGCCGTCGCGCGCCATGACGAAATCGCCGCGTCCGGCATAGCCGATGCTGCCGGCGGTCGGCGCCAGCAGCAGCAGCGCGTCCATGCTTTGCGCATCGTAAGCGTCCGCCAGCCGCGCGAGGTTCGGCCGCACGCCGTCGATCCACAGCGTATCGGAATTGACGTGGAAGAACGGCGCGGGCCCAAGTTCGCCGAGCGCCTTGACCACGGCGCCGCCGGTGCCGAGGATTTTACCGCGCTCGTTGGAAATCACGATCTGCGGCTTTTTGCGCGCGGCCAGGTGGCGTTCCAGTTGCTCGGCGAAATGATGCACGTTGACCACCGCGCGCTCGACGCCGGCCGCGGCCAGCCGATCGAGCATGTGGTCGATCAGCGGCTTGCCGGCAACCTCGATCAGCGGCTTCGGCTTTGTTTCGGTGAGCGGGCGCATGCGCGTGCCGAAGCCGGCGGCAAGCACCATGGCGCGCGTGGGCGTCGGCATGATGTCAGGCGGCCTTGAGTTCGGGGACGTTGACGCCATACCAGGCTTTGAGCGGCGCCAAAGCGGGATGCGCGAGCGCGCGTTGCAGATAGGCCCATACGCGCGGCAGGTGAGGCAAATATTGCGGCTTGCCGTCGCGGCGGTCGAGCCGGGCGAAGATGCCGAGAATTTTCGACGCGCGCTGGGCGGCGAGCGTGGCATAGATGCGGGCGAATTCCGGCGCGTCGAAATTGCCGTCGGCCGCGCGCCGCGCGCGGGTGTAACGCGAGAGCAGCGCGATCTCCATGAACTCCGGCACGTCCACCCTTGCATCCTGCAGCAGCGAGGCAAGATCGTAGGCGGCAGGACCAATCAGCGCATCCTGGAAATCCAACAGCCCGATGCGCGCCACGTCGTGACGCTGCGGCAGCCACAGCAGGTTGGGCGAATGGAAATCGCGCAGCACCCAGGACGGCGGAGAATCGACCGCCGGCTGCAACGCGTCGCGCCAGAGCGCGGCATAGGTCGCGCGTTTGGCGTCCGGCAGCGCGGCGTCGCACATCGGCAGATACCAGTCGAGCAACAATTCAGTCTCGATCAGGAAGGCGTCCATGTCGTAGCGCGGAATGTGATATTCGCCGCCCTCCGCCACCGGCAGCGTCTCCGGCAAGATGTCGCGGTGCAGCGCCACCAGCACATCCACTGCGATCTCGTAGCGCGCTTCGACCGGGGCCGGCGGCTCGCCGTCCACCACCGCTTGCGCGCCGAGGTCTTCGAGAATAACCAGCCCGGCGTCGAGGTCGGCCTTGACAATATCGGGCGCGGAAAATCCGCGTTCGCGCAAAGCCCGCGCCAGCGCGACAAACGGCGTCACATCTTCGGCCAGATGCGCGATCGCGCCATACGGCTTGCCGTCGCGCACCGGCGGGCCGTCCGGCCGCCGCGGCGCGTTCATCAAAATGTAGCTCTGCCCGCTCAAGTTCAGCCGCTCATAGCAACGCGTGGAGGCGTCGCCCTGTATGCGCTGGCGCTCGGCCTTGGCGAATCCGGCCTGGTCGAGAAATCGGCGTATGACGCCGATGCGTTCCGCGCGCCGCGCGAAGGCTCCATAGCCGGTGACGCGCGCGTTGCGAAACGTGACGCCTTGCTGCGGCACAAGCGTGAGCGCGACATCGAGCCGGTCGGGCGGCAGAAAGCCGGCGGCGCGGTCCGGCCATTCCAGCAGCACGAGCGAGCCTTCCGGCAAATCGTCGAAACCGAGTTCGGCAAGCTCCGCCGGCCCCGACAGCCGATAAAGGTCGGCATGCACGACGTTAAAGCGCGGCAGCTGATAGGCCTGCATAAGCGTGAAGGTCGGGCTCGGCACCTCGATTGCCGCGTCGTCGGCGAGATGGCGGATCAGCGCGCGGGCAAACGTGGTCTTGCCGGCGCCGAGGTCGCCGGAGAGCGTGATCAGGTCGCCGGGCTCCAGCACCGCCACGATATCGGCCATCAGCCGCTGGGTGGCCGCTTCGTCCGCCAGCGCCACGCTGAAGCTTGAGCCGCCGGAGGTGGTGGGGAACATCGAATCATCCGCCTTGTGCCGCTCCCTTATAGGCGGCGAGAGCGGCGCTGTGCCAGAACAGTCGTGCAGCAGGTGGCAGGACGCCGAGGTTGTGATATGATTTTTGCATGAATTACCAGGACATCATCAGCATCGAACCCGGCAAGCGCGGCGGGCGCCCCTGTGTTCGTGGCATGCGGATTGCCGTCGCCGATGTGCTCGGCTGGCTCGCCGCGGGAATGTCGCACGAGCAGATTCTCACCGACTTTCCCGAACTGACCGAGAACGATATCCGTGCTTGCCTGGCCTACGCCGCCGATCGTGAGCGACGTCTCCTCACTGCCAAATGAAGCTGCTGTTCGATCAGAACCTCAGCTTCAAGCTCTGCCGACAAATTGCCGATCTGTTCCCGGGTTCCAGCCAAGTGCAATTGCTTGGCCTGTCCGCAGCCGATGATCGTGCTGTCTGGCAACATGCCAAGGCGTGCGGTTTCACGCTCGTTTCTCTCGATGCGGACTTTGCCGAGATGGCGACGCTGGCCGGCCCGCCGCCCAAGGTCATCTGGTTGCGCCGCGGCAATCAGCCGACCGCGGTCTTTGAAAAAATGCTGCGTGACCATGCCGAGGCCATCGCCGCATTCGAGCGGGACGAGAGTGCCGCGTGCCTGGAGCTTTATTGATTACGCAGGCCGGATGGAGCGAAGCGAAATCCGGATCGTTTGTGTTTATTTGTCAGCGCGGGGCGCCCTAGCGGTCTACGCCGCACTCTGCTTGGCCGCGTGCTCGAGTGGAAAGCTGCATACCACAGTGGTGCCGCGGCCAACGGCGGAGTCTATACGCACGCTGCCGCCGTGCAGCTCGACAAAGGAACGCACCAGCGAGAGGCCTAAGCCCGTGCCGCGATGACTTGAGCCGAGCGAATGGGTCTCGAACCAGTCGAACACCTTGTCCTTGACCTCGGCCGGAATGCCCGGCCCGCGGTCGGTGACCGAAAACACCACTGCATTGTCGCGCCGCTCGGCGGACAACGTAATCGTCTCGCTCTTGGGCGAGAAGCCCACCGCGTTGGCCAGCAGGTTGAACAGCACCTGGCGCAGCCGCCGTTCGTCGGCCATGAAGCTGCCGATGCCGGGCGCAACGCGGATATCGAGCTTGAGATTTTCTTTCACCAACCGGTCCTGAATGCCCTCGGCCGCCTCGTTCATGGTCGCGCGGATGTCCACCGCGCCAAGATTGAGCGTCATGGCGCCGGCGTCGATGGTGGCAAGGTCCAGAATATTGTTGATGATCGCGAGCAGCGCGTTGGTCGAGACCGTTATGTAGCCGAGATATTCGCGCTGCTTGTCGGTGAGCGGGCCGAACGCCGCGTCGCCGAGGAAATGCGCAAAGCCGATGATGTTGGTCAGCGGCGAGCGCAATTCGTAGGAGACGTGATGCACGAAGTCGATCTTGATCTCGTCGGCGGCTTCCAGCGCTTCGTTGCGCTCGCGCAAGGCGCGCTCGACATTGACGCTGTCGGTGACGTCCTGAAAGGTGACCAGCGTGGCGCCGTCGGGCAGCGGCACGGTCGCGCAGATCAACGCGCTACCGTCGCGCCGCTCCAGCGTGCCCGACATCGGCTCGCGATTGTCGATCGCGGTCACCGCCTCGCGCAGCGCGCGCCAGATCGCATTGTCGTCGTGCAGCGCCTGGCACCAGGCGGTCACCGCTTCGATGTGCGGGCGCTCGGCCAAGGCTTCCGGCGCCAGCTTCCACATGCGCGCGAAGGCGGGATTGTGCAGCCGGATGCACCCGTCGCTGCCGAACACCGCGACCGCTTCCGCCAGATTGTCGAGCGTTTCACTCTGGACCTTGATCAGCGCGTCGTAGCGCCGGACCATGCCGAGCCGTTCGGTGACATCGTGGAACAAATAAGTGACGCCGCCTTCCGGGTTGGGGGTGGTGACGACGCGTAGCGCGCGGCCGTCGGGCAAATGCCACATATGCTCCTTCGGCTCGACCGCGCGGTAGGCGAGGTGCAGTTGCGCCTTCCATTGGCGGAAGTCCTGCTCCTCCGGCAGCCGGCGCGCGGCGCGCAATTTGTCGAGCACGGCGCCGTCGGTCGGCGCCTGATCGAGAAATCCGGCATCCAGGTCCCAGAGCGAGCGGAAGGCGGCGTTGTAGAAGGTCAGTTTCTGATCGGGAGCGAAAATGGCGACGCCGGTTCCCAGCTGATCGAGGATGCGCCGGTGCGCCTCCATCATGCGTGCAAGTTCGGCGCGCATGGATTCCACTTCCGTCGCGTCGATGGCGATGCCCGCGCTGCCATAGCGGCTGGGCACATCCACCACGTCGAAAATGCGGCGGGCGCCGGCGACGATCGCCGGCAGCCGGCCGGCATAATGCGCGCCGGTCGAGCGCGCACGCGCCAGTTCCTCGCGTCCGGCACGGTCGAGCAATTCCATGCCGCGTTCAATCGCGTCGGCGCCGTCCTTGGCCTCGACCGCGCGCGCATAGGCGGAATTGGCGAACACCAGTTGCCCGGCGCGGTCGCGCGCCCAGATCGGCGACGGCAGCGAGTCGACGAGACCGCGCAGGGTCTCGACCTCGCCGCGCAATTTCTGATGTTGCGCGGTCAATTCAACCAGCTCGCGCTTGATCCCGCTGACGTTCTTGAGACGCAAGACCGCGCGGCCGCCGATCGCTCGGCCTTCGGCTTCGATCTGCCGCCCGGCCAAGGTGGTGAGCGCCATGACGAAGCTCTTGCCCTCGGCGCGCAGCGCCGTCACGGCGCTTTCCATCCATTGCGCCTCGGCCGGCTCCAGCCAGGTGCCGAAGGCGAGCACGCGTTGCGGCGTCGCCGCGGCGGTGACCAGACCGGCGTCGCCGAGAATGTCCGGTTCGTCGTCGGCCGCCGCCCAGGCCACCAGGATTTGCGGCTCCGCCAGCAGCAATACGTTGACGCGGTCGATGTCGGATTTGAGCGTGGCGATTTCGTCGCGCGCGCGCGCCTCGATCTGCGCGTTTTGCGCGCGGGTGCGAAGCAGAATGACCGCGGTCAAGACGGCAAAGCACAGCAGCCCCAGCGTCAGCGTGAGCGCGGCGATTTCCTGCCGGCTGAAGCCGGCGAAAGTGGCGAGATAAACGTCGAGCAGCGAGAGGATGTCGATCCCTTCGGCGCGGGCGGGCGTGGCGGACGCGGCGCATAACGGCGCGGCGGCGGCGAGCGCCGGGAATCCGTATCGCCGCGGATGAGCGCGCGGCTCTCCGTTGGTCGCCCGGATTATCTCCGGCATATAGGCTTGCCCCAGGATTGGAGCGGCGTCCGCCACGCCGCCCGCGAATCGCAAGTACATTAGCGCCAAGGAGAATCTGGCCGTAAGAGTCCAGACCGTGAACGGCGGGCGCGGCCCCGGGCGCAGCGCTATTTCAGCGCTTCGGCGCGCTGCGCCATGTCGGCGATGTTGATGAGGCCGAGCGCGGCCGAAAAGGCGGCCTCGGCCTCGGCGAGCGCGGGCAGCACCACCGCATTCACCAGCGCGGAGGCGGGAAGCGGCAGTTCGCCCGGCTCCTCCACCGTGCCGGCCGCGCGCAGGATTTCGTCGGCGGAGATGCGGCGGCGCTCGCGAGCAAGCTCGTAGCCGCCGCGCGGTCCGCGAATGCCTTTGAGAATTCCGTCGCGCACCAGCGCTTGCAGCACCGGCTCCAGATGCCGCGGCGGCAGCTTGTGCCGCGCCGCGAGCGCCTTGGCCGAAACCGGCCGGCCTTTGGCGTTGAGGGCGATGTCGATCACCGCGGCAATGGCGAGTATGCCTTTGCGGGACAGCAGCGGCATGATCGGTAATCCGGGATGATTGCGACGGACCGGCGGAGGTAACCTGCGACTCTTAACGGTAAGGGGTTACTCTCGTCCAGAGGCCAGTCATAAGGCGAAAATCCGCCTCAGCCGGTAGACCCAAAACCGCCTCTGCCACGCGGGGTTTCCTCGAGACTCGCGACTTCGCGAAGCTGTGCATGATTTATCGGCGCGATGACCAATTGGGCAATTCGCATCCCGCGTGCGATTGCGAATGATTCGCGGCCCAGATTCACAAGAATGACCTGTAATTCGCCGCGATAATCGGCGTCGATGGTGCCGGGCGTATTGAGCACGGTGATCCCGTGCTTGGCGGCGAGCCCTGAGCGCGGCCGCACTTGTGCTTCGTGGCCGGCCGGCAACGCGATCGCTAACCCCGTCGGCACCAGCGCGCGCGCGCCCGGCGCCAGCGTGAGCGGTGCATCCGCCGGCACCGCGGCGACAAGATCGAGCCCGGCCGCATGCGCGCTTTGATAGGCCGGCAGCAGCAAGTCCTTGCCGTGCGGCAGCCGCATCACGCGCAGTTCGATGGCGCTCATGATTTTACTCCGGCGAGCGCTGCGGCGATGCGCGCGATCAGCATTTTCGCCACGTCGTCCTTGGATTGCGGCGGCCAGGATTGCGCGTCGGTCGCGGTGACGAATTGAATCGTGTTGCGGTCGCCGCCCATAATGCCGGTCTGCGGCGATACGTCATTGGCGAGGATCCAGTCGCAGCCTTTGGCGGCGAGTTTTGTCCGGGCGTTGCGCGTCACGTTCTCGGTTTCGGCTGCAAAGCCGATGACGAGCGTTGGGCGTTTCGATTTGCGCCTGGCCACGCTGACGAGGATGTCGGGATTTTCGGCGAGCGGCAATTCCGGCGCCTTGCCGCCGGATTTTTTTATCTTCTGGCGTTGCGGCTCGGCCATGCGCCAGTCGGCGACGGCGGCTGCGAAAATCGCCACGTCCGTCGGCAGCGCGGCCTCGACGGCGGCGAGCATGTCGCGCGCGGTTTGCACTTTCACCACTTTGACGCCCGGCGGGTCGGGAAGATTCACCGGGCCCTGCACCAACACCACCTCGGCGCCGGCGGCCGCGGCCGCGGCGGCGATGGCGTGGCCCTGTTTGCCCGACGACCGGTTGGCGATGTAGCGCACCGGATCGATCGGCGCGTGCGTCGGTCCGGATGTGATCAGCACGCGCTTGCCCGCGAGCATGCCCGTTTGCGGCTTGAGCATTGCTTCGACGGCGGCGGCAATTTCCAAGGGCTCGGCCATGCGGCCGAGGCCGCGCTCACCGGCTTCCGCCATTTCGCCTTCGTTCGGCCCGATGACGGCGATGCCGTCGGCTTTGAGCTGCGCAAGATTGCGCTGCGTCGCCTTGTTCGACCACATCTGCGGATTCATCGCGGGCGCGAGCAGGATTTTTTTATCGGTCGCCAGCAATACGGCGGTGGCGAGATCGTTGGCATGGCCGCCCGCGAGCTTGGCCATCAGATCGGCGGTGGCGGGTGCTACGACGATGAGATCGCACTCGCGCGCAAGCCGGATATGCCCGACATCGAATTCGCCCGCCGGATCGAACAGATCGGTGAACGCGGCTTCGCCGGCGATGGCGCCGGCCGACAGCGGGGTGACGAATTCCTGCGCTGCCTTGGTGAGCACGACGCGCACCGCCAAGTTACGATCTTTGCCGCGCTCTTTCAGCCGGCGGATGAGATCGAGCGATTTATAGGCGGCGATACCGCCGCCAACGATCAACAGCACGCGCGCGACGCCCGGCGCCGATGCGGTTGCGCGCGGCGGCTTGGTCTTGTCGGCAGGGGTGCGCGATGGTGCGCTCTCGCTGGCGGGTTCGGCCACCTCGCGCAAGATAGTGCGGACTTCGTCTTCGACCGAGCGGCCGTGGCGGGCGGCGCGCAGGCGCAGGCGGTGCTTGAGGTCGTCTTCGAGCTTGCGGATGGTCAGGCTGGCCATGGCGGTGCTATGATAGCAATGCAATCATTGCAATCAAAGTACTAAAAATACCAGCCATGCCAATAGGATAACCAGCGCCCAGACGCCGGCGGTGAGCCAGCGGTGGCCGCGCGCCTCGGCCGCGCCGATCGCCGCCACCGTCTGCGGCGCCAGCACCAGGCCGTCGCGCGTCATGGCGTCGAACTGCTCGGCGAGCTGCCCGGCGCGCGTGAACAGACCCGGCACCTGGCCGAGAAAGCGCCCGACTTCGCCGGCGCCTTCGATCGCGCCTTCGATTTTCCCGGCCGGGCCGAGATGCCGCTCGATCCATTCGCGCACCACCGGATCGGCGGTCGACCACATGTCGAGCTTGGGATCGAAGCCGCGCGCCACGCCCTCCACCACCACCATGGTCTTTTGCAGCAACAGCAATTCCGGCCGCGTGCGCATGTCGAACAGACCGGTGACCTCGAACAAAAGCATCAGCAGCTTCGCCATCGAGATTTCTTCCGCCCTGCGGCTGTGGATCGGCTCGCCGATGGCGCGGATCGCCTGCGCGAAGCTCTCGATGGAATGGTGCCGCGGCACATAACCGGCGTCGAAATGCACTTCCGCCGTGCGGTAATAATTGCGGGTGATGAAACCGAACAGGATTTCGGCCAGGAAGCGGCGCTCCTGCGGCCGCAGCCGTCCCATGATGCCGAAATCGACGGCGGCCAGTTTTCCGTCGACGTCGACGAACAGATTGCCGGGATGCATGTCGGCGTGGAAAAATCCGTCGCGCAGGGCGTGCCGCAGGAACGTCTGGATCACCGCGCGGCCGAGCGCCGGCAGGTCGAGGCCCCTGGCTTGCAGTTGCGCGCGGTCGTTGAGCGGCGTGCCGTCGATCCATTCCAGCGTGAGCACCGCGCGCGCGGTGCGGTTCCAGTCCACCGCCGGCACGCGGAAATCCTTGTCGTCTTTTGTATTTTCCGCCATTTCGGACAGCGCTGCGGCTTCCAGCCGGAAATCCATTTCGAGCGCGACCGAGCGCGCCAGCGTCGCCACGGTTTCGATCAGGCGCAGACGCTGCGCTTCGAGCGAGAACGCCTCGGCCCGCCGCGCGGCGAAAAAGAAAGCGTCGAGGTCGGCCTTGAAGCGCCGCTCGATGCCGGGCCGCAACACTTTCACCGCGACGGTCTTGCGCCCTTCCAGGGTTTCGATTTCGGCGCGGTGCACCTGCGCGATCGAAGCGGCGGCGACCGCCGGGCCGAAGGAGACATAGAGTTCGCCGAGCGGCTGGCCGAAAGCGGCGGCGACGGCGCTTTCCGCTTCGCTCTGCGCAAACGGCGCCATCTTGTCCTGCAGGCTTTCGAGATCGCGCGCGATCGAAGCGCCGACCACGTCCGCACGCGTAGCCATAAATTGCCCGAGCTTGACGTAAGTCGGCCCCAGCCTGGTCAGCGCGGCGGCCAATCGTCCGCTGCCGTCCTTCGCCGTCGGCCGCTCGATCAGGCGGGCGAGCGCAATCGCCGCCCGCGCGGGCAGCGGCAGCATCGCCGGATCGACCAGCGCAAACACACCTTCGCGGGCAAAAACGATACCGGCGCGGGCAAGACGGGCGAGATGAGAGAGACTTGAGATCACAAGCGCCAGCCGGAATGCAACGCCACGACCCCGCCGGTGAGTGGCGTGAACGACACGCGGCGGAAACCGGCGGCCTCGATCATTTGCGCGAAGGCTTGCGGCTTCGGAAAGCGGCGGATCGACTCCACCAGATAGCGATAGGCTTCCTTGTCGCCGGTCACCGCGCCGCCGAGCGCCGGGATCACGTTGAAGGAATAAAGCTCGTACAACTTGTCGAGCCCCGGCACATCGACGGTGGAAAATTCCAGGCAAAGAAATCGCCCGCCGGTCCTGAGCACGCGGAACGCCTGTTCGAGCACGCGCTCGATGCGCGGCACGTTGCGGATGCCGAAGGCGATGGTGACGGCATCGAAGCTGCGGTCGGCGAAGGGGAGCTCTTCCGCATTGCCCTGCATGAATGTAATTGCGTCGGTGCGGCTGGCTGCGCGCGCGCGCCCGACCGCCAGCATGTCGGCATTGATGTCGAGCACGGTGGCGCGCGTGCCGGCGCCGCCGGCTTCGATCACGCGCAGCGCGATGTCGCCGGTGCCGCCCGCCACATCGAGCAGCGCAAATGGACGCTGATTGCGAGGCGGATTGACCGCGGTGACCAGGGCGTCCTTCCAGGCGCGGTGCAACCCGCCCGACATCAGATCGTTCATCAGGTCGTAGCGCTGCGCGACATTGTGGAACACGCCATCGACCAGCCCCTGCTTGTCGGCAAGCGGCACGTCGCGAAAGCCGAAATGCGTGTCCTGGGGCGTGCTTTGACGCTCGCGCATGACCAATTGTCCTGTCCGGGCAGGACCATAGCGCGAGAGGTCAAAGCGCGCTATCTCTCCGTCTTCGTCATTCCGGGGCGCGGCCTGCAAGGCCGTGAGCCCGGAATCCATACTCCCGGATGGTGGTTATGGATTCCGGGCCCGCGTGCTTCGCTCGCGTCCCGGAATGACACAAGAGAGCAACCATGCCCGAACTTCCCGAAGTCGAAACCGTGCGCCGGGGCCTGGCGCCGGCGATGGAAGGCACGCGCTTCGCCAAAGTCGAGGCGCGGCGCGGCGATCTGCGCTGGCCGCTGCCGAAGGATTTTGCCAAGCGGCTGGAGGGCAACAAGGTCGAAGGGCTCGGCCGGCGCGGAAAATATCTGCTGGCGGATTTGTCCTCCGGCGACGTGCTGATGATGCATCTTGGCATGTCGGGATCGTTTCATATTGCGCGCGCAGGCGACAAAGAAACGCCCGGCCAGTTTCATCATGAGCGCTCGAAATTGCGCGCCCACGACCATGTGGTGTTCCACATGTCGAACGGCGCGCTGGTCACCTTCAACGATCCGCGCCGCTTTGGCTTCATGAAGCTGACGCCGCGCCGGGATCTCGACGCGCATCCGCTGATGAAAGCGATGGGTCCCGAGCCGCTCGGCAATGCGTTCGATGCCGCCATGCTGGCGTCAGCCTGCGCCGGCAAGAAGACGTCGCTCAAGGCCGCGCTCGGCGACCAGAAAATCGTCGCCGGGCTCGGCAACATTTATGTCTGCGAGGCGCTGCACCGCGCGCACCTTTCGCCCAAGCGGCGCGCCGCGACGCTCGCCGGCCGCAAGGACGAGCCGAACGAACGCGCGCAGGCGCTGGTCGAGGCCATCAAGCGCGTGCTCAAAGATGCAATCGAGGCCGGCGGCGCGTCGTTACGCGATCATCGCCGCACCGATGGCGGGCTTGGCTACTTCCAGCATCATTTTCGCGTCTACGATCGCGCGGGCAAACCTTGCCCGACGCGCGGCTGCAAGGGCACGATCAAGCGCATCGTGCAGACCGGGCGCTCGACGTTCTACTGTCCAGTGTGTCAGAAATAGCCTTCTCTCTTTGTCATGCCCGGGCTTGACCCGGGCATCCATCCTGAGGTGCAACGGATATCGAACTTACGATTTTCTTTGCAGCGCCGCCTCATGGATTGCCGGGTCAAGCCCGGCAATGACAGAGTGGATGGGTTGCGCGAAGTTCAGGGAAACGGTCTAAGAGAGCACACATGAGCTATCAGAACATCCTCGTCGAAACGCGCGGCCGTGTCGGACTGATCCGGCTCAATCGCCCGCAGGCGCTCAATGCGCTCAACCTCGCGCTCAAGGCGGAACTGAGCCAAGCCATCGACGGTTTTGAGGCCGACGGCAATATCGGCTGTATCGTCATCACCGGGTCGGAGAAGGCTTTCGCCGCCGGCGCCGACATCAAGGAAATGGCGGACAAGTCCTACATGGACGCGTTGCTCGGCGATTTCGCCGGCACCTGGGACCGCGCCTCGCGCGCGCGCAAGCCGATCGTCGCCGCGGTCGCCGGCTTCGCGCTCGGCGGCGGCTGCGAGCTTGCCATGCAATGCGACCTCATCATCGCCGCCGATAATGCGAAATTCGGCCAGCCGGAGATCAAGCTTGGCGTCATCCCGGGCATCGGCGGCACCCAGCGGCTCACCCGCGCGGTGGGAAAAGCCAAGGCGATGGACATGATTCTCACCGGCCGCATGATGGATGCGGCGGAAGCGGAAAAATCCGGGCTGGTGGCGCGCGTGGTGCCGGCCGCGAGCTTGATGGAGGAGGCGATGAAAGTCGCCGAGACCATCGCGGCGATGTCATTGCCCTCGGTATTACTGGGCAAGGAGGCGGTCAACCGCGCATTCGAAACCTCGCTCGCCGAAGGCATCCGCTTCGAGCGGCGGGTGTTTCATTCTCTCTTTGCCACTGAGGATCAGAAGGAAGGCATGGCGGCCTTCGTCGAAAAACGTGCGGCCAAATTCAAGCATAAATAGCCGGTCACTTCCGCACGCAGATCACCAGCAGCACCGATGCCTTGGCGTCCTCGACGCTGGCGGGCGCTGCAATGGCTGCGATTTTTTGCGCGGCCAGAAACGCTTTGATCTTGTCCACCGGCACCACGACCGCCTGCGGCGCCGCCGTAGCGGTGCTGGCAACGACCGCATTGCGGTTTTCCACCATGCCGAAAAAGCGGCCCTGGCGGTCGAGCACCGCGCCCCCGGTGAAACCCGATGCCGGCGCCGGTTGCAGATAAAGCGCCGCGCCGCCGGTCATGAGCTTCGCCGTGACGGCGCGGACCTTGTCGCCATCCTGCGCGCGCGGGTCGGGCACGCCGAGCACCGTCACGTCGCTGCCCTGCGGCGCTTCGCCGGCAAGCGCCGCCGGCTTCAACTTGCGCGCGCCATAGACCCGCAGCAATGCTATTCCTTGCGTCTTGTCTTCGGCGACGCGCTCGGCATTGCCGAGACCGGCGGCGACGATGACCTGGCAGCCCTCCGCCGCTTTGCGGTCGGTGATGAGATGGCCGTTGGCGCTCACCACCAAAGCGGTGGCGTATTCGACTTTCTTCGGCGTCACGGCAGCAAGCTGCATGGCGGGCGCCGGGAACGGCGTGAACGTGCTCGCCATCGCCGCGGTGACCGGCGCGACGATGCCTTCCACCGCCTGATCGAACAATATCGTGAAGCCGCGCACCTCGCCGTCCTTGCTGTATGCGCGCACGGCAAATTTCTTCAGGCCTTGCAGTCCGCTGACGATGAAGCTGTCGGTGCGCAGCGCGCTGAATTCGATCTTGCGCGACGGCGGCTCCTTCTTATGCAGATCGAACAGCGCGGCCAGCGTGGTGTCGGCGTCGTTGATCTTGAAGGTCTCGACCCGCATATCGCCGTGCTTTGAGGTCCAATGGCTGCCGCCGCGCGCCTCGCGTGCAAGCGGCACCATCTTGGTGGGCAGGCCGATGCGCGCGCCGGTGGCCGGATCGTCGATGACGCGCCAGCCGAATTCCTCGTCATGCTTTTTCGCGGCGGCAAGCAGCGTCGCCCGCTCGGAAGGCGCGAGCACGCCGGTGATCTTGGACTTGTTGCGCTTCTGGAAAGATTTCACCGCCGCAACGAAGGGGCTCTCGCCATTGGCGGCGGCGGCATAGTCGCCCGCCCAACTCAGCGCGGCCTGGATCGCGATACGCTCGGCCGCGGACATTTCGGTATTGCCGTCGTCGGCGGGAACCGGCGGCTTCTGCGCTTGCTTTTCGGCGGCGGGCATTGCGGCGGCCACGGGCGGTTTTTCGGCCGTGGGTTTCACGGCCGGCGGCTTTGGCTTCGGCGCGGCGGCGCGCTTCTTCTTGACTTCGGCCGGTTTGGATTCGGTGAAAAGAGAAGTCCAATTCTGCGCATAAGCCGGCCCCGCGCCGAGCGCGAGCACCAGAACCGCACATAACGCGCGCAGACGCATCTCTTTACGCCCCACTAACCATACCGTCCGGCACCTTAGCCAATCATCGGTCCGGCGCAACCCCGACGGACGGGCGCGTGACGGCGGAGGTTGCGAGGCTGTATGGTAAATGCCGATGCTGGATTCTAACGAACTCGAACGCTACGCCCGCCACATCGTGCTGCGCGAGGTCGGCGGCCCCGGCCAGGCGGCGCTCAAACGCGCGCGCGTGCTGGTCGTTGGCGCCGGGGGTTTGGGCGCGCCGGTGCTGCTTTATCTGGCCGCGGCCGGTGTCGGCACGCTCGGCATCGTGGACGACGATGAAGTGTCGTTGTCGAATTTGCAGCGGCAGGTCATCCACGCGACGCCCGACATCGGCGTAGCCAAGGTGGAAAGCGCCGCAGCCTCAATCCGCCGTCTCAATCCGCATGTGGCGATCGAGGCGCATCCGCTGCGGCTCACGGCCGCGAACGCGCTCGAGCTGATATCGCGTTATGACATCGTCGCCGACGGCTCCGACAATTTCGCCACGCGCTATCTTGTTTCCGACGCCTGTTACTTTGCCAACAAGCCGCTGGTGACGGCGGCGGTCGGCACATTCGACGGCACGCTGACCACGATCCGCGCGCATGAGCGCGGTGCCGACGGCAAGCCCAACCCGACCTACCGCTGCCTGTTTCCCGAGCCGCCGCCGGCCGGCACAGTGCCGGCCTGCGCGGAAGCGGGAATCCTCGGCGCGCTGCCCGGCGTGCTCGGCTCGCTGATGGCGCTCGAAATCATCCGCGAGATTGTCGGCTTCGGGGAAAATCTCGTCGGCCGCCTGGTAATGCTCGATGCGCGCGCGATGCGTTTTGAGACGATTGAATATGGCTGGGACCCGGCCAATCCGCTCTCGGGCGAAAAGCCGACTGTCAGAGATTTGTCGGGACATTCTTCTCCCTCGCCCCGCAAGCGGGGAGAGGGTCGGGGTGAGGGGGATTAGACGAATGCGCGAGGGGGTGACACCCCCTCACCCGGCTTTCTCGCTTCGCTTGAAAGCCGACCTCTCCCCGCAAGTGGGGCGAGGTGAAAAAGCTACTTGCTCCACGTCGCCAGCGTCGAGCCGCCGTTGCTCACCGACCAATTATTTTCGCCGGTGGCGAACAGCCGGTAGCAATTCTTCTTGCTGCCTTTCCAGGTGGTGCAGAAGCCGTCCTTCGACAGCGCCCAGATGCCTTCGCCCTTGGCGCCGGATTTTCCCGCCGGTTCGCGCGTCACCTTGCCGTCGGCGGTGAACAGCATCTTGAATTTGATGCCGGCCGGGGTCGATGCGGTGAACGCCTGGCCGTTGAAGAACGTAGCCTTGATGTCGTCTGGCGGCAGCTTGGCGGCGCCTTTGGCGGGCCCGGTCTGCATGCCCGGCCTGACGACGAGGGGCGCCGCATTCGCGGCCAAAACCAAAAAGATTGTCACTGCACCTGCGATCACAGCGCGCATCGAATTTCTCCAACGCAGCTATAACATCGACGGCAAAACCCGGTCCGGCGGCCGGTGGCCATCCATGAAGGTCTTGATGTTGATGATCACTTTTTCGCCCATGTCGACGCGGCCTTCGACCGTGGCCGAACCCATATGCGGCAGCAGCACCACCTTGCCGGCGCGCGCGAGCTTGACGAGTTTCGGATTGACCGCGGGCTCATGCTCGAACACGTCGAGCCCGGCGCCGGCAATCTCATCCGCTTCCAGCAGGCGAGTGAGCGCGTTCTCGTCGATCACTTCGCCGCGCGCGGTGTTGACGATATAGGCCTCCGGGCGAATGAGCTTGAGCCGCCGTGCGGAAAGCAAATGATAGGTGCCCGGCGTGTGCGGACAATTGATCGAGATGATGTCCATGCGGGCGAGCATCTGGTCGAGGCTCTCCCAATAGGTGGCGTCGAGCTCTTCCTCGATCTTCGGCGCCACGCGGCGGCGGTTGTGATAATGGATCTGCAGGCCGAAGGCGCGGGCGCGGCGCGCCACCGCCTGGCCGATCCGCCCCATGCCGATGATGCCTAAGCGCTTGCCCCAGATGCGGTGTCCCAGCATCCAGGTCGGGGTCCAGCCGGCCCAATCCTTGTCGGTGGTGAGAATGGCTGAACCCTCGGCGAGCCGGCGCGGCACCGCCAGGATCAACGCCATAGTCATGTCGGCGGTGTCCTCGGTCAATACGCCGGGGGTATTGGTCACGGTGATGCCGCGCTGGATCGCGGTGGCGACGTCGATATTGTCCACGCCATTGCCGAAATTCGCGATCAGCTTGAGCTGCTCGCCGGCCTTGCCGAGCAGGGCGGCGTCGATGCGGTCGGTGACGGTGGGCACCAGCACGTCGGCGATTTTGACCGCCTCGGCGAGCTGGCCTTGCGTCATCGGTTTGTCGTCGGCGTTGAAGCGCGCATCGAACAGTTCGCGCATGCGCAGCTCGACGCTGTCGGGCAGCTTGCGGGTGACGAGGACCAGGGGTTTTTTGCCTTTGGCCATTCAGTCCTCTTTAACCGTGCTCGCCGACACTGCCGGACTTGGCGCTGAACTGGCTCGGTTTCTGCGCGGTTTTGGTTGCAACCCTCGGTCTTTCCTACCAGATGGCCATGACAAGACAAAGCATCAGGGCGGGTTTGGCGGCCGCCGCCGCGGCCGTCTTCGCCGCCGCCGCCCAAATGCCGCCGGCCTATGGCGCGGGCGAAATCGCGACCGGCACCGCCAGCGGGCTGCCGATTCCGCGTTTCGTCAGCCTCAAATCCGACCGGGTGAACGTGCGCGCCGGCCCCAACAAGGATCAGGAGGTGCGCTGGGTCTATACCCGCGCCGCCATGCCGGTGGAGATCACCGCCGAGTTCGAGAATTGGCGGCGCATCCGCGACTGGGAAGGCGCGGAAGGCTGGGTCTATCATTCGCTGCTGTCGGGCCGGCGCAGCGCGGTCGTGGTGCCGAAGTCGAAGCAGGATTTGGTCCCGATCTACCAAAATTCCGACAGCAAGGGCGAGGTCGTCGCCCGCTTGCAGTCCGGCGTGCTCGGCGCGCTCAAATCCTGCAGCGGAAGCTGGTGCCACATTTCCGGCAAGGAATTCGACGGCTGGATCCAGCAGGAACGCATCTGGGGCGCCTATCCGAACGAAAAGATCGAATAGTTCCCGCTCGGCGCGTATCCATAAAAATAAAATGCCCGGGATGGGCCCGGGCATGTGGAAAAGATCGCCTGCAAGCTGCGGTTATTTTTCGCTCGTGCTGGCCGTCTTGCTTTCCGTTTTGCGCAGCCGCACCACCACGTCGATGCGGGCGATATCGTAGCCTTCGGGCGCGACCGGCATCTTGTTGAGGATCACCTCGGCGCCGGGAATGTCGAGCAGCTGGTTGGCATCCTCGACGAAAAAGTGGTGATGCTCGGACGTGTTGGTATCGAAATAGGCCTTCGAGCCGTCAACCGGCACCTGGCGCAGCAAGCCGACTTCGGTGAACTGATGCAGCGTGTTGTAGACGGTCGCCAGCGACACCGGCACCTTGGCCTTGGTCGCCTGTTCATAAAGCATTTCGGCGGTGAGGTGACGGTCGCCCTTGCCGAACAGGATCCAGCCGAGCGACATGCGCTGGCGTGTCGGCCGCAAACCCACCTCGCGCAGCATGGCCTTGACGTCATGCCACGGGCAGCCGTTGAGTTCCGCCCGCTCTCCCGCCGCCAGGCGCTGCGCGCCGGCGGGCTCGGGGATCGGGTGAACGATGGTACGCATCTGGTTCATTTACGCGCCTGGCCGATGAAATTACCGCGACTGTCACAGTCCGCTTGCGAGACCGTTGCAACGGTAACATATACGAGCCGAACCGGCAGATGCAACTGCCTCGCAACCAGCGCGCAAGGCGTTTTTTGCAATGATTCTAGGGAGATGAATTAACCAGCGCGGCCCGATCTTTGCCCCTTTGCCGCCGTATGTTAGGACTGGTCGCATGGCAACCAACACAAGCGCACAGCGCGAGGACACAGCCTTAATGCAGAGCAAGCGCAGCAGCTTCGGCTATGAGGATTTGCTGGCCTGCGGCCGCGGCGAGTTGTTCGGTGCGGGTAATGCGCAATTGCCGCTGCCGCCGATGCTGATGTTCGACCGGATTACCGAGATCGCCGAAGACGGCGGCGTCCACGGCAAGGGCATGATCCGCGCGGAACTCGACGTGAAGCCCGACCATTGGTTCTTCCTCTGCCACTTCAAGGGCGACCCGGTGATGCCCGGCTGCCTGGGCCTCGACGCGCTATGGCAGATGGTCGGCTTTTTCCTCGGCTGGCTGGGATCGCCGGGCAAGGGCCGGGCGCTCGGCCTGGGCGAGCTCAAGTTTTCCGGCCAGGTGTTGCCGACCGTGAAAAAGGTCATCTATGGCGTCGATTTCAAGCGGGTGATGCGCTCGAAGCTGGTGCTCGGCATCGCCGACGGCTGGCTGTCCGCCGATGGTAACGTGATCTACCGGGCAAGCGACCTTAAGGTCGGGCTGTTCCGCGAGGATCAGATGTTGCCGAGCGGGGCATAAAAACTCGCTCAAGGCTCGCCCACCGCGGCTCCGTTGGGAAGCGCGATCGCCTGTCCCGGGACCTGCGGGCAATGTCATACCGGCAAGCGATTGCAGGGATTGGGCTTGCAGGATTGCCACGGCCGGGCCATGTGTGGCCCAATCGCCGGCGATAACCGGCGGGAGTCTAAAGTGAGGCACTCATGAGACGGGTTGTCGTCACCGGGATGGGCATTGTCTCATCCGTCGGCAACAATACCCAGGAAGTTCTGGCGAGCCTGCGCGAGGCCAAATCCGGCATCGTGCGTGCCGACAAATATGCCGAGCTGGGATTCCGCTGCCAGGTTCACGGCGCGCCCACACTCGATCCCACCGAATCGGTCGACCGGCGCGCGATGCGCTTTCACGGCGGCGGCACCGCTTGGAACCATGTGGCCATGGATCAGGCGATCCGCGATTCCGGCGTCGAGGAAAAAGATATCTCCAATGTGCGCACCGGCATCATCATGGGCTCGGGCGGTCCGTCCTGCCGCGCGGTCATCGATGCCGCCCAGACCACACTCAGCAAGGGCCCCAAACGCGTGGGGCCGTTCGCCGTCCCGAAAGCGATGTCGTCCACCGCCTCCGCCACGCTCGCCACCTGGTTCAAGATCAAGGGCGTCAATTATTCGATCTCGTCGGCCTGTGCGACATCCAATCATTGCATCGGCAATGCGACGGAGCTCATTCAATACGGCAAGCAGGATATGATTTTCGCCGGCGGCTGCGAGGAACTCGACTGGACGCTGTCGGTGCTGTTCGACGCCATGGGCGCGATGTCGTCGAAGTTCAACGCCACGCCGCAGAAGGCCTCGCGCGCCTACGACAAGGACCGCGACGGTTTCGTCATCGCCGGCGGCGCGGGAGTCTTGGTGCTCGAAGAGCTGGAACACGCCAAGGCGCGCGGCGCGAAAATCTATGCCGAGGTCGCCGGCTACGGCGCCACCTCGGACGGCTACGACATGGTGGCGCCGTCGGGCGAGGGCGCGGTGCGCTGCATGAAAATGGCGCTGCAAGGCGTCAAGGCGCCGGTCGATTACATCAATCCGCACGCCACCGCGACGCCGGTCGGCGACCTCAAGGAGATTGAGGCGATCCGCGAAGTGTTCGGCGCCAAATGTCCGCCGATTTCGGCGACCAAGTCGCTCACCGGCCATTCGCTCGGCGCCGCCGGCGCGCAGGAGGCGATCTACTCGCTGCTGATGATGCAGAACGGCTTCATCTGCGAGAGCGCCAATATCGAGAACATCGATCCGGCCTTCGCCGACATGCCGATCGTGCGCGAGCGGCGCGATAACGTGACGCTCGGCTGCGTGCTGTCGAACTCGTTCGGCTTCGGCGGCACCAATGCCTCTATTGTTCTCAAGCGGTTGGATGCGTAATCGCCGATGCCGGAGCTGATGGAGGGAAAACGCGGGCTGGTCATGGGGGTCGCCAACGACCACTCGATCGCCTGGGGCATTGCCAAGACTCTCGCGCAACACGGCGCCAAGCTCGCCTTCACCTACCAGGGCGAGGCGCTCGGCAAGCGGGTGAAACCGCTGGCGCAATCCGTCGGCTCGTCTTTCATGATGCCGTGCGACGTCGAGGACATCGCCTCTGTCGATGCGGTGTTCGCCGAGATCAAGAAGCAATGGGGCACGATGGATTTCCTCGTGCATGCGGTGGCGTTCTCCGACAAGAACGAACTCAAGGGCCGCTATGCCGACTCGACGCGCGAGAACTTCATCCGCACCATGGTGATCTCCTGCTACGCCTTCACGGAAGCCGCCAAGCGCGCGGCCGCGCTGATGCCGAATGGCGGTTCGATGGTCACGCTGACCTACAATGGCGGCCTGCGCGCGATGCCGAATTACAACGTCATGGGGGTGGCGAAGGCGGCGCTGGAAGCCTCGGTGCGCTATCTGGCGGTGGATTTCGGCGCGCAGAAAATCCGCGTCAACGCAATTTCCGCAGGGCCGATCCGCACGCTGGCCGGCGCCGGCATCACCGACGCACGCTATATGTTCGCGTTCCAGCAGCGGCACTCCCCGCTCGGGCGCGGCGTGACGCTGGAGGAGCTTGGCGGCGCGGGGCTTTATCTTGTTTCGGATTTATCCGGCGGCGTGACCGGCGAAGTGCATTTCGTCGATTCCGGCTACAACGTCATCGCCATGCCGCAGCCCGACGCGCTCAAGAGCGAGGCCAACGGCGAGCAGGCCAAGGACGCGGCGCAATAGCGCGCGATGCGCAATCCGGACACGCGATGAGCGATCCGTTCTTCCGCCCGTCCGAGCCACGCGATCCGCCGTCCGATCAGGGATTCATGCGTGCGCTGATCCGGCGTCATCTGTGCCGGCTCGCCAGCGGCGGCCTTGCCATCGTCCTCGTCGCCGCGATCTGGATTGTCTGGCGCTGGGGTTAGCCCTACACGGCACTAAACTGCCTGTTGCGTCTACAACCCAAGACAGTCATAGTTCTTCGTCTACAACTTCAGGGGGGGGGTAAACCATGTGGCCATGCATCAGAAAGTGCATGAGAGAACAGCTTAAGGGTTTTGCCTGGTGGGTGTTCGCAATCCTCGTCGCTGCTGTGGCATCGCTGGTCGTCGGAGCCGCAGGAATCACGATCATTGCCGCCACCGCCGCTATCGCCATCGGAGTCGCCGGAGCGACGATCATGATTTACTGCTACCGCTCCTGCAATTGATCGAAGCTGATCGAAGCACCAAACAAAAAGGGCGGCCCAAACAGGCCGCCCCTTGAATTTCTCCGCCATCCGTCGAGGGCCGCTTCGCGTCCACCTCAGGACGATGGCGGAAACATTATTCCGCGCCCGCCGCCTGCTGGCGCTCGCCGCCGTTCTGCTTGGCTTCCAGGTCTTCGCCGGTGGTCTGATCGACCACTTTCATCGACAGGCGCACCTTGCCGCGCTCGTCCATGCCGAGCAGCTTCACCTTCACTTTGTCGCCTTCCTTGACGACATCGGTGACCTTGTTGACCCGGCTCGAAGCGAGCTGGCTGATATGGACGAGGCCGTCCTTGGCGCCGAAGAAATTCACGAAAGCGCCGAAGTCCATCACCTTGACCACGGTGCCGTCGTAGATCGTGCCCGGCTCCGGATCGGAGGCGATCGACTTGATCCATTTGATCGCCGCCTGGATCGACTCGGCATTGGCGGAGGCGACTTTCACCGAACCGTCGTCCTCGATGTTGATCTTGGCGCCGGTCTTTTCCACGATTTCGCGGATCACCTTGCCGCCGGTGCCGATCACTTCCCTGATCTTGTCGGTCGGGATCTTGAACATCTCGATGCGCGGGGCGTGCTCGCCGAGTTCGGCGCGGGCGGTGTCGAGCGCCTTCGCCATCTCGCCGAGGATGTGCAGGCGGCCGTCCTTGGCCTGCGTCAGCGCCACCTTCATGATCTCTTCGGTGATGCCGGCGATCTTGATGTCCATCTGCAGCGAGGTGATGCCGTCTTCGGTGCCGGCCACCTTGAAGTCCATGTCGCCGAGATGATCCTCGTCGCCAAGGATGTCGGACAGCACGGCGAAACGCTTGTCTTCGAGAATGAGGCCCATGGCGATGCCGGCGGTTGGCCGCTTGATCGGCACGCCGGCATCCATCAGCGCCAGCGAGGCGCCGCAGACGGAAGCCATCGACGACGAACCGTTCGACTCGGTGATCTCCGACACCACGCGGATGGTGTAGGGGAAGTCGAGCTTGCTCGGCAGCACCGGATGGATCGCGCGCCAGGCCAGCTTGCCGTGGCCGATTTCGCGACGCTTGGTGCCGCCCATGCGTCCGGTCTCGCCGACCGAATAGGGCGGGAAGTTATAGTGCAGCAGGAACGCTTCCTTGTAGGTGCCCTGCAAGGCATCGATCCACTGCTCGTCCTCGCCGGTGCCGAGGGTGGTGACCACCAGCGCCTGGGTTTCGCCGCGGGTGAACAGCGCCGAGCCGTGGGCGCGCGGAAGTACGCCGGCTTCGGCCACGATCTGCCGCACGGTCTTGAGGTCGCGGCCGTCGATGCGCTTGCCGGTGTCGAGGATGTTCCAGCGCACGATCTTGGCTTCCAGCTCCTTGAACACGCCGGCGATGCGCAGCTTGGTGTAGTCCGGATTGTCCACTCCGCCCGGGAAATAGTGCTCCATCACCTTGGCCTTGACGACGGCGACGGCGTTCTGACGTTCCTGCTTGGCCGGGATGACATAGGCCTTGCGCAGTTCCTTTTCGGCGATGCCGAGGATTTCCTTTTCCAGCGCCTTGTCGTCGGCGACCTGATGATCGCGCGGCTCCTTGGCCGCCTTTTCGGCAAGCTGGATGATGGCCTCGATCACCGGCTGGAAATGCCGGTGGCCGAACATCACGGCGCCGAGCATCACGTCTTCGTTGAGCTCCTTGGCTTCCGATTCGACCATCAGCACGGCGTCGGCGGTGCCGGCCACAACGAGGTCGAGCTGGCTCTCCTGCATTTCGTCGAGCGTCGGATTGAGCACATATTCATCGTTGACGAAGCCGACGCGCGCGGCGCCGATCGGGCCCATGAACGGAGCGCCCGACAGCGTCAGCGCCGCCGAGGCGGCCACCAGCGCGAGAATGTCGGGGTCGTTCTCCAGATCGTGCGACAGCGTCGTCACGATCACTTGCGTCTCGCAGCGCCAGCCATCGGCGAACAGCGGCCGGATCGGCCGGTCGATCAGCCGCGAGACCAGCGTTTCCTTTTCGGTCGGGCGTCCTTCGCGCTTGAAATAGCCGCCCGGAATGCGGCCGGCGGCGTAATATTTTTCCTGATAGTCGACGGTGAGCGGCAGGAAGTCGACGCCTTCGCGCGGCTGCTTGGCCGCCACCACGGTGGCGAGCACTGTGGTCTCGCCGTAACTGGCAAAAACGGCGCCGTCGGCCTGGCGCGCTACCCGGCCGGTTTCAAGAGTGAGCGTGCGCCCACCCCAATCGAGCTCAACTCGATGGATGTCGAACATTGGAATTTTCTCTCATGGTTATCGGAGTGTCCCGAAAGCCATGAGCAAGACGGCGAGAGGCTGTTCCGCTTTGCCGCCGAGCGGACTGGAACAGCATCCGGCGATCCTGCCATGGCTTAAAGAACCTTGCCTTTGCGGCCGGACGAACTCGATCGTCCGGTCCAAAAATATCCGCAGCGCGATCGCTGGCGGACCTGGAAACAGCGGACGCATTCGGCGTCCGCTCAACGAAACGCGCGGGATGTCCGCGCGGAAACAAATCAGCGGCGGATGCCCAGCTTCTCGATCAACGTCTTGTAGCGCGCCTCGTCGATGCGCCGCAGATAGTCGAGCAGTTGCCTGCGCTGGGAAACCATCTTGAGCAATCCACGCCGGGAATGGTTGTCTTTGACGTGGGCCTTGAAATGGTCGGTCAGCGTGTTGATCCGTTCCGACAGGATCGCCACTTGCACTTCCGGCGATCCGGTATCCCCGGATTTTGTCGCATTGGCCTTGATCACTTCGGCCTTGCGTTGGGTCGTCAGCGACATCGGTTAGTTACCCTTGTCTTGCGCCGGCGCTGCCCATCAGGCCGGCGAGGTTGAACACGCGCTTGGGGACGATTTCGCCGCGGTCTACTTCGGCGAGCGCGATGAGTTGGCCCGCTGCCGTGACATAAACCGTGCCGCGGAAAATGGGAGCGTCCCGTCCGCGCAACAAAACGGCTTGGCCCCTTTGGAGCCTTGCCGCATCTGCCCGGCTGACGGCCAGCGCCGGGATGTCGTCCAGCGCGGTCTCGACGGGCATGAGTGCGTCGGCAAGGCTGCCCTCACCGGCTGCGGCTTTCTGGCACAAAGCCTCCAGATGTGCCAGCAAAATCATGGTGTTTTCGGCAAACGGCCCGACCGACAGGCGGCGCAGGGCGCAAACATGCCCGTAGCAGCCGAGCCGGCGCCCCAGGTCGCGGGCAATCGCGCGCACATAGGTTCCCTTGCCGCATTCGGCCGCGAGAACGGCATGGCCGGGGTCGGGCATATCGATCAGTTCCAGCCGGTGGACATCGACCGGCCTCGCGGCGAGCGCCACCTCCTCGCCATCGCGGGCAAGATCGTAGGCCCGTTCGCCCGCGATCTTGACCGCCGAATAACGCGGCGGCACCTGCGCGATGGTGCCGGTGAACGACGGCAACAGCGCGCGGATCGCCTCCCCGCCGGGGCGCTCGTCGCTCGCGGCCACGACGCGGCCTTCGGAATCGTCGGTATCGCGTTCCTCGCCCCATTGCACGGTGAAGCCATACGCCTTGCGTCCGTCCATGACGAAGGGAACAGTCTTGGTCGCTTCGCCGAGCGCGATCGGCAGGCAGCCGGAGGCGAGCGGATCGAGCGTGCCGGCGTGTCCGGCGCGCTTGGCCGTGAACAGCCGCTTGACGATGCTCACCGCATGGGTCGAGGTCATGCCGGACGGCTTGTCGAGCACGACCCAGCCGTGCACGTCGCGCTTCTCGCGTTTTTGCTGGGATTTCTGACTCGGACGAGCCGTGGTGACTTCCTCCCCCGCAAGCGGGAGAGGTGAAGCGAGTTTATGGCTCGTCGGATCACTCATCGTCGCCCTTTTGCAGATCGCGGGCGACCGCGGGCGAGCGCAACAGCTTTTCGATGCGCTCGGCTTCCGCGAACCGCTCGTCGACATGAAATCGGATATCGGGCGCGAATTTCAGGTTGATGCGGTGCGCGATCTCGCCGCGCAGGAATTTTTTGTTGCGCTCGAGCGCCGCGACCACTTCGGCGGCATCGCGCCCGCCCATCGGCATGACGTAGATGGTCGCAAGCCGCAGATCGGCGGTCATGCGCACTTCCGGTACGGTAATGAGATGACCCTCGATCACCGGATCGTGCACCTCGCCGCGCGTGAGCATGTCGGCGACGGCGTGGCGCACCAGTTCGCCGACGCGCAATTGCCGTTGCGAGGCGTTCGGCTTGCTGTCGCGATGCTGTTTGTGACGCATGACAATTTCCAGTGATCTCGTCATGGCCGGGCTTGTCCCGGCCATCCACGTCTTCAAGTCGTGGATGCCCGGCACAAGGCCGGGCATGACGGTGAAATGGCGGAGCAATTATCTGCGCGCAGGCCCAAGTGTCGGACTTAGAGACTGCGCTGGATCGTCTCCACCCGGTAACATTCGATGACGTCGCCGGGCCGCATGTCCTGGTAGCTCTCGAACGCCATGCCGCATTCCTGCCCGGCCGCCACGTCCTTCGCGTCATCCTTGAATCGCTTGAGCTGCGAGAGTTTGCCTTCGTGAATCACCACGTTGTCGCGGATCAGACGCACGTTGGCGCCGCGCTCGACCGTGCCATCGGTCACCCGGCAGCCGGCGATCTTGCCGACCTTCGAGATATTGAAAACCTCCAGCACTTGCGCGTTGCCGAGCATCGTCTCGCGCAATGTCGGCGCCAGCAGGCCGGACATGGCCTTTTTAACGTCATCGACGAGGTCGTAAATGATGTTGTAGTAGCGGATCTCGATGCCGGCGCGCTCGGCGGCGCTGCGCGCTTCCTTGTGGGCGCGCACATTGAAGCCGATGATCGGCACGCCCGATGCTTCGGCCAGCGTCACATCGGATTCGGTGATGCCGCCGACGCCATCATGCAGCACCCGCGCCATGACTTCCTCGGTGCCGAGCTTGTCGAGCGATTGGTTGATGGCTTCGAGCGAGCCCTGCACGTCGGCTTTGACGATGAGCGGGAATTCCTTGCGGCCGGTGGTCTTGAGCTGGCTCATCATCTGTTCGAGCGAGCCGCGCATGCCGGTCGCGCGCGCCACCACCTTCTCGCGCTTTTGCCGGCCGCGATAATCGGTCACCTCGCGGGCGCGCGCCTCGTTTTCAACCACCGCGAGACGGTCGCCGGCATCGGGCAAACCGGAAAAACCGAGCACTTCAATCGGCGTCGATGGGCCCGCGCTCTCGATCGGCGTGCCGGTGTCGGACACCAGCGCGCGCACGCGGCCCCACTCGGCGCCGGCAACCACCAGATCGCCGACGCGCAGCGTGCCGCGCTGCACCAGCACGGTCGCCACCGGACCGCGGCCGCGGTCGAGCTTGGCTTCGATCACCGTGCCCTCGGCCGGACGGCTCGGATTGGCCTTGAGGTCGAGCAGTTCGGATTGCAGGCCGATCATTTCCAGCAGCTTGTCGAGATTGAGCTTTTTGAGCGCCGACACTTCCACGTCGACCACGTCGCCGCCGAGCGATTCGACCTGCACTTCGTGCTGCAACAAATCGGTGCGCACGCGCTCGGCCTTGGCGTCCGGCTTGTCGATCTTGTTGATGGCGACGATCATCGGCACCTTCGCCGCCTTGGCGTGATGGATGGCCTCGATCGTTTGCGGCATCACGCCGTCGTCGGCTGCCACCACCAGGATGACGATGTCGGTGACCTTGGCGCCGCGCGCGCGCATCGCGGTAAAGGCGGCGTGGCCGGGCGTGTCGATGAAGGTGATCTTCGCGCCCGAAGGCGAGGTCACTTGATAGGCGCCGATATGCTGGGTGATGCCACCGGCTTCGCCCGATGCCACTTCGGTCGAGCGGATGGCGTCGAGCAGCGAGGTCTTGCCGTGGTCGACATGGCCCATCACGGTCACCACCGGCGCGCGCGACGCAAGCTGCGCCGGATCGTCGGCGACGTCGAACAAGCCTTCCTCGACGTCGGATTCCGCCACCCGGCGGACGCTGTGACCCATTTCCTCGGCGATGAGTTGCGCGGTATCGGCATCGATCACGTCGTTGATCTGGAGCATCTGCCCCTGCTGCATCAGCAGCCGGATCACGTCGACGGCGCGCTCGGACATGCGGTTGGCGAGATCGGAAATCGTAATTGCCTCGGGGATGGTGACTTCGCGCACGAGTTTTTCCTTCGGCTCGGCGGAAGCGTGTCCCTTGAGCCGCTGCGTACGGCGGCGGAATGAGGCGACGGAACGTTCGCGCACTTCGTCGGCGCGCAGCGCCGTGACCAAAGTGAGGCGGCCGCGCTGTTTTTCCGCGCCGGGACGCGGCGTGGTGGGGCGCGCCGGCGTCGCCGGCCGGGCCGCGCCGCGGGCGCCGGGCCGCGTCGTGCGCGGGGCGTCATCTTCTTCGACTTCTAGCGTCATGCGGGCGGCGCCGGGGCGTTTGATTTCGTCTTCGCCGAAACGCCGCTTGGCGACTTCGCCGGCTTTGCGCTTGGTTTCTTCCTCGTGCTTGCGGCGCTCGTCCTCCTCGCGCTTGCGCGATTCCGCAGCCAGGCGGTCGGCCTGATCGGTCTCCTCGCGGGCGCCGCGGCGGCGGGCGTCTTCCACGGCCACCTTTCGCTCTTCCGCCTCGCGCACGCGGGAATCGGCGAGCGCATGGGCGCGCGCGCTGCGCTCTTCCTCGGTCAGCGTGCGCAGCACGACGCCGGAGGCTTTCGGCGCGGCGGCAGCCGGAGGGGCGGCAGGCGCCGCGGCGGGCGCTGCCGCCTTGGCGGATTTCGCAATAGCGCGCTTGACCGGCGCTTTCTCCGCCGGAGCGGGCGCCTCGGCCTTGGCCTCGCCGCCGATGACGCGACGCTTCACCTTTTCCACGACCACCTGTTTGGTGCGGCCGTGGCTGAAGCTCTGGCGCACAACGCCGGATTCGACCCCGCGCTTGAGCGTCAGCGTTTTGCCGGAGACGCTCAGCTTGTCGCCAGGTTTTTTCGTCTCGCTCATTCCGCTCTATGTCCGCTCTATGTCCCCGGCGCCCTCGCTGGGCGCCTTGCCATGGGCCGTATCGCCCGAAATACCGTTCCGGAAGCGCTCTATGCGCAAGGCGCGGGCGAGAAATGTCTCGCTCGCGGGCCCGGCAAGCAGGGCTGCATGTACCACATTTAAGCGGCCCAGTGCCAAATCCAATTGCGCCGAGGTGAATGCATCGACGATCGCGATTTCGCGCGGCCGGGCGGCGGAATGGCGGCGTAAAACCGCGATTATCTTCCGCTTTCCGTCGGCCGCCGCGTCGGCGGCCTGGATCAGGCCGATGATTTTATCCCGCCCGATTGCATCCTCGACCTTACCGAAACCGTGGACGACCGCGCCGGCCTTGCCGGCGATGGCGAGGGCATCGAGCGCCGCGCGCTCAAGCAGCCGCTCGGTCGAGACCGCGAGGTCGGTCGCGACGCGGACTTGCTTCTTGAATCCGCGGGCAAAGACGTTGCGCTTGACCGCGTCCTCGATCGCGGGCCGGCTCGCGGTGATCCAGATACCGCGGCCCGGCAGCTTGCGCTTGATGTCGGGGATGGCGTCGCCATCCGGCCCGACGACGAAGCGGATCATGCCGGAGACCGGCTGCAAGCTTCGCGTCAGCGCGCAAAACCGCTGCATCGCGGGCGCGATGCTTTTCGGCCCGTCATCGAGTACGCCATCGGCCGCCGGCCCGGCAATTTTGGACCCGTTGTCGCTTTCGATGTCTTGCGCGCCTGCCAGCATGTTGCGGTCCGTGCGGACTTCACGCCGGTGTCTCGGCGGATTCCGCCGGCGCTTCTTCCGCCGGTGGCGGAGGCGCGATGTCCGCCTCGGTGACCCAGCCGGCCTTGACGCGGGCCTGCATGATCATCGCCTCGGCGTCCTCGCGCGATACATTGAGGCCGTCGAGGAAGCCGGGCTGGCGGACATTCTCGCCGTCCTTGCGCTCGCTCCAACCGACGAGGTCGTCGGTGGCGCAGCCGGCGAGATCTTCCACCGTCTTCACGCCGTTTTCGCCCAGCGCCACCATGATCTTGGTCGTTACCCCAGGGACTTCCTTGATCGCATCGTCCACGCCGAGCTCCTTTCGTTTGCTATCGAGTTCGGCTTCGAGCTGAGCGAGATAGTCGCGCGCGCGCGTCTGCAATTCACGCGCCGTCTCCTCGTCGAAGCCCTCGATGCCGACGACTTCCTTTTCGTCGACCAGCGCGAGTTCCTCGATCGAGCCGAAGCCTTCGGACGCAAGCAACTGGCCGACCACTTCGTCGAGATTGAGCGCATCGACGAAAATCTTGGTGCGGCTTTCGAACTCGGCCTGGCGGCGTTCGGATTCTTCCGCCTCGGTGAGGATGTCGATGTCCCAGCCGGTGAGTTGCGAAGCAAGCCGCACGTTCTGCCCGCGGCGGCCGATGGCGAGCGAGAGCTGCGCATCCGGCACCACCACCTCGATGCGCTGGCGCTCTTCGTCGAGCACCACCTTGGACACTTCCGCCGGCGCCAGCGCGTTGACCACGAAGGTCGCGGTGTCGGGCGACCACGGAATGATGTCGATCTTCTCGCCCTGCAACTCGTTCACCACCGCCTGCACGCGCGAGCCGCGCATGCCGACGCAGGCGCCGACCGGATCGACCGAAGAGTCGCGCGAGATCACCGCGATCTTGGCGCGCGAGCCGGGATCGCGGGCGACCGCCTTGACCTCGACGATGCCGTCGTAGATTTCCGGCACTTCCTGCGCGAACAGCTTGGAGGTGAATTGCGGATGTGTGCGCGAGAGGAAAATCTGCGGGCCGCGCGGCTCACGGCGCACGTCGTAGATGTAGGCGCGGATGCGATCGCCGTTGCGGAATACCTCGCGCGGCAGCATTTCGTCCCGCCGCACGATCGCCTCGCCGCGGCCGAGGTCGACCACCACGTTGCCGTATTCCACGCGCTTGACGATGCCGTTGACGATGTCGCCGATGCGGTCCTTGTATTCCGCAAATTGGCGGTCGCGCTCGGCTTCGCGCACCTTTTGCACGATCACCTGCTTGGCCGACTGCGCGGCGATACGGCCGTATTCCAGCGGCGGCAGCGGATCGGCGATGGTGTCGCCGACCTGTGCCGCGGGATGGCGCTTGCGCGCGTCTTCCAGCGTGATCTGGTTCGACGGATTTTCGACCGTTTCGACCACCAGCATGTGGCGGGTGAGCCGCAGATCGCCATCCTTCGGATCGATCTCGGCGTGCACGTCGGTCTCCGCGCCGTAGCGCGAGCGCGCCGCCTTGGCGATGGCGTCTTCCATCGCGGTGATGACGATGTTGCGGTCGATCGCCTTTTCGCGGGCGACCGCATCTGCGATCTGCAAAAGTTCGAGCCGGTTGGCGCTGACAGCCATACCTCAGTCTCCTTGGGTTTGCGTGGCATGCCGCCGGTCGTCGGACGGCCGCCGAAATTGTCTTGCCTGCCTTGAATTCTTCTCCGCAGCTTTTGCCATGCGCTCGGTCTGCTTGCCGCGCCGCAGCGCCTGGGTGATGAGGGCGTCGGTAAGCACCAGCTTGGCTTCGTTCATCTCCTCGATCGGAATCAGAAACTCCGCGGATTCCGGCGGAAGGTCGTCGCAGCGCACGCGCGCGGCGTCACCTTCGGTGCCGAGCAACAGGCCGCGGAATTTCCGGCGGCCCTGGACCGGCAGTTCTGTTTCTATCTTCGCCACGTGGCCGGCATAGCGGTCGAAATCGGAGCGCCGCACCAGCGGCCGGTCGATGCCGGGCGATGACAGCTCCAGCCGGTAGGCGGTCTCGACCGGATCGGCTTCGTCGAGCACCGGCGAGAGCGCGCGCGAGGCGGCCTCGCAATCCTCCACCGACATGCTGCCGTCCGGCCGCTCCGCCATGATCTGCATGGTGCAGCCGGCGGAACCCGAAACGCGCACCCGCACCAGCCGGTAGCCGAGGCCTTGCAGCACCGGTTCGGCGATCGCGGCCACGCGCGCGGCAATCCCCGGCTCCACAATCAGCCGCGGTTCGGCGCCAGCATCGGTCGCATCGCCTGCTAGAATCTGGGTCTCGGCCATTTTTGGTAACAAAAAAGAGCGGGTCCCGGGGGGCCCACTCTCAAAACCCGTCTGGTTATGAGGTGTCTTGAACAGACGGCAGGAATATAGCGATTTGCCCCCTTGGTGCAAGGGCGGCGGCCCCTGCGGGGGCTAACCGTTCCTTCAGAATTCTACGTCTAAGTTGTGCAAATTGGCTGTGTTTCCTCGATTTACAGCCGAATTCCGCAGGATTTGGCATGGCCGCGACCGATTCTCTGCTGCCCGAACTGGAAGCCGTTATCCAGCACGGTTCCCCGCAGCGGCGCGCGGAGACGCTGCGGCGCGTCACCGGCCTGTTCCTCGACGGCGCCGGGCGATTCAACGACGAACATGTTGCGCTGTTCGACGATGTCATCGGCTGCCTGATCGAGGAGATCGAGGCCAAGGCGCTCGCCGAACTCGCCCAAAGCCTGGCGCCGATCGACAATGCGCCGAGCGGCGTGGTGCGGCGGCTGGCGAACGACGACGACATCGCGGTCGCCGGTCCGGTGCTCAAACGCTCGAAGCTCGCCGAGCCAGACCTGCTCGACATCGCCAAAACCAAAAGCCAGGCGCATCTGCTTGCGTTGTCCGGCCGCACCGGCATTGGCGTCGCCATCACCGACGTTCTCGTGCATCGCGGCGATCGCGAAGTTGCGCGCGGCGTCGCGACCAATCGGGATGCGCGCCTGTCGGAGAGCGCCTTCACCGCGCTGGTCAAGCGCGCCGCGCAGGACGGCGTGCTGGCGGAGAAAGTCGGCATGCGCACGGATATTCCCCCGCGCCTGTTCCGCGAATTACTGCTGCAGGCCACGGAAGTCGTGCAGAAGCGTCTGCTGGCGCAGGCCAAGCCGAAGACGCAGGCCGAAGTCCGCCGCGTGCTCGCCAGGGTTTCCGGCGAGGTCGGCGTCAAAGCCGCGCCGCGCAATTATTCCGCCGCGCTTGCCGCCGTGCGCGCGCTGCACAAGGAAGGCAAGCTCGGCGAAAGCGAGCTTGCCGAATTCGCCAAGACGGGAAAATACGAGGAAACCGTCGCGGCAATGGCGATGCTCAGCGCGGTGCCGGTCGAGGTCGTGGAACGGCTGATGAGCGGCGAGCAGCCCGATCCGGTGTTGATCCTTGGCCGCGCCGCCGGATTCGGCTGGCCGACGGTGAGCGCCATGATCTCTGCGCGGCCAGTCGGCAAGAGTGCGGCGAGCCAGCTCGATGCGGCGCGGGAAAATTTCGAGAAACTGACGGCGCCGACCGCCCAGCGCGTGGTGCGGTTCTGGCAAGTGCGTCAGGGCACGGGCTAAACCCACCTCACTTGCGGCAAATCACTTGCGGCGAAAAATCAGATAGCAGGGCACGCGCCCTTCGCGCTTGGCTTTGGCCTCGTAGCGCGTGCCGCCGAACCCATCCCAGGCTTTGCGCCAATCGTCGGCGCGCTCGGCGGTCCAATCGAAATCCGGCGAACGCGCGACGCATGCAAGCGTCCAGGCGGCGTAATCGGCAATGTCGGTGACAAAACGCAATTCGCCGCCGCGGCGCAGGATTCTGGCGAGCGCAATAAGCGTGGCGTCTTGTATGAATCGCCGCTTCCAATGCCGCCGCTTCGGCCAGGGGTCGGGATAAAGCAGATCGATGCGCGCGAGCGAGCCAGGCGGCAGCCAGCCAATCAGTTGCATGGCGTCGCCGAAATAAAGCCGGATGTTGCCGAGCTGTTGCGCCTCGATGGCCGCGAGCGCCTTGGCCATGGCATTGACGAATGCATCGCTGCCGATGAATCCGCTGCGTGGATTCTCGCGCGCCTGCGCGACGAGATGCTCGGCCCCGCCAAAGCCTATTTCCAGCCGGACATCATCGAGCGCGGGCGCAAACAAATCGCGAAGATCGGCAGGCGCAGCTTTGCCGGTGGCGACCGCAAGCCGCGGCAACAGCGTATCGAACAGCGCGGCCTGATGCGGGCGCAGCTTCTTGCCCTTGCGCCGGCCGAAAAAGGCACGTTGATATTCATGAGTTGTCATTCGTCGTCATGCCCGCGCTCGTCGCGGGCATCCACGTCTTTGCGACACTATGAAGACGTGGATGGCCGGGACAAGCCCGGCCATGACGAAAAACTTACCGCACCGCGCGTTTGATGGCGTCGGCGAGATCGGTCTTTTCCCACGAAAAACCGCCGTCCTTGTCGGGCGCGCGGCCGAAATGGCCGTAAGCGGCGGTGCGGCGGTAGATTGGTCGGTTGAGCTTGAGCGTGCGGCGGATATTGGTCGGTGTCAGGCGGAAGAGTTCGGGCAACACCTTCTCCAGCTTCTTCTCATCGACCTTGCCGGTGCCGTGCGTATCGACCAGCACCGACATCGGGTCGGCGACGCCGATCGCATAGGCCACCTGGATCGTGCAGCGTTCGGCGAGGCCGGCGGCGACCACGTTCTTGGCGAGATAGCGCGTGGCATAGGCGGCGGAACGGTCGACCTTGGTCGGGTCTTTGCCGGAGAACGCGCCGCCGCCGTGCGGGGCGTATCCGCCGTAAGTATCGACGATGATCTTGCGGCCGGTCAGCCCGCAATCGCCGTCGGGGCCGCCGATGACGAAATTGCCGGTCGGGTTGACCAGGAAGTCGGACGGCTTTTTCGGCATCCAGCCTTTCGGCAGCGCCGAGGCGACCGCGTCCTCGATCAGATCCTTGACCATGCCCGGCGTGTATTTCTTGCCGTTGCGGGTGTTCGCGTTGTGCTGGGTGGAGACCACGACCTTGGTGCAGCCGACCGCTTTGCCGTCGATATATTGCACCGTCACCTGGCTCTTGGCGTCCGGCTGCAAATCGAACAATTGCCCCGAGCGGCGCTTGTCGGAGAGCACTTTGAGAATTTTGTGCGCGAAATAAATCGGCGCCGGCATGAACGAGCCCTTCTCGTAGACCTCGCTCTCGGTGCAGGCAAAACCGAACATCATACCCTGGTCGCCCGCGCCTTCCTCCTCGCCGCTCTTTTTCTTCTTGGCGTTGACGCCCATGGCGATGTCGGGTGACTGGCCGTGCAGCAGCACTTCGACGTCGGCGCCGTAGTAGGAAAATCCGTCCTGGTCGTAGCCGATGTCCTTCACCACGCCGCGCGCGATGTCGGTAATCAATTCGCGATCGATCACGGCGCGGCCGCCATGCTTGTGGAACAGCGGCGCCTGGCCGCGGCCTTCGCCGGCGATGACGATCTTGTTGGTGGTGGTGAGCGTCTCGCAGCCGAGCCGGGTATTGACCTGGCTGTCGTCGGCGATGCCGAGCTTGATGTCGTTGGCGAGGAATGCGTCGAGAATGGCGTCCGAAATCTGGTCGCACACCTTGTCGGGGTGGCCCTCGGACACGGATTCGCTGGTGAAGAGAGAACTCTTGCGGGGCACTGGCGTAACTCCTCGCCTTGGCGCGGCTTTACGCCACGTCATCGAATTTCGAGGTGTTTCTTGCAGTGTCCCCGGGCGAGGTCAAGATGCGGGCAGGGGTGGGCAATAGTCTTGAGGAGATTGGGAGAAATCGGATCGATTGGGCGAAACTGGGTCAGTCCTTTTCTTCGCCGACCATCTGCTCGACCAATTCGACAATGCGCCGCCGCAGCTTGGGGTTCTTGATCCGCATGAACGACTTGGTCAGCGACAGTCCGTCGGAGGTGGCGAGGAAGTCGGAGACATAAGCCGGCGACGGCGCCTCGCTCATCCCGCTCGCGCTCTGGCCCGGCAGCAGCGGCGCACCCTCGAAGAAAAATGAAACCGGAACTTGCAGGATGTGGGAAATTTGCTGCAACCGGCTGGCGCCGATGCGGTTGGTGCCTTTTTCGTATTTCTGCACCTGCTGAAAGGTCAGGTCGAGCGCGTCGCCCAGCTTCTCTTGACTCATCCCCAGCATCATCCGGCGCATGCGCACGCGCGAGCCGACATGCTTGTCAATGGGGTTAGGTGTCTTCTTGGCCATAACGATCTCCTATGCCTCCTTTTTAAGCTGTAATGGCCATACTTGATGGACGAACGCAATCCGTGATTTGCCCGCGATCGTTTATTAGTGTCAAAGAAATATGAAAATTAGTTCGAATTAGTATTTAATTGGAACGGTTTGGTATCGACCGCCCGCGCGATTTTGCGTCCGCAATTTGCGATCCGCACATGCCGGCGCTGGTTTTCAATTTGCATTTTCGAGGTTTGGCGCAACCTGCGCGTTTATTTCGCGCGCATACGTGCGCGGCCAACGGTTATGAGGCTGATAACCAAAAGTATGATGAGTGCGGCATCGCCCACCCGCACGAAAGCGGTCGGGGCCAGCGCCCGCGGCAACGGCGAATCGAGAATACCCTCGGTTCCCAGCGGCAACGCCTTGACGATGCGGCCGAGCGGATCGATCACCGCGGAAATGCCGGTATTGGCCGCGCGCACCAGCGGAAGCCCCTCCTCGATGGCGCGCACGCGCGCCTGCTGCAAATGCTGGTAAGGCCCGGTGCTGTTGCCGAACCATCCGTCATTGGTGAGATTGATCAGCCAGCCCGGCCGCTCGCCGCGCGGAACGGCGGCGCCTGGGAAGATGATCTCGTAGCAGATCAGCGGCAGGAAGCTGGGCGTTCGCGCTATCGTCATGCTACGGCGGCGGGCGCCGGGAATAAAACCGCCTTGCACCTTGGTGAGCTGCATGAGCCCGGCATGTTCGAGCAATTGCTGGAACGGCAGATATTCGCCGAACGGCACCAGATGCACTTTGTCGTAGATGCCGAGGATCGAGCCGGCATGGTCGATCACATAGATTGAATTGTAGGCGCGCGAGATGCTGGCGTTGGATGCCGATTCGGGCGCGCGAATAGCGCCGGTGATCAGCACCGTGCCTGGCGGCAGCAGTTGCGTGATCTGCGCCAGCGCATCGGCTTCGCGCGTGAGAAAAAATGGAAATGCCGATTCCGGCCAGATCAGATGGGTCGCATCGCGCACGCCGCTCGATTGCGGCCCGGTGGCGCGATCCGACAGCTGGATATAGCGGTCCATCACCTGCTGCTTGGCGGCGTAATTGAATTTCACGTCCTGCTGCAAATTGGGCTGCATGATGCGCAGCCGCACGCCGTCGACGAAGCCGGTCGGATGAGTTTGCAGCCGCATCGCGCCATAGCCGGCAAGTGCTGCCAGCACGACCAGACCCAGGATCGGCGTACGCCAGGGGTTCGGCGTGTCCGCGCGCTCGTCCGCCAGCACGGCCGGGCTCGCGAACACCGCCACCGCGATGAAAGTCAGTCCCCAAAGGCCGAGCAGCGAAGCGCTTTGCGCCAGCGCCAGCGGCTGCGTTAGCGCGTAGCCGTAAGTGTTCCAGGGAAAACCGGTGAGTACATGGCCGCGCAGCCATTCGGCGGCTGTCAGGGCGGCGGCCAGCGCCAGCACACGCGCCGGCCCGCGCACCCAGATCAGCCGGGCGAAACCGAGCCCGGCCGCGGTGAACAGCGCAAGTCCCGCCGGCAGTGCGGTGACCGCAAGCGGCAGTAGCCAGCCGAATGTCTTGGCGTCGACCAGAAACGCATAGCCGACCCAATAGAGACCGGCGAGAAAATAACCGAAACCGAACCACCAGCCGGCGGCGGCCGCGGTCATTGCGCCGCTCCATCGCCCGGCGGCCGCGCCGTCGGTGAGCCAGACCAGGACCGGGAAGGTGACAAAAAGAACCGGCCAGGCATTGAACGGCGCCAGCGCCAGCACCGATGCGGCGCCGGCCAGAAATGCAATCGCCGCGCGCCGCCATCCGTAAGCGAGCACGATCGAATAAGCGAGGCGGGTCAGTGTCACGGGCTTGGCGTCGATTTGGGAGCGGCGCCGGACGAAGGCGTGCCGGCATCGCTGCGGCTTGACGCTTCGTCGGAAATGGAAGGCGCAGCCACTCCCGCCAGAACCGCGTCGGGCTCGCGCCGCTTGCCCTCGCGCGGCCGCAGGCGGCGGTCCTTGACGCGATAGATGCGCACGCGCTTGACCCGGCGCGGGTCGGCATCGAGCACTTCGATCTCGATCTGCCCGGGCCCGGGCACCAGCTCGCCGCGCACCGGCACGCGGCCGGCCTGCACCACCAGATAGCCGCCGATGGTATCGACCTCTTCCGCCACTTCGCCGACATCGAAGTCGGCGCCCACGATCCGGGTCACGTCGCCGAGGCTGGCGCGCGCATCGGCGATGAAGGAATCGTCCGGCTGGTGCACCACGTCGGGCAGTTCGTCCTCATCGTGCTCGTCGGCAATATCGCCGACAATCTGCTCGACGATATCTTCCATCGAAATGAGACCGTCGGTGCCGCCATATTCGTCGACCACGAGCGCCAGATGAATCCGCGTCGCCTGCATCCGCGTCAACAGATCGATGGCCTGCATCGACGGCGGAATGAAAAGCATTTCGCGCACGATCTTGGTGGTGGACAGCGGCATCGAGAGATCGATCGATTTGAGATCGAGGCCGGCCGGGTAGGGTTTTTTGCGTTTGGCGTTTTTCTCCGGGCTCACCGCCGCGCGCGACGTCATGAAGCCGATCAGGTCGCGGATATGGACCATGCCGATGGGATCGTCGAGCGTGTCGTTGTAGACGACGAGGCGCGAATGTCCGGCGCCCTCGAACACGCGCACCAATTCACCCAGCGCTATCTCCTGCTGCACCGCCACGATGTCGGCGCGCGGCACCCGCACGTCGGCGACGCGGCGCTCGCGCAGGCCGAGGATGTTCTTGAGCATCGCGCTTTCCACCGGCGAGAAACCGGTTTCGCCCGGCCGCCCGGCGTCGAGCACGTCCTTCAAATCCGAGCGGATCGATCCCGATTTCCAGCCGAACAGCGCACGCAGCGCGCGACCGAGCCAGCCCTCGCCATCGCGCGCCACTTCGCTCGGGCGCGGCACCAGAACCGGAAGATTTTTCGGCTCGAATGCCGTGCCGGAAGTCTCGCTGGAACTCGGAGAATCGCTGTCGGGCATGGGCCTATTGTAGGGGATTAGAGCGCGCCCGGATCGCGCGCGAGATAGGGATCGGGCACGTCGAGCCGCGCAAGGATGGCTTGTTCCAGCCGTTCCATTGCTCGCGCATCGCGGTCGTTTTCGTGATCGTAGTCCATCAGATGCAGAAACCCATGCACGGCAAGATGAGCGAGATGATGCAGAAACGGTATGCCTTGCGCGGCGGCCTCGCTCGCGACCGTCTCATGCGCGATCACGATATCGCCGAGCAGCGCCAGGGTGCCGGCGGCAGGCGGTTGCTTCACCGGAAACGACAGCACATTGGTCGGCGCATCGATGCCGCGCCAATCGCGGTTGAGCGCGCGTACGGCCTCGTCGTCGGCGAGCACGACGGCGAGTTCGATATTTTTAGTTGCCAGCGCCGCGGCGGCTGCGATGACTGCGCTGCGCACGACGGCTTCGGCTTCGGCCTGCCAGAGCGGCGAATGCACGAGGATATCGATCGACGGCGCCGCGTGCGTTCGCCCGGCGGTGGACGGTTTCATCCTTTGCCCTCGCGCGGGCGCACCGGCGCCGCCCGGTCGTAGGCCGCCACGATGCGCGAGACCAATTCGTGGCGGATCACGTCCTCATGGGTGAAGGTGGCGTAGCCGATGCCCTCGGTGCCGGCGAGCAGCCGCAACGCTTCGGCGAGGCCCGAACTTTGGCCAGGCGGCAGATCCACCTGGCTCGGATCGCCGGTCACCATCATGCGGCTGTTCTCGCCCAGCCGGGTCAAGAACATCTTCATCTGCATCGAGGTGGTGTTTTGCGCCTCGTCGAGGATGACGGCGGCATTGGCGAGCGTGCGCCCGCGCATGAAGGCGAGCGGTGCGATCTCGATTTCGCCGGCTTGCAGCGCGCGCTCGACGATGCGCGCATCCATCAGGTCGTAAAGCGCGTCGTAGATCGGACGCAGATAAGGATCGACCTTCTCGCGCATGTCGCCGGGCAGGAATCCCAGCCGCTCGCCGGCCTCCACCGCCGGCCGCGACAGGATGATGCGGTCGACTTCCTTGCGCTCGAACAATTGGATGGCATAGGCGACCGCCAGCCAGGTCTTGCCGGTTCCGGCCGGGCCGGTGCCGAACACCAGCGCATGGCGGCGCAGCGCGCGGATATAGACGTCCTGCGCGGCGGTGCGCGCGCGCACCGGACGCTTGCGCAGATTGATCTCCTCGAAATTCGGCCGCGCGGTCGCCGGATCGAAGTCGAACAGCGAGCCTTGCGCCAGCGCCTGACGGATTGCGCCTTCCACGTCGCCGGCGACCAGTTCGGCGCCCTGCTTCAATTGCTCGTACAGCCCTTCCAGCACGCGCCGCGCCATCGCGCAGGCGTCGCGTGAGCCTTCGACGGTGACGTGATTGCCGCGCTGGTCGGCGACGACGCCGAGGCGGCGCTCGATCAATGCTAGATTTTGTCCGTATTGCCCGAACAGCATGGACGCGAGCCGGTTGTCGTCGAACGCCAGCACGATCTGCGTCGTCGCGGTTTCTTCGGACGTGGCCGCGGCGGGGATCACGGGATCAGACTTTCGCAACGGTTCAGCCTCCTGCTTGTGCATGTATCGGCGTAAGTATCGGCGCAAGTTCCGGTACGCGCGATGCAGCCGCCACAGGCGTTGCCTGGGCGAGCGTCCCGAACATGCTGGTGCCGATCTCGGTGACGGTGACCGCCGCCACCTCGCCGATCAGCGCGCGCGGCGCCATCACCGGTATCGGTTGCAGATATGGCGAGCGGCCGACAATCTGGCCAGGCAGCCGGCCGGGCTTTTCGAACAGCACGTCGAATGTGCGCCCGAGGAATTGCGCGTTGAACGCCGCCTGGCTGCGCGCAACGGCGGCCTGCAAAATGCGCACCCGCTCGGTTTTCACCGCCTTGGGAACCTGATCCGGCATCACGGCGGCCGGCGTGCCCAGCCGCGGCGAAAATGCGAAACTGTACGCGCCGGCCAGCCCCACTTCGTCCACCAAGGCGAGCGTGGCGCGGAAATCTTCTTCGCTCTCGCCGGGGAAGCCGACGATGAAATCCGACGAGAAGGCAATATCGGGCCGCGCCGCGCGCAGCCGCGCGACGATGGCAAGATAATCCGCGCGCGTGTGGCGGCGGTTCATGGCGGCAAGAATGCGGTCGGAACCCGATTGCACCGGCAGATGCAGATGCGGCATCAGGCTCGGCAGCTCGCGATGCGCCGCGATCAGCGTGTCGTCGACATCGCGCGGATGGCTGGTGGTGTAGCGCAGCCGCGCGATCCCTGGAATCTCGGCGACGCGGTGCAGCAGATGCGCGAGCGTAGCGGGCCGCCCTTGCGCTCCCGCGCCGTGATAGGCGTTGACGTTCTGCCCGATCAAGGTGACTTCGCGCACGCCCGCCGCCGCCAGCCGTTCCACTTCGGCGACGATCGCGGCGACCGAGCGCGAAACTTCAGTGCCGCGCGTATAAGGCACCACGCAGAACGTGCAGAACTTGTCGCAGCCTTCCTGCACGGTGACGAAGGCGGACACGCCGCGCGCGCGGATCGCGTCGCGGGCCGGCGCCGCCAGCAGGTCGAATTTGTCCTCGACGGGAAATTCGGTATCGACCACCCGTTCGCCGCGCGCGGTGCGCGCCAGCAGTTCCGGCAGGCGATGATAATTTTGCGATCCGACCACGAGATCGACCGCCTGCGCGCGGCGGATGATTTCCTTGCCTTCCGCCTGCGCGACGCAGCCGGCGACCGCGACCGTGATGCGGCGGCCGGTACGCGCGGCGTCCCGCTTGAGGTCGCGGATGCGGCCAAGCTCGGAATAGATTTTTTCCGAGGCCTTCTCGCGGATGTGACAGGTGTTGAGGATGATGAGATCGGCGTCTTCCAGCCGCGCGGTTTCGGCATAGCCGGCGGGCGCCAGCATGTCCGCCATACGATGGGAATCGTAGACGTTCATTTGGCAGCCGTAGGACTTGACGTGGACTTTGCGCGTTCCGTTCATGCCGCCTGTCGGGATCGGTCCGGGCCAACTTACCGCGTCATGGCCGGGCTTGTCCCGGTCATTCATCTCGTTGAATCCATTGATATATTTATTTCAGACCGCCGACTCAAGCGGCCGTGGTGGCAGGCGCCGCGCGCCCGCGCAACGTCCGCGCGGTGAGCTGGCGCACGGTTTCCTCCACCGATTTGGTCAACGCCTTGCGGTCGGCGCCGTAGACGATCGGCGCGCCGAAGGTGACGACCGCGTCGACCGCGCCGCTGCGGAGGAATTCCTTCAGGTGCGGCATGAAATCGAGATCGCCGTACCAGGCGACCAGCGGACGGTGCTGGCGGCCCATCGGCAGGCCCGCAATCGCCGTGTAGCAGATCGACATCGGCTGGATCAGCACATCATCGGCGCCTGCGCCTTCGGCGACCACATCCTTGACCGCCCCCACCAGCGAGGAGCGGAATTGCAGCACGCGGTTTCCGTCGCTCGAAGTTCCTTCCGCGAACAGCACGACCGGATGGCCGTCGATCATTCGCTGCGCGATCTCGGCGACGGCATCGCCGGTTTTGTGCCGGCGCGTGCGATCGACGAAGACGCAGCGCTGCATCTTTGCCGCCGTGCCGATCAGCGGCCAGTCGGCGATCTCGCGCTTGGACACGAAGGCAATCGGCGCCACCGAGCCGATCACCGGAATATCCGCCCACGACATGTGATTGGCGACGATCAGCACCGGCTTGTCGCGCACCGGCTTTCCGATCACGCGCACGCGGATGCCGAGCAGCGCGCACAGCGCGCGATAATACAGCAGCGAAATCGTCGCCCAGCCCGGCAGTTTCAATTTTGTCAGCAGCCACTGCACCGCGATCAACGCGGACGTCATGACCGGAAATATGACGGCGACGAAAATGACGCGCATCAACGGCGGGCTTTGTCGTCGTCGAGCGGCACGGCATAGAGCTCGAGCCGGTGATCGACCAGCCGATAGCCGAGCTTGCGTGCGATTTCGGTTTGCAGCCGCTCGATTTCTTCCGAGCGGAACTCGATCACCTTGCCGGTGCGCAGATTGATCAGATGGTCGTGGTGGGATTCGGGACTCTGTTCGTAGCGCGCGCGGCCCTCGCGAAAATCGTGCCGCGCGATGATGCCGGCGTCTTCGAACAGCTTGACCGTGCGGTAGACGGTGGAAATAGAAATGCGGTCGTCGACCTTGATGCAGCGCCGGTAGAGCTCCTCGACATCCGGATGGTCGGCCGCGCTCGCCAGCACGCGCGCGATGGTGCGCCGCTGCTCGGTCATGCGCATGCCCTTGGCGGCGCACAAGGCCTCGATATTGCTGGCCTCGATATGGTTCTTGTCGGGCGCGGTCACCACGCATCTCCCATCCGGTTGCGCCATCATATTGAGCGGCGGCGGGAGCGTCCATCGCTCACGCCAAATCTATGGTTCACGCCAAGTCTATGGCTCACATCAAGTCGCGGCGCAGCACCACGGCGGTTGCGCCTTTATCCGCGCCGTTTTGATAGTAATTCTGCCGGCGTCCCACTTCACGAAATCCCGCGCGCGCATAAAGCCGCGTGGCCGCCCGGTTGTCCTCGCCCACTTCCAGGAACACGATGCGGGCGCTCAAGCCGGCAAGCCTGCGCAAATGCAGATCGAGCAGCTTGCGCGCAAGCCCGCGCCCGCGCCAGGCGGAGGCGATCGCGACGGAGAGTATTTCCGCCTCGTCGTCGGCCAGCCGCGACAGGATAAAGCCGGCGAGATGGCGTCCGCGCGTGGCGCGATGCGCGACGACGTTGAGGTCGAGCAACAGCGCCTCGATCTCCTGCTCGCTCCAGCCGCGCCGGAACGCGGCGGCATGCAGGACGGAGAATGCGGCGGCGTCGCGCGGCCCGGCCTCGGACAGAACAGGTTCGCCGCGCGCGAACAGCCGCCGGATGAAGTCGATCATCGGCGCGCCAGTTGCGCGGCGTTTTGCGGCTGGGCGTCCGGCGCACGCAGGTAAAGCGGCTTCGGCGGCGTCGCGCTCTCGGCCGCGGCGGCGCCGAGGCGCGCGACCCAGTCCACATCCGGCGCGCGGCGTTCGTCGATCACCGATGGCGCCGGTTCGCCCGCCGGCCAGGCGGCCGCCAGCAGCTTGGCGCCGGAGCCGACCAGGCGCGGCGTGCCGGTGCCGGCCGCGCGCACCGCATCGCGCACCGAGGCGATGCGCGGCGTCACCAGCGTGCGCCCGCCCGGGCCGAACACCTGCAAATAAACCTGATCGTGCCGCGCATCGATGGCGGCAACGACGTTAAGCATATCGTTGGCGGCGATATAGGGCGCGGCATAAGCCGCGAGCGTCGTGAGTCCGACGGCGGGCTTGGCGGAAGCAAGCGCGATCCCGCGCGCGGCGGAAATCCCCACCCGTAATCCGGTGAAACTGCCGGGCCCGGTGGTGACCGCGATGCGGTCGATCGCGGCGAATTCCGTCTTGGCGCGGTCGAGCACGCGCGCGAGCAGCGGCATCAGCGCTTCGGCGTGTCCGCGCGCCATCGGCAGCTGCTCGCTTGCCAGGATCCCGCCGTGCTCGGTGTCGAGCACGGCCGCCGAGCAGGCTTCCAGCGCGGTATCGATGGCCAGCACACGCATGATTCGGACTATAGCAGCCGCGCCACATTACGGGGCGTGCGTCAGCGCGTATCCCGCAATCGCCGTTACAGCGGCGCGTGGCCTACATCGGCCGCACTTCAACCACGTCCGGCACGAAATGCTTGAGCAGGTTCTGGATGCCGTGCTTGAGCGTCGCCGTGGAGGAGGGGCAGCCGGAACAGGCGCCCTTCATGTGCAGGAACACCACGCCTTCCTTGTAGCCGCGGAAGGTGATGTCGCCGCCGTCATTGGCGACGGCCGGGCGCACGCGCGTTTCGATCAGATCCTTGATCGTTGCGACGGTTTCGGCGTCGGCCGCGTCGAAGAATTCCGCATCGGTTACCGGCGCCGCCGCGTCAGTCGCGACCAGCGGCGCACCCGACATGAAATGCTCCATGATGGCGCCGAGCACCGCGGGCTTGATCTGCTGCCATTCGCCTTCGGTCTTGGTGACGGCGATGAAATCCGAGCCGAAGAACACGCCGGCGATATTCGGAATATCGAACAGCCGCGCGGCGAGCGGGGATTGCGCGGCCGCCTGCCTGTTCGGCATGTCGAGGGTGCCGCTCGGCAGCACCGCGCGCCCGGGCAGGAATTTCAGCGTCGCCGGGTTGGGGGTTGCTTCGGTCTGGATGAACATGGGCTTTGGCTCCTTGGCCGGCGCGGGTTCAAGGCCCGAGCGGCATATCGCTTATAGCATTAAATGGGTGTTCGCGCGCGCGGGATCAACCGGCGTAAAAGTCGATCATTCCTGTTATTCCGGGACAGCCCGAAGGGCTGGGCCCGGAATCCAGCCATACGGACTGCCTCTGGATTCCGGGTTCGCGAATTTCATTCGCGCCCCGGAATGACGAAAGAGGATTACGACATGGCATCGAGGTCTTCGTCGCTCAAGTGCCCGGGCACGATGGCGACCGGAATCGGGAATGTGCCGGCGGTCTTGCCGAGATTGGTGACCAGCGGGCCGGGCCCTTCCTTGGAAGTGCCGGCGGCGAGCACGAGAATGCCGATATCGTCGTCCTCGTCGATCAGCTTGAGGATCACTTCCGAGGTGACGCCTTCGCGCACCACGCGCTCCGGCGTGATGCCGGCGATGCCGTTGGCGCGCCCGGAATATTTGTCGAGCGAAGCATTCGCCGTCTCGTGCGCTTCCGCCTTCATGATGTCGGCGACGCCGAGCCACTGCTGGTTGCGGCCTTCGGTTTCGATCACGCGCAGCATGACCAGACCGGACTTGGTGCGCGCCGCGCGTTTTGCCGCCCAATAGATCGCGCGGTCGCATTCGTCGGTATCGTCGATGACGATGAGATATTTGCGCTGATGGCCGGCCTCGAAACTGCGGCGCTTACGGCTCATTGTCGCCCCCCTGGGCAGCAGATCGTAATTCTGACAACAGCGGCACAAGCGGCGAATGTTGGCATGGCGCTCCGGTCCACGACAAGCCGGGCCTTGCATGAACATAAGGCAGCAAAATTGGCGATTTTGCCTAGGAATGCACGAAGCCGACGATGTCCCGCACCGCTTTCATGGTGTCGGAGGCCATAACCCGCGCACGTTGTGCGCCGTCGGCAAGCACGGAATCGATGTAGGCCGGATCCTGCACCAGCCGCTTCATCTCCGCTCCGACCGGGCCGAGCTTGGCGACCGCAAGATCGGCGAGCGCGGATTTGAAGGCGGAAAATTGTCCGCCGCCGAATTGCCGAAGCACGTCGGCCTTGGCCGTGCCGGCGAGTGCGGCATAAATCCCGACCAGGTTGTCGGCCTCCGGACGCGACTCCAGTCCCTTCTCCTCGCTCGGCAGCGCTTCCGGATCGGTCTTGGCCTTGCGGATTTTCTGCGCGATGTCGTCGGCGCTGTCGGTGAGGTTGATGCGCGAATAGTCGGACGGCTCGGATTTCGACATTTTTTTCGAGCCGTCGCGCAGCGACATCACCCGCGTCGCCGGGCCCTGGATCAGCGGCTCCGGTTGCGGAAAAAACGCTTCGTCATAGCCGTGCGCGCGGATCGAATCGGCGAAGTCATTGTTGAACTTCTGCGCGATGTCGCGGGAGAGTTCGAGATGCTGCTTCTGGTCCTCGCCGACGGGAACATGCGTGGCGCGATAGACCAGAATGTCCGCCGCCATCAGCGTCGGATATGAATACAGCCCGATCGAGGCGTTCTCGCGGTCCTTGCCGGCCTTCTCCTTGAACTGCGTCATGCGGTTGAGCCAGCCGACGCGCGCGACGCAATTGAAGATCCAGGCCAGTTCCGCGTGCTCGGCGACCTGGCTCTGGTTGAATACGATGTGCTTTTTCGGATCGATGCCGCAGGCGAGGAAGGCCGCCGTCACCTCGCGCGTGGCGCGCGGCAATTCCACCGGGTCCTGCCACACCGTGATGGCGTGCAGGTCTACCACGCAATAGATGCAATCGTAACGCTCCTGCAGCGCCACGAATTTGACGATGGCGCCGAGATAGTTGCCGAGATGCAGGTTGCCGGTCGGCTGCACGCCGGAAAAAACCCGCTGCTTGAACGCCATCGCGCATCCTTTCGATTGCGCGCCACATGGCATGACGGCACGGCGCGGCGCAAGTGGTTCGAACGAGCGGTGCAAACCAGCCTTACAATTGCTTGCGCAGGGCCGCCGCCAGTTCGCGAAGAGAGCTCACCTTAAGTACATTCAGCAGGCCGACATAGACGGCAAGGCCGAGCGCCATGATGGCGGCCAGCGCCAGCACACGGGCAAGCGTGCCGGCGCCGCTTGCGAGCCACGGCGCCAGCGTTGCATCCGCGCCCTTCACCGCGGCGCCCATGAGCAGCGCCGCCAGCACGATGCGCGGCAGCCGCCGCCGCGCGGCGCTATCGATGGCAAAGCCAATGCGGCGCTTGATCTGGATGCCGAGCAGCAACGCACTCGCCCAGCCCGACACCGCAATCGCAACCGCCACGCCGACATGACCGGCGAGCGGCATCAACGCCAGGCTGCCGGCGATGGCGATGATGAAACCGAACAAGGCGGCGCGCATCGGCGTTGCGGTGTCCTCGCGGGCGAAGAACACCGGCGAAAACGCCTTCACCAGCACATGCCCCGGCAGGCCGCAGGCAAAGGCGGCGAGCGCCAGCGCGGTTGCCGTGGTGTCTTCCGGCAAAAATGCGCCGTGCTCGAACAATGTGCGCACGATTGGTTCGGCCAGCGCCGCGAGCGCAATGGCCGCCGGCAGCGCTAGACCGAGCGCGAGTTCGAGCCCGCGCGATTCGACGCTTGCCATTTCTGCGCGGTCGCCGCTGCGCACCGCATGCGCAAAAGCAGGAACCAGCACCGTGCCGACGGCGATGCCGACGATGCCGAGCGGCAGTTCGATCAGGCGGTTGGCGTAATAAATCCAGGATACCGCGCTGGGCGAAGCGGACGCCGCCATCACGCCGGCGATCACGGTGATCTGCGGAATGCCGCTGGCGATCAGGCCGGGGATTGCCAATGCCAGGAAGCGGCGCATTTGCGGGCCGAATGATATGCGCAGCGGCGTCACGCGCTGCGCGCCAGTCCACACGGCGATGCCGACCAGAACGAATTGCGATATTCCGGCCGCCGCGACGCCAATGGCGAGAATGCGGCCGGATGCCGCGCTGTCGCCGGTGTCGAGCAAAAATATCGCCAGCAGCGCCGCCAGCATGGTGGCGTTGAAGGCGGCGGTGGCGAACGCCGCGGTGGCGAAACGATGATTGGCGTTGAGCACGCCCATGAGCACCGCGAGCGGCCCCGCCAGCAGCAGATAGGGCAGCATCAGCCGCGCCAGTTCGACCGCGAGCGTCATGCGCGGCCCGTTGACGGCGAAGCCGGGCGCCAGCAGCAGCACGATCGCCGGCATGATCAGCGCCAGCACGGCGACCACCGCGGCAAGTCCGGCCGCGAGGCTGCCGATCAATTGCCCGGCGAAGGCGCCGGCCGCCGCCTCGCCGCCCCGGTCGCGCGCGCGCAGATAAAGCGGCACCACGGCGGCATTGAGCGCGCCTTCCGCCAGCATCCGGCGCGCGAGATTGGCGAGCTGGAAGGCGACGAAGAATGCATCGGCGCGAATGCCGGCGCCGAACACGACTGCGATCATCACATCGCGGACAAAGCCGAGCGCGCGCGAAAGCAGCGTGGCGACGCCCACGGTTGCGACATTGCGCGCCAATGACATGCGGTTCCCCTTGGGCCGGACTCTAACCATGTGGGCGCGATCCCGTCATCCTCGCGATTTTGTCGGCGAAATTACCTGCGCGCTTGCCGCTCGGGTTTTGCCCGCTATAGTGCCGCCGCCACGCGGAAAGGCCTTGCATGAAATCTTCCCGTTACGACGTTGTCGGCATCGGCAACGCCATTGTCGATGTGATCGCCCGCGCCGAGGACGACTTCCTCGTGCGGCATGGCATGCACAAAGGCGGCATGGCGCTGATCGATGAGCCGCGCGCGCAGGCGATCTACGCGGCGATGGGGCCGGCGACGGAAATCTCCGGCGGCTCCGGCGCCAACACCATCGTCGGTGCGGCCAGCCTCGGCGCGCGCGCGGCCTTCATCGGCAAGGTCAAGGATGACGAGCTTGGCCGCGCCTTCGCGCACGATATCCGCGCCGCCGGCGTTGCCTTCGACACCAAGCCCGCGGCGGATGGCCCCTCCACCGCGCGCTGCTACATCATGGTGACGCCGGACGGCGAGCGCACCATGAACACGTTTCTCGGCGCCGCGCAGAACCTGACGCCCGCCGATATTGCCGACGATCTCATTGCCTCATCCGCCATCACTTATCTCGAAGGTTACCTCTGGGATCCGCCGCAGGCGAAGGAAGCCTTCCGCAAGGCGGCGAAAATCGCGCACGGCGCCGCCCGGCTGGTCGCGCTCACATTGTCGGATGCGTTTTGTGTCGGCCGCTATCGCGCCGAATTCGTCGAGCTCATTCGTGGCGGCACAGTCGATATCGTGTTCGCCAATGAGAGCGAATTGCGCAGCCTCTATGAGACGGCGGATTTCGACACGGGTGTATCGGCGCTGCGCCAGGATGCGCGGCTCGCCGTGGTTACCCGCAGCGAAAAGGGCTGCGTCGTCGTCAGCAAGGATGCGGTTGCAGCGGTGCCGGCCGCGCCGATCGAGCGCCTGGTCGATGCCACCGGCGCGGGCGATCTGTTTGCCGCCGGATTTCTGGTCGGGCATTCGCGCGGCAAGGACCACCGCACCTCGGCGCTGCTCGGCGCGCTTGTCGCGGCGGAGGCGATCCAGCATCTCGGCGCCCGGCCGCAGACGCCGCTCAACGCGCTGGCCGAGGAAAACGGCTTCAAGCTCTAGAGCGGGATGATTTAAAGCCGAATCGGATTTTGATTCCCAAATCGCCTGCGCTCTGATTCAAGGTTGCGACTGGATCGGAGGCCAGCATGGATGGGAAAGCCTTATTCGGTTGATCTTCGCGAGCGGGTGGTTGCCGCAGTCGAGA
>CAMAWF010000016.1 GCA_945861895.1 Rhizobium sp. Q54
GCCGGACTTGACGTCAAGCAGGACGCATGACCCCATGAGGCCGTCGACGGGAGCCGCTGTCCGCCTTCACCGGATTGCTGTCCGCCATCGACCGGAATCACTGTCCGCCTTCAAATGGAATGCCTGTCCGTCATCACCGGAATCCGCAAGAACCTGCAATTGAAGGGAAAACTTCGACGGCCATGCCAGCGATGACGGACAAAGAGATTATCAATGTTCGCCGCGCATCTAGCAGGCGCGAAGTCATAATCTGCAGACCGTTGATCATGATGAAGCTCACGGCAAACAGCAACGCGGCGACGATAACCGCCAGTAGTTTCTGCAGCGCCGGACGGTTCATGGTGCCGACCCGAACAATACGGTTCGTGCCATGCGCGGTTTCAGCTTTCTCAAACCGCAGATAGATACCGTTGAGCGGAAGGGCCCGCGCATCAACGGAGAAACTGAACACCGGCAGCGTATTGGTTCATTGGTGCAAGTCTTCTTAGAGGTGTTGCTTGCGCCAATAGGCCTTGCCAATTTAAATACATCATGTATTTTAATGGCGCGCATGCACGCCTGCGAGGTGCTATGAACCTGACCGGCAATTCCTTTTCTGAATTACAAGCAGCCCTGCAGCAGCTTCGGGACCGCTCGATTCCGCAGCTTGTTGCGGAGCGCGTGGAGCAGGACCCGGACAGCATTGCGGTCCGATACAAGCGCGGCGGGGTTTTTCGCGAACTGACATGGAGTGCCTATCGGCAGGAAATCCGACAAGTCGCCGCCGGGTTGCTTCAATGCGGGTTGGAGCCGGAGGCGCGTATTGCGATCATGGGCGATGTCTGCATTGAGTATTTGCTGACTGATCTCGCGGCGACCTTTATCGGCGCCATCCCATGCGGCATTTATCCCACCAGTTCACCGGAAGAAGTCGCATATGTATTGCGACTTGCTGGCGCACGAACCTTTGTTGCCGAAGACCAGGAACATCTGGATAGGCTTCTAGACGCCGAGGCAAAAGAGAATTCGCCTCTCGTCGACAAGATCATCCTCTGCGACGAACGCGCCTTGTTTCTGTATGACGACCCGCGAATTGAACTGTTCAGTTCAATCGTGGAAAAAGGCCGCAAGAATCCCCAATCGCTGACTAAAGTTGTCGAATTGGAAGGCAAAGTCACTTCGGATTGTGTCAGTGCGATCATCTTCACGTCTGGCACGACCGGTTTTCCGAAGGCCGCATACCGAACGCAAAGCTCCGACATCATCGGGTTTGGGTACAGCTTCCTCGAAGTCATACCGGAAATGCGTGTGCGGTCGCACCGCGTTGTCTGTCAACTGCCGTTAGCCCACGGAATGGGGCGCGCGATTGCAATCTATGCGCCGCTGATCGCGAACATCATCCCGCATATTGGCGAGCCAAATCAAAGCCTAGTTTCGCTGATGAACGAGATTCGCCCGACATACGCCATGGGGGTGCCTCGTACATGGGAAAAAATCGTCGCTCATGTGCAAGTCGCGGTCGATAGCGCAGGTTTTTTTTCACGGACCGCATTTGCGCTGGCGACTTCGGTTGGGCGCAAGCGCGTCCGCCATATTTGGGCCCATGGCGCCGCTCCCTGGTATCTCGAAGCGGTCTATTGGCCATTATGGCTCACCGTCATATGGCCGGCACTGCACAAGCTCGGGATGACCTACGTCAACGGAGCCTGCTCCGGCGGCGCCCCTTTGGCTCCTGTCGTGCACGAGACGCTGGAGGCATGGGGCGTTCCAATGCGCGACATGTTCGGAATGACCGAAACCGGCGGCATCGGCGCGCAGGTTGGGAAATGGCCGGAGCCGGGTTCCGCGATAAAGCCGATGGCGGCCTCTCACGTGCGCCTCTCAGAGGACGGCGAATTGTGTTTGCGAAGTCCCGGCAATGTTATCGGCTATTGGAACGACGAAGCGGCAAGCGAAGCGTTGTTCGACTCCGAAGGCTATTTGCGTTCGGGCGATATCGCGATAGTCCTCGAAGATGGCGCATTCCGGATTGTCGACCGTAAAAAAGATATTCTGATTACGAGTGGCGGGAAAAATATCGCCCCAGCCGCAGTTGAAAACGCGCTGCGCTGCAGCCCATACATCAGCGAAATCATCGTATTCGGCGATCAACGGAAATATGTGAGCGCATTGATTGAGATCGACTTCGAAAACGTCTCGCAATGGGCTCGCCAGCAACAGATTCCCTACACGGGTTACATGAGCCTTTCGCAGAACGAACGGGTCATAGATCTCATCGCGAGGGAAGTTGCGGAACTCAACCAGCGTTTGGCGCGCGTTGAGCAGGTCAAGAAATTCCGGATTCTTCCAAAAGAGCTCGTTCCGGAGGACGGCGATACGACGCCGACCCGCAAGATTAAACGATCGCATGCCTACAAGCTTTTTGGCGAGCTGGTTGAGGGAATGTACGCCAAAGACAGTCTGCCGGAAGTCATCAATGTCTAGTCAGTGCAAAATCGGGAGTAAATCATGACACGGAATTACGGTTCAGCCGTGGCGTCAGCTGCGGTACTTGCTGCCTTCGTGCTTTCGCCTGCGGCGGCACAAGAGAAGGCACATAAGATTGGCTATATCGCCGACCTTTCGGGTCCCATGCAGGACAATTACGGTCCGATTGTCGAAGGCTTCGAATACTATGTGAAGGAACTCAACGCCCGCGGGGGAATCAACGGGGTTCAGGTTAAGCTTTCAGTTCGTGACGACGGCCTTGATGCGACGCGTGCGGCTTCCAATGCGGTCGAGCTGGCGACGTCCGAGGGCGTCAACAGCATCTGGGGCATGAGTGTCAGCCGTACGCATCTTGCGGTCTATCAGACGGCTGCGCGCAATAGCATTCCGGCAATCGCGATGTTCAGCGGCATCAAGGAAATATTGCCGCCAAATCCGTTGCCGTTTGCATACTCTGCGGGTCATGTTTTCGAGATCGCCGGCGAGGTGTCCGGCAAGCTCGCGGCCAAGATGGCCAACGGCAAAGGCAAAATGATCTGCAACAGCATTGAGGCGCCTGGCGGTGTCGCAGCATGCCAGTACACGGAAGGCGCTGCGGCCGCGGGAGGCCTGGAAACTGGAACGGTTCTCTTTCCACCGACGGTGACCGAGTTTGGCGCTATTGCTCAACGCATGATGTCAATGAACCCGACCATCGTCGTTGCGCATGCAGGCGCCGGCCAAAACGTTGGCCTTATCAAGGCTCTTCGCGGAGCCGGCTATAACGGCCCGATCCTTATGGGCGCGCACGGCCTGAATGAAACGCCGATGATCGATGCGCTCAGCGGCGTCGGCGATCTCGACAAGCTTCAGATTGTCAGCCGATTTTCTTCTCCCGACAGTTCTGGAAAAGAACTGGATGAGATTCGTGCCGTCGCCAAGAAGTACGGCAAGAAGACACCGGTATCGACAACCACCATTATGGGCTGGTCGCTGGGCAAAGTCATGGAAGCCTCGCTCACGAAGTGCGGTTATCCATGTTCCGGCGAAAAGCTCAATTCAGTGATCGAAAATATCAAGGTTGAAATGGGATCGCTCATGGGTGGTCCGATTCAATTCGCGTCGAAGGACCATTACGGAAAATCCTGGTGGCGCGTTTTCCAATACAATGCTGCCAAGAAAGGCTTCTTGCCCGTTTCGGATTGGCAGGAAGCGTCGTCTACTCCAACTTTGCGCAAGCAATAAAACTAAGGCCCCAGCCGCGCGATCGGAGGGATCATTGGTAGCCTTAGTTTTGACCACCGTGGCGAGCTGGGGCATTTACGCCTTGCTCGGCATCGGGATTGTGCTCGTCTATCGCACGAGCCGGGTTCTCAATATCGCCTCGGGTGAAATGGCCATCTTTATTGGCTATGTCGCTGCCACTTCGATCCAATACGGTCTGCCGTTTCCCGTTGCGGTCCTGTTCAGCATGGGCGCCGCAACGGTTCTCGGTTTTGTCATTTTCTGGTTCGCAATCCGGGGCGTCATGGGGGAGCCCCCGCATGTAGGGCTCATGATCACCGTTGGCATCGCCGTCATCCTCAACGGTCTCATGATCGTCCTGTTCGGCGGCGGTATGATCGCAATCCCCGCCGGTCTTCCGGCATTCACGACCATCGGACAAGTTCAGCTACCGACTCCGGATGTCGTGGCAACGATCGGCGCATGGTTTTCGATCGCCGTCATCGCGGTGATCTACCGGCTGACCAATCTCGGACTGCAAATGCGTGCCGTGGCCGAACGCGTCACGCTCAGCGCGCAACGCGGCCTCAATGTCGACCGAACCGTGGCGTTGAGTTGGATCGTCGGACTCTTGGCTGCCGGTCTCGCTGGAGTTCTCCACGGCGAACGTTCGTTTGTGGCGCTCTCGGCATCGGCAATTGGCATTAGTGCGCTTATTTCCTGTCTGATCGGCGGCATGGATAGCCTCAAGGGCGTGGTCATCGCCGCACTCATTGTCGCAGCAGCCGAAACCTTGACGGCGCGGTACATCGATCCGCGCTACGTATTGATCGCGCCGGTGGCCATACTGCTGGTCATTCTCATTGTGCGGCCGTGGGGTCTGTTCGGCACCGTTGAGGAGATCAGGCGGGTATGAGTATCAACATGAATACGCAGCGCATTCCATCGTCATTACCGACCAGCAGGGGTCGGACGATCGCTTTGCGTCGCGGTCGTGCGCAATGGCTGACCGTATTGCTCGGTGCCTTGGCATTGCTGCTGCTGCCGGGTGTGGCTTCGGTGTTCTGGGTGCATCTTGCAAATGTCAGCCTGATCGCCGTTATCGCCGCGGTGGCGCTCAATATCCTGACGGGAAACGCGCGCCTGGTGTCCCTTGGACAAGCTGCATTCCTTGGCATTGGTGCTTTTACTGCGGGGATCCTGCAACGGGCCTATGACGTGCCGTTTCCCGTCGCGCTTGCGGCGGCTGCTGTCGCCGGCGGCATCGCTGGCTTTTTCATTGCTCTGCTATCGCTTCGGCTCCGCGTGCTCTACGTGGCGGTGACCACTTTGGTTCTACATTTCACGGTCACGACGATCTTTTCGTTTGTGCAGGCCGTTTTTCTCGATTCGTCGGGCATTATCCTGCCGCTTCCGAGTCTCGGCATCTTGATATTGAAGACGCCAACGCAATGGTATTATTTCCTTGTTGTGGTCGCAGCGATCGTCGTTCTCGGCGCGCTAAATTTGTTGCGCAGCTTTATTGGACGCCGCTGGACCGCCGTTGGTGAACACGACCTGGCCGCCGAAGCACTCGGCGTTCCAGTTGCAAAGGCAAAGCTCTCCGTATTTGCGGTCACCTCCGCGGTGGTGGCGTTCGCCGGCGCGCTTTCCGCCTACTATGTCGGCACCTTTTCGTTCGAGACGTACAATTTGGGTCTTGCCATCGCTTATTTGGCAATGATCATCGTCGGAGGCGTCGGCTCGGTTCTTGGTTCCGTGCTTGGCGCTGTGTTCATCACTTTGTTGCCACACGTGCTCGATCAGATGTTCTTGCTTCTTGATCTAAAAATACGCGCCAATGTACTGGCCGGCATACATCAGATCACGTTTGGCGCAATGATTGTCGGTTTCCTGCTGTTCGAGCCGCGTGGACTGGCCGAATTGTGGCGGCGCTTCAGCGCGGCCGCCGCCGATTGGCCTTTCCGCTATCGCAGCGTCGATCGAGGTAACCGATGACCGCACTTTTGGAGGTTGAGGGCCTGGAAGTTGTCTATGGGCATGTGATTCGGGCAATCCAGGGCATCTCGTTCTCGGTTGGTGAGGGCAAGATCGTCGGTCTTGTCGGCCTCAATGGCGCCGGAAAAACCACGACGGTCCGGGCAATTTCCGGTTTTCTGCCGACGGAAAACGTTCGCATCACCGACGGCCGCATTCGTTTCGCGGGGCAATCGATTGCCAGATTACGCCCCTACCAAGCCGCACGGCTCGGCATCGCATTTGTTCCCGAACGAGACAAGGTATTTGACACGCTGACGGTGCGCGAAAATCTTGAGGTGGCCTTGACCGCCACGACGTTGCGCGGCGATGAGCCCGGGCGGTGCCGAAGATATCGTTCAATCAAAGACATCCTCGACCTGTTTGAGGCGCTTGCGCGCCGCGCCGATCAGCTTTCAGTTTTTTTGTCGGGAGGCGAACGGCAAATGCTTGCCATCGGCGCCTGTCTACTGACCGCTCCACGGCTACTGATTGTCGATGAGGCTTCTCTCGGCCTTGCACCGATCATGCGCCGCCAGGTTCTCGATATGTTGGCGCAACTTAATCGCGAATTTGGACTAACTGTTCTGATCGTGGATCAGGACGTTGGCGGAGTGCTCTCGATCGCGGATCACGGCTATATCCTTGAAAACGGACGCGTGGTCTTCGCCGGTTCGCGCGAGCATCTCTTGCAGCACGGAGACGTCAAGGAATTCTATCTAGGCCAAAAGGAAGACCGCGAGCGCGGATATCGCGACGTCAAGCAATATCGCCGCGTCCGCCGGTGGCATTAGGCAATGGATTGTATTCTCGAAATCGAAGATCTATCGTTGAGTTTCGGAGGGTTGCAGGTCCTGCGGAACGTGCGACTTGATGTTCTGCGCGGTAAGGTAACGGCGCTGATCGGGCCGAATGGGGCCGGAAAGACCGCGCTGCTCAATTGCGTGAGCGGAATCTATGCTCCACAGGCGGGCCAAATTTCTTTTGACGGCGATAATATAATCGGGTGGTCGCCCGAACGGGTAGCGCGCGCCGGCGTCGCGCGTAGCTTTCAAAACCTTGAGCTGTTTCCATCTCTGTCCGTTCTCGAAAATCTGCTGGTTGCGCGCGATCAGCATTTTCGTGGAACGGCCCTGGGCGCGGCAATCTTTTTCGGTCCCGCGCGTCGCCGCGAGTTGTTAGAGCGCGAGAAAGTGGAGCGTGTCATCGATTTTTTCGAGCTTTGGCCGCTACGCCATGTGCGCGCGCATGATCTACCCTATGGTCAGCAGAAGATTGTAGGTTTCGCGCGCGCGATGGCGGCCGATCCGAAACTGCTTCTCTTGGACGAGCCGGGCAGCGGCCTGACACGGGATGAAAAGGAAGACCTTGCCCGTTTCATTCTGCGTCTTCGATTTGACTGGGAGGTTTCGATTCTGTGGATCGAGCATGATTTACAGATGGTGAGCGATCTTGCCGATCGTGTGCATGTTCTGAATGCCGGTGAATGCATTGCCAGCGGAACACCGAACGAAGTTAAGCAAGTGCCGGCAGTTATCAGCGCGTATGTTGGCGATGAGGCGATCGCGGTCCCGCCGAAAAAGTCGCATGCCGCGGCAATTTGAGCGGCCGATTAGAAATCTAGTTGGCGCTCATTCGGGCAAAGAGTCGCCGCCACCAGGGCAGGCGGTCCGTGCCTTCCGCAACTGCAACCAATCTCCGGAAGAACAGGTTCACCACTGCTTTGGCTCCGCTGTCGAGCATTCTGCCGGCGATCGAGGCGACCTTGCCTGAAATTGCGATCTCGTAATCGTACTCAGTACGCGTACCGTTGGGGACAGTGAACAGCCTGATATGCCCGATGCCGTTCGCCACACCGAGGGGACCAATAATTCGGCCCTCCAGTTTTGCCGACTCCGGTGGAGACAACTCACTCAAACGAACATCGGCGTCGAACCGGCCACGCACCGGGCCTGCGCCGAGCGACACATTGGCGCGATAAGCATTCGGTCCCGATACAGTCAACTCATGGCAGCCTGGGATAACCCGCGCCAGCAGTTCTGGATCCAGCAGCATCTGGAATACCTGCTCACGGGCCGCCGGGACGACGATCGAGCCTGTTCCGGTCAGCGAAAGTTGGCCGCGGCGGTTGGGCGCCTGCGGTTGTCGTGGCGGTTTTTCGGCGTCATGAATCCATTCGGCAACGCGAGATGGCCGCAATGGAAGCCGGATATCGTTTCGGCCAAGGGCATCAGCGACCGCATTGGCGATGCAGACCGGCGTGCTGGTCGTATTGCCCTCCGAGACGCCCTTTGTACCGAATGCGGTCCAGGGCGATGGAGAGCCAACAGCCGGGTGCAAGCTCATGAAACGAGGGATTTCGTGTGCCGTGCCGACCAAATAGTCGGCATAAGTGCCCGATAGGAAGCTGCCGTCGTCACCGTAGACGAACTCCTCGTAGAGCGCCGTATTGAGGCCATATGCAAACGAGCCCCCTATCTGGCCTTCCGCAATTCCTGGATTGAGCAGCGGACCGCAGTCGTGGATGGTCACGTACTTGTCGATGCGAATCTCGGCCGTATCGGGGTCGATCTCGATGCCGCAAAAATCAAAACCAAAACCATAAACTGCCATTGAATTAATTTGATTGTCGTCCGTTGTCGGCGTGAGTTGAGGCGGAGACCATTGCACGGTCTCGCGCAGGCCCGGCGTAAGGTCGGCGGGCAGCGTGCCAGGCGACCAGTGCGCCTCGCCGGCCACGCGATGAAACGAAACACTATTACCGGGGTTCTCGCGCGCAAAGATTCGGCCCCCGCCGAATTCGATTTCGTCGGCGCGCACATTCAATCGTCCAGCGGCAATGCGGGCAAGCTTGTCCCGCACTTTGGTTGCGGCCATGTCGGCGACCGTGCTGCAAATCGGTCCGAACCGGCATGCATAGTTTCCGGTGCCAATCGACCACCCGTCTTTTTGAGTATCAAGTTCCAGATTAACCCCGATGTTCTCAGGCTTGAGCCCAAGCCGTTGCGCAACGATTTGGGCAAGGACCGTCCGGTGGCCTTGGCCTTGCGGCAAGGAATCACCCGTCACCATCACGCCGCCGGATGGGTCGACAGCAACAGTCGCGGTTCCGATTGCGCCGTTCTTTGGGCCGATCGCGCGACGCTCTTCCGGGGTTTTGACCGTAGCGATATAGCCCATATTCGACTGGCCGGGATCGATAACAGCGGCATAGCCGATGCCATACAGTTTCCCGTTGGCTCGCGCGTGATCGCGACGCTGTTTGAGTTCGATCAACTCTCCGCTTTGCGTCGCTTCCTCTATGGCGGCGGCATAGTTTCCGGAATCGTAAAGCCCGCCACCGGCTGCCCGATATGGAAAGGCATCTGCCGGAATAAGATTACGGCGAATGATATCCAGAGGGTCGGTTCCGAGCTCGACCGCAATCTGATGCATCATGCGTTCGAGCGCAAAATGGATTTGCGGCGCGCCAAAACCACGCACGGCTCCCGTCGGCGTCTTGTTTGTCACTATCACGTCGATTGTCTCTTGGGCGGCCAGAATAGCATAGGCCCCGGTACAAAAAGCATGTGAGCGAATGGTTGGCGCCGGCATCGGTGCACGCAAATAGGCGCCATGGTCGTCCCAGTGATGATAGCGGATCGCCAACACCTCGCCGTCGTCGGCATATGCCGCTTCGACCTTGCAGGTCCGGTTCGCAATCGAGTTGGCGGCAGCCAGATGCTCGAGCCGGTCTTCGATCCATTTCACCGGACGCTTTGCGATCCGCGACGCGAGACACATCAAAACGATCGAAACATACAGCACGAGCTTTACGCCAAAGGCGCCGCCAGAATTTGGCGCGGTGCGGATGCGCAACTTATTGCTTGGCACCCGCAGTGCCCGCGTCATGACGGTGTGCAGCGAAAAAGGACCCTGAAAATTAGATAGCGTATCGTAGCCATCCTCTTCGCAGAGATATTCTGCAATAACGGCAAAGCCCTCCATCGGCGGCAACGAATTACGCGGAAAATGCACGGTCAATTCCGTTTTATGCGGCGCTCTCGCGAATGCGCCGGCCACGTCGCCGTGCACGAAATCGCGCGAGACGATGATGTTGGAGCCGACTTTCGGGTGCAAAATCGGGGCATCAGAGGCTGTCGCGGCGACCGGGTCGACAATCGCCGGCAAAGGCCGGTATTCGACTTTGATAAGGTCGAGCGCGTCCTCGGCCAGATAGCGGTTGGATGCAAGCACGACCGCCACAGGTTCGCCGATAAACCGCACGCGATCCGTTGCCAGGCAATGATACTCAAGCGGCGTCGTCAGTCCGATAATGAACGGATCGGTGTAAGCCAGCACATCATCGCGCGTGATGATGGCAGCGACGCCCGGAGCTTGCTGCGCTTTGCTGGTGTCGATCGCGAGGATCTCCGCATGCGGATGTGGAGAGCGCAGGATTGCCGCGTGGAGTGTCCCCGGTTTCACGGGTAGATCGTCAACAAAACGCGCGCGCCCACGCAACAAAGCGGGATCTTCGAGCCGCAAAATCGACTTCCCGACAATCTTGTCTGGTGTTGGTGCAGTGGTCATTCGCGATCTCCTTGCTTGACCGAATGCGGTATCCCGAGCGCATCGATCCCGCATACGACCCCGGCGAATTCCGTGATCGCGTCCAAAAGGCAATCCCAAAGATACTCCGCGCTGGCGCTATCGGCCAGAATGGAGAAAGCCAGCGATCCATTTAAGTCGTGCCTGATCACTATGGCGGAAAGCCGGGCAACACTTGTTTGTGCGACGCGCCCATTCGAAAAGCGATCCTGCGATAGATCAACTGCGCAGAGCTTGGCGAACATGTCTGAAGTGCGCCGTCCGGTCACGGCGAACCAACAGTGACTGTCGCGACGAGGAGCCGGGTAGCAAGCGCCAGATCCATCTGCAGGCAAGCTGTTGATTTTTTCGGCGAGTGCGCACTCGCCACGAAATGGGGCAAGAACAAGTGCTTCTCCCGGCGAAAGCCGTACCACGATTGAACCATCTCGCTGGACGATTGCGAGGTTATCGGCAGCGGGCATCTGTGCCCCGAGTTGCTCAAGCCAGACCAACGACCCACGGCCCTTCAATCCCCAGCGTGGCAGCACTGAGAGATCGATAAGATTAAGATCCGTCCGCTCTGTGTAAAATTTTGACGTTTTCGCCACGGCCGCATCACCAATGCTCTCGTGTGCGAACTCGTTTTCCGGCAGGCGGCGATATACGAAGCTGCGGCGGGCGAAGGACTGTGGGTTCATAGTTTCTGCCGCTCGTTGGTGGGATCATAGAACGGAAGCGTGACAACGCGAGCCGAGACGAGCCGGCCGCCGTCCACGCGAATGGTGAAATTCTCCCCGATCTCCGATTGATGCGGACGAACGTAAGCAAGCCCGATAATTCCGCCGACAGCCGCTGATCGCGCGCACGATGTGACGTGGCCAGAAATTTCGCCGCCTTCAATAACGAGATGGCATTCTTTTGGCATCAGGCTGCCATCTTCTACTTTGAACCCAACGAGCTTGCGCCCGAGGCCTCGTTGGGCGTGAGCATTGAGTGCCGCACCACCGACGAAAAACGGCTTCGCCGCAGCAGTTGAACCCATTCCGATTTCCAGCGGATTGGTCAGCCCATCGGTGTCTTGGCCGACGATAACGTGTCCTTTTTCCAGGCGAAGGATGCGCTGGGCTTCGATGCCGAACGGAATGAGGCCCCATTTGCGGCCCACATCCAGCAGTCGGTCCCAGATAAATTCGCCGCAGCCGGCCGGCACATGAATTTCATATCCAAGCTCGCCAACAAACCCAACGCGCATGACGCGGGCAAGAACATTCGCGACATGGCCGACGCGAACGCCCATATACGGGAAAGCATCCTTGTCCAGATCAATATCGTTACAGACCTCAGCGAGGATCTTTCGGCTCTGCGGACCCGCGACGTTGACCGCGGCATAGGCGGCGGTCACATTCGTAATGTCCACATCGAGCTGCCATTGCGCGTTGCACAGATACATCGAGCGGATTACTGCATCGACGCCGGATGTCGTGGCGGTTACAAAGAAGTGTCGGTGGGCGAGTCTGCATATAACGCCGTCATCGACGATGGTCCCTGTCTGATCGGTCATCAGTCCATATCGGGCGCGATCGACGGGCTGTTTGAGATGTCCGGTAACATAAAGGCGGTTAAGGAATTCGGGAGAATCCGGTCCGCGAATTTCAAGCTTGCCAAGGGTCGAGACATCGACGAGGCCCGCGCCCGAACGCACGCTCGTTACCTCTTTGACGATCGCATTATCGGCTTCCTGTGTCTTGCCATAATAGGCCGGCCGCAGCCATGAACCAGCGACCATCATTTGCGCACCGGCGTCGAGGTGACGGTGGTGCATTGGCGTGCGGCGTACCGGATCGAAGCTTCGGCCCGCGAGAACGCCAAAGCTTTCTCCAGAATAAGGCGGGCGCGGTGTGGTCGTGCCAATATCCGTTTCCGATTTACCGCGGGCGCGAGCCGTGAGCCGGATGGTGTTGACGGACGAATGACGCCCCTGCGAAGGCCCCATACCCGCGGTCGAATAACGCTTGAGCAACTCGATATCCTCGAAGCCCGAGGCGATCGTATCGAGGATATCTTTGACGGTCAGATCTTCGTCAAAATCGACGAACTCCTTGCCTTTCGAATGTGGGAACAACGGCCGCGGGTGCGTTACACCGTAGGCGCTGTGATCGCCTGCAAACTGTTCAGCGCCTTGAGGGCCACGTCCCGCGCGCGAACCATCGGCGATTGCCATATCGAGATCAAAATGCTGGTTGGCCGATCCAGCGACAGCCATTTCCGCCGGCAGATTCGTGGGCAGATGCATTGCGGTCTGCGCATCGTACACAAGTCGGCCGCCGGCATGACCTGCGAGCGCTAGGTTTGGTGCGAATCCGACCGACACACAGACAAGATCGCAGTTGATTGTTTCGAACGCCGCTCCTGCGCTGCCGTCAGGTTCGATCCGAACCACGCGCACGCCGCGCACCGTTCCTCGGCCGAGCGCTTCTGAAATGGCGGCTCCAGTGTCGATCCTGATTTTACGGGCGGCAGCGGCGGATTTCATAACGCCGCCGGGAGACCCATGCCTAAGATCAATAATCGCGACGACATCGACATTTGCGTCAGCGAGGTCCAGTGCAACGCCATAGCCGAAATCATTCGCGGTCAGCACCACAGCACGTTTGCCCGGCCGTACACCGTAAAGGCGGATCAGGCGTTGCGCGGCGGAGCCAAACATGACGCCCGGCAGGTCGTTGTTGCGAAATACCGCCGGCTGCTCCAACGCGCCGGTCGCAAGGATTACGCGTCCGGCCCGCAATTTGTACAAGCGCTGCCTTTGCACGATGGAAAGCCAATTATCCGCAAAACAACCTTCACAACGGGCGCCGGCAAGAATGGTGATGTTGCTAAACGTCTTAATGCGAGCCAACAGCCGGTTCCGCTCATCGCCGGCGCGCATGCCGTCCGCATCGACGCGGCCGTAGTTAAGCGCGCCTCCGAGCACCGGGTTCTCATCGACAATCACCACGCGGCGGCCTTTCTCCGCCGCGGCGATGGCCGCACTTAGTCCCGCGGCGCCGCCGCCAATGATGGCATCGTCGGCGAACAAATAGGCCTTATCGTAGTAGCCGTGATGGGCTGCAACATTAACCCGGCCGAGGCCGGCCATTCTGCGGATAACGGGTTCCCAGAATCGCCACGCGCCTTGAGGCCGGAAAAAGCTGCAGTAATAGAATCCGATCGGCAAAAATCGCCCAAAAGCGCCAATCCAAGCATTCCAATCAAAGGACAACGAACCAAGATAGTTCTGACCGCGAATGCAGTCACCTTCGGAGAGGATATGCCGTTCAGCAAATACATTTGGCACGCCATTGACTTCGACCAACGTATTCGCCTCGCTGGCGGCTAGACTGACGATTCCGCGGGGCCGGTGATATTTGAACGATCTCGATAGAACGCTGATGCCGTTTGCAGTTAGAGCGCTTGCAACGGTATCGCCGGTATAAGCGGCGTATCGGATGCCCTCGAACGAGAACATTAGGGGCGCTTGGCGTTCGATCAATGTGCCCATTGGGGGCGGCAGACGGTGTCCGGGCGGATGCGTCATTTCGTACCGCCCGGGCCTAACGATTGCGAAAGCAGCGGATCGTTGACGCGGTAGGTTCTAATGGTCTCCTCCGTCAGCGTGTCACGATCGACGATGAACACGTAATTTGTCGCGATGTGAATCCACCACTCGCGAACGAGGCCGGCCGCATTACGTTCGGTGAATACGAAGTTCGCCCAATCGGCCGTTCCAGCATCTGGTGGCGGCACGGTCTTCACCTCACCTAGGCAGGCAAATTCTGAGATGTTGCGCGGCCCGTTCAGCGGGCAATTGAGTATTTTCATTCGCCTGTCTCAGTGGCCGACGGAAGCCGCGCCGCGTTCGCCGATCTGAACGAAGCGTTGGAATCGGTTGAGCGCGAACGGTTCGATGAGTTTCGGCGGCCTGCCATTTGCAATCATCTCGGCAAGCCGCTTGCCACATACCGGTGTTGCTTTGAATCCCCAGGTTCCCCAACCGGCGTCGATGAAATAATTGTCTACAGGCGTGACACCCATGATTGGACTGAAGTCCGGAGTCATGTCGGCGATCCCTGCCCATTGACGCATGACTTTTATCTCCGCGAGGAAGGGGAACAGCTCAAGCATGTGGGCCATCAATCCTTCCTTGAACTCGAGCGTCGAGCGGGAGGCGTATAGCGGGTAGGGGTCGGTCGACCCGCCCATGACAAGCTCGCCGCGCGAGCTTTGCGAAACGTAGACGTGCAAACTTCCTGAAACGATGATCGGATCGAGAAATGGCTTGAGCGGTTGCGACACGCAGGCTTGCAGAGGAATGGTGCGGATCGGCAATCGGAATCCAGCCATTTCAGCGACATGCGAGCTGGAACCGGCGACCGCCTGCAAAATTCTTTCAGCGTGCGCTGTGCCGCGGGAGGTTTTCACACCGATGGCTCGATTCCCGTCCTTGATGATTCCGGTAACTGCAGTATCGACGTGGATCTCGACACCGAGCCGTGCTGCGGCTGCCGCATAGCCCCACGCCACTGCATCGTGTCTAACGACCGCGCCGGGCGGATGATATAGCGCTCCCAAGATCGGATAACGCGCCTTGCTACTAAGATTAAGCTGTGGGCAGAGGCGCCGGATTTCGTCGGGACTAATCAACTCGGAATCGACGCCGAGGTGCTTGTTAACTTCGGCGCGCCAGCGCGATGTCCGTATTGCCGCGTCGGTGTGCGCGAGCGTGAGATGCCCGCGTTCCGAATACATGATGTTGAAATCGAGCTCGATACTCAGTGTCTTGAAAAGTGAAATGGATTCCGCGTAAAACGCCACGCCTTCGGGGGTCAGATAGTTTGAGCGTACAATCGCGGTATTGCGCGCCGTGTTGCCGCCGGCGAGGTAACCCCGTTCGAGGACGGCGACCCGGCGAATTCCATGGTATTTCGCGAGATAATACGCTGTGGCCAGTCCGTGACCGCCGCCGCCGATGATGATGACGTCGTAGTTTCGAGCCAGCGGTTGCTGCACCGGCAAGATGCGGTCAAGCGCCTTGGTGCGCCGAAATCCTTGACGGAGCAGCTTAAATGGCATGGCTGAGAATCGGGCCTCCAGACCCATATGCTATATTATACACAGAGTATATTATGAGGAACGCGTTTTCAAATGGCATCCATGGACTTGGATGCCTGACACGCGGGTGATAGGGAGCATCCATGGCACGCAGCGGCAAAGGGCGCAGGGCCCGCAAGAACAGGGGCGGTCCGGCAAACTCGCCCGCCGCGGTTGCATCCGCAAACCTTACCGAGGGCCCGAACCAGACCCCGCAATGGCGTATCGGCCGTCCAAAAGGGACGGGAACCCAGCGTGTCTACACGCAGGTGCGCGACGATATCATCGGTCTTCGTATACCGCCTGGCACGGACGTCGAAGAAGCGAGTCTTGAGGAGCGGTTTGGCGTGTCACGCACGCCGGTGCGAGAAGCTCTCATCCGCCTCGCATCCGAAGGATTGATCGTACTGTTGCCCAATCGCGGCGCACGGGTGACGCACATCGACATTGCAGACGTGCCGCAACTTTTTGAAGCTTTGGAGCTTTGCCAGAGAGCGACGATCCGTTGGGCGGCCATCCGGCGAACTTCGGAAGACGTCGCCCAGATGCGCGAGATAAATAGGGTATTTCTTGAGGCCGCCAAGAACGGCGATAGCGATCGCATGGGCGACGCCAACAAGGAGTTTCACATCACCATCGGACGCGCCTGCGGAAATCGTTATTTCGAAAGCTTGTATTCATCGCTCCTGGCCGTCAGCCTTCGTCTTGCGCGCACCGCTTTTGCTTATGCACCACGGGCGGGAGAGGCGTATGAAGATTACTACATGGAGGTTGTCCGCCAGCACGATGCAATGATTACGGCAATCGAGAACAAAGAAGTCGATCAGGCAGACGTACTCGCGCGCGTTCATACCGATCTTTTCCGCGATCGTATCAATCGGTATTTGAATAGTAATCTAGCCAGCACCGTGTCGCTTGGCGCAAGCGCTTAGTCGGATGCTGGTATGCCAAAACCGCGCGAACACAGGTGATCGCGCACAATCTTTTCTACCTCCTTAGGCCGCTCGATTTGCAACAGGTGTCCCGTATCTGGGACGGCTACGACGTCAATTCCGAAATCCATATGCAGCGCCTTGCTTACTAGGCCCGGAGGGTCAACGTCCGCGGCGTTATAATCGCTGCTGACGACAAAGATTTCGCCGGCAACGCTGGGCAGGACGGACCATGCCGGCGCATTGGAATTCTGTACATAGATTTCAGCCTCAAGCTCCGGCGGACAGACCAACTCGACGCCGCCTTCACTCAACGGCCGCGTGATCGAGCGGGCCATCAATTCGAATGCGCCGGGGACCCAGCGCCGCATCCGGCGCGTCCCTTGAAAATACATTGCAAGTTCGTTCGCGTTTTGGAAGCAACGCTGACGCTGTCGTGCCCAGTCGTGGAGCGCTAATTCGAAATTGCGCGCTACGCTGTGCAGGTGATGACCTGGTGGCGGTGCGAGAGGCGGATCAAATAAAATCAACGCGTCCAAATGCATTCCGTATTTCTGAGCGTGCAGCAAACTGACGATCGTCGATAGTGAATGAAATGCGCCGGCAGTAGTCCGTTCGCCGAACTCCGCAGCTACAGTACGCAGAACCACCTCCATATCGTCAGCCATCTGTTGCTGCGTATGTCCGCTCGGATGCCGCGGATTCCAGCCGTGGTTTCGCTGATCGTAAACGACGACATCGCAGTCGCGCAGCAACTGTTGCCAAAAAGGAAAATAAGCATCAATCGCAAAACCGTTGCCGTGCGAAAGAATGACGCGCGGTCCGGCGCTGTTTCCGTGCCGGCGAACACGAATCGTCGCAGCATCGGACATCGTCAGGTCAAGCGTCGTGATCGGCTTCGGAATACGAAAATCCACGGATCTATTTTCTATCAAGATTATTCGGCGGCACGCGGAATAATGTAATGCCGATCGATGTAGGCTGCGGAAAATTTTCCACCCAAGCTGTCCGTCGCAATCGCATCGCGGTTACGTTCGCTAGGCGGACCATATCCACCTGCACCGGGCGATTCGACGATAAGAGCTTCGTCGCTTCGCACTCGCACGCTTGATGGTTTTGTCGGCAGCGTCGTCGCTTTTCCATCGCCGGCGATGTGCAGAAATCGTCCGGACGCTCCCCCCCCTCCGCCAAAAAGGCCCCATGGCTTGTGCGTCGATCGTTCGATGGCGCCGTTGAATGAACAATTGTGTCCGACGGGACGAATGGCCCGTCGTAATCCCATTCCGCCGCGATAACGTCCGGGCCCGCCTGAATCTTCGATCAAGCCGTAACTCTCCACAATAAGCGGGTATTCCATTTCGATCGACTCGACAGGCAGGTTAGACGTGTTCGTGATATGGACCTGAACCCCGTCCGTGCCGTCCTTCGTCGCGCGACCGCCAAAACCTCCACCCAGCGTTTCCAGATAGACGTAATGCGAATTTGTTCGTGGGTCGATGCCTGAGAACACCGCCGTTGTATTAGCACCATTGGCCGCCGCGACCGCCTGCTGCGGCAGCGCATTGGCCAGCGCGCCGATAATGACGTCGATGATCCGCTGACAGGTATTGGCGCGGGCCGCAACTGGTGCCGGAAAAACCGCATTCAACAGGGAGCCGGGCTCGGCAACAATCTCGGGAAGATTCAACATGCCCTGGTTGTTTGGCACGCCAGGATCGAGGAGTGCCTTCAGCGTGTAACAAACCGCGGCCTGCGTTGCGTTCAGCGTAACGTTGATATTGCCCGGGACTTGACGAGACGTGCCGGTAAAATCAAATCGAATGTGCCCCCCTTTAACCTCGATACGAACACGAATCGGAATGTCTCGCGTCCCTAAACCGTCATCGTCCATTACATCGGAAAACGAATACGAACCCTCCGGAATACTGGCAATCGCGGCCTTCATTCGTTTCGCCGTGCGCTCAATGATTTCGTTGAACGCTGCGATCATCGTCGGCGCGCCATAGGTGTCGAAGATTTCATGCATCCGCCGCTCGCCTAAACGGGAGGCGGCGATTTGGGCAAAATAATCGCCCCGCCGCTCGTTCGGAACGCGAACATTCAGCAAGATGAGATTAAGCAAGTCCTGCTGCAGCTTTCCCTTGCGAAATAGTTTGATCACAGGAAGGCGCAAGCCTTCCTGATAAATCTCCGACATGCCTCCGGCCATGCTGCCGGGCACCATTCCGCCAACGTCGGCATGGTGCGCGATGTTGCACATAAAGCCTACGAGAACGCCGCGATGAAAAACCGGAGCGGCCATGTTGATATCGGGCAGATGCGTTCCGCCGGCCACATGCGGATCGTTTGAAATGAAGATGTCGCCTTCGTGGATATCGCCGGAAAACTCTGAAATTAGGTGCGTCATCAGTCCCGTCATTGACGCAATATGAATCGGCAATGATGCCTCGGCCTGAGTGATCAGGCGCCCGTCGCAGTCACAGATTGCCGTCGAGTGATCGCGTCTTTCTTTAATATTCGTGGAATAGGCGCTCTTCATCAGCGCGATAAAGGTCTCATCGGCAATGGAACGCAATCCGTTGGCGACGATCTCGACGGTGATGGGATCGATTGCTGCCTTATGTTTCTTCATGATTTGATCCGAACCAAAAGATTCATGACGTTATCCACCGTAAGGTGGTCTTTCGGGTAAAGAACAGTCGTTGAATCGAATTGATCGATGATGGCGGGCCCAGTGATCGTTTGACCTCGTTGAAGTTCCGCACGATCGTATATCGGGGTCTTTACCGGCCGAGTTTGGGCAAACCAAACGGGTCGATATCCGGCCGGCTTTGGCCGAGATGAGTTCCTTCTGCCCGGCTTGGTATGGCTGAGTGTTGTTATCGCCGCGCTTGCAGTCAGACGGACATTGATTACCTCAACAGGATCGGACTCGTTGTGGAAACCATAATATTGATCGTGGACCGCGAAGAAGCTGGATCGCAGCTCTTCGATTTGGCCGATCTGCGGAAGTTTTCCGCCAGCAGAAACTCCGACTGGTACCGATAACTCGAAATTCTGCCCGACGTAGCGCATATCGAATGAAACGGTCACCTTGCGATTGGCAGCGCTAATGGCTTCGCGTTCGAACCACGCGTTTGCATCCTTCTTGAGGCTTTCAAAAATCTGCCGAAGCGCCGGCAGCGCCTTTGCTTCCAGCTTGATTCGTGCGGAGCGAACGATGTCATCCTTCAAATCGGAAGCAATAAGGCCTTGTGCACAGAGAATGCCGGGTGCCACGGGAACAATGAACCGGGAGATGCCAAGCGCGCGAGCGACCTCGGCTGCGTGAAGCGGTCCGGCCCCGCCGAAGGGCAGAAGGCAGTATTTGCGCGGATCGTGACCGCGTTCCACGGAGACGGTGCGGATCGCCCGGACCATATTGGCGACGACGATTTCTAAGATGCCTTGCGCCGTCCGCTCGATCGAAAAGCCCAAACGCTCGGCAATCGGCGCCATGACTGCGCGAGAGGCTTTCGTATCCAATGGCATCCGGCCGCCAATCAAACCTTTGTCAGACAACCGGCCAAGGACGAGATTGGCATCGGTAACGGTTGCATCCGTTCCGCCCCTGCCATAGCAAGCCGGCCCCGGATCTGCTCCTGCGCTTAACGGGCCAACCTTGAGCAATCCGTCAAGGTCGAACCAGGCAATCGATCCACCGCCCGCGCCGACAGTATGGATATCCAGCATCGGCAGGCGAATGGGAAAACCAGCAACCGTGCGGTCGAAGCCCAGCCCCGCCTCATAATCCCGTATCAGGGCGACGTCAGCGCTGGTTCCGCCCATATCAAGCGTGATGATGTCCGGTTCTTTCGACGATCGGGCGCTGTGAATTCCACCCACGGCGCCGGCGGCCGGGCCGGATAGCGCTGTGCGGACCGGATAGCGGCGCGCTGTATCGATCGACATAAGGCCGCCGCTGCTTTGGTAGATACCGACCTTGGCACCTGCGGCTTCCGTGGCCAGTCTATCCTCCAGGTACGAAAGGTAGCGGTCCATGACAGGTTGGAGGTAAGCGTTCAATACCGCAGTCGAGAAGCGTTCGTATTCACGGAATTCCGGCTGCACTCCGGAGGACAACGAGATCATCAACCCGTTATTTTTTTGTTTGAGCGCCTCACCGACACGACGTTCATGTGAATCGTCGAGGAACGAGAACAACAAACATACGGCGCAGGATTCCGCACCGGAGGCTTTTACCGCCGCCACGGCCTTCTGCAGCGACACCTCATCGAGCGGGGTGAGTACGATTGGTCCGGCCGTTATCCGCTCGTCGATTTCAAAGACGCGGTGGCGGGGGACCACCGGCTGCGGATGATCAAGCTGAAGCGAGTATAGATGGGGTCGCGTTTGGCGGCCGATCTCCAATAAATCCCGAAACCCGCGCGTAGTGATAACGGCGACGCTTGCGCCCTTACGCTGAATAAGCGTGTTGGTCGCGACAGTTGTGCCGTGGCAAAGTCTTTCGATGGACTTAGCGTCGATCCCGCACGAATTGCACATTTCGAGCAAACCATCGACGATCGCAGCCGCCGGATTGTGGGGAGTCGATGGGGTTTTGAACAAACGAACGACTTGCGTTCGTGCGTCATACGCAAAGAAGTCAGTAAATGTACCGCCGACATCGACGCCTACCAGCCAAGGCATGGTTGATATTCCGGATTGCAGTTTTATACATCGCGTATAATAATAGATTGCCGGAAGCGCTGTGATGGGTCAAGAGTGTGTTCTAGCTGCATTTGCAGCCTCTTGAGACGGTCGTTAGGACCGGCTAAAGGCCTTTTGATACATGCTGTATAAAAACATGCAATCCACCGATTCCGAAGCCGGAGTGGCACAGCGGCCGCGGCAAAATTACGTGGGTCAGCGGGTGCTCCGGGTGGAAAACCCGCCGCTCCTTAGAGGGCACGGCCTTTTCATCGACGATATGCCGGTCAAGGCCGGAACCTTGCATGCGGCAATCCTCCGCTCGCCACATGCGCACGCCGAAATTCTCTCTATCGATGTCACGGACGCAATTTCGCTACCCGGTGTACGCGCTGTCGTGACTGGCCAAGACGTTGCGGCGATGACCGATCCGCTCATCGTTGGGTTTGCGACCCCGATGCGGTACCACGGAATCGCAGTGGACCGGGTTCGCTACGTCGGTGAGCCGGTGGCGATCGTCTGCGCCAGCGACCGTTATTTGGCCGAAGACGCTCTCGATCACATCCGTGTCGAATATCGGCCGCTACCTGCAGTGGTCGATCCCATTGCAGCGGCGGCGTCCGATGCTCCCATTCTTCATCCCGCAGTTGGCTCTAACGTCGTCTCTTATCGGGAGTTCCGGCACGGAGAAACCGACAAAGCCTTCGCCGAAGCAAAACGGCGCAGCGAGATCGTAATAACATACCCCCGCAATTCAATTACTCCGATCGAAGGATACGCAGTTGTTGCGGAGCATCTGCTCGATAGTGGCGGCTATGATGTGATCTCGAATTTCCAGGGACCGTTCTCGCTGCATCCGGTGATGGCGCGAGCGCTCCGAATTCCTGGGAACCGCTTGCGTCACCGCAGTCCGCCGAATTCCGGCGGCAGTTTTGGATCAAAACTGGCGCTATTCCCTTACATCGTCATTCTGTGCATAGCATCGCGGCTTGCCGGGCGGCCAGTCAAATGGATCGAGGATCGTCTTGAGCATCTCGCCGCCGCAAGTGCCGCACCCAACCGAGTGACGCGGATCGAGGCCGCCTATGATGATGACGGTATCGTCAGCGCATTGCGACTGAAACACTGGGATGACCATGGTGCCTATCTGCGCGCGCCGATGCCCGCTCCGATCTATCGGATGCATGGGCTCTCAACCAACGCCTATGGCATCAAGCACGTTGATGTCTTCAACCACATCCTGGTAACAAATAAATGTCCGACCGGTGCGGTGCGTGGCTTTGGCGGACCTCAACTCTATTTTGCCGTCGAACGGATGATGCATACAATTGCGGGCGAGCTGAAGCTTGATCCGCTCGAACTTATTCGCCGCAACCTCATTCCGGCGGGATCATTCCCTTACCGTGCGCCGGCCGGCGCATTGATCGATTCTGGCGACTATCAACGTTTGATCGACGAAACCGTCAGCGGCGGCGGGCTTGATGAATTGCGCCAGCGCCGCGATACCGCGCGGCGACAGGGCAAGTTGTATGGAATTGGGTTCGCCGTGGTTGTCGAACCGAGCCAGTCCAACATGGGCTATATCTCGACGTTGAAAACCGGGATTGAGCGGGAACGGTCGGGACAAAAGGATGGGGCGGTGGCCGCCGCGACCGTTTCAATGGATCCCCTCGGCACAGTCAGCGTGGTTGCGGATTCCGTGCCGCAGGGCCAGGGCCATCAAACCGCACTCGCCCAAATCGTTGCCGACCAGCTCGGCGTTAAAATCGAGGACGTGGTCGTCAATCTGGAGATCGACACGCAAAAGGATGGATGGTCGATTGCAGCCGGCAACTATTCTTGCCGTTTCGCCCCAGCCGTCGCCAGCGCGACGCATCTTGCCGCCGTACGTTTGCGCGAAAAGCTTGCACGTATCGCTGCGTCATCGCTCAACGTGCCGCCGGACAACGTCGAGTTTGCGGATCGCAAGGTTTTTGCGCGCGATAACGCCGAAAATTGGCTCAGTCTTCATCGCGTGGCGGGGCAAGCGCATTGGTCGCCCGCAAGCTTACCCGATGGAATGGCGCCCGCATTGCGCGAAAGCGTCACGTGGAGCGCTCCAGAACTTACCCCGACGTCCGCGCGTGACGAGATCAATACCTCTCTGGCTTATGGCTTCGGCTTCGACTTCTGCGGCATCGAAATCGCCCGCGAAACGGGCGAGATTCGTATCGATAAATACGTTACCAGTCACGACTGCGGCACGATCCTCAATCCGGGCCTCGCTGACGGTCAAATCCACGGCTCGTTCGCTGCGGCGATAGGCGCGTCGCTTTACGAAGAATTTTCCTATGGCGAAGACGGGAGCTTTTTGTCCGGCACCTTCGCCGATTATCTGGTCGCCACGGCGGCAGAAATGCCGAAGCTCGACATTCTGCATCCGGTGCAGTCGCCTTCGCCATTTACCAGGCTTGGAGCAAAAGGGATCGCCGAAGGAAATCAGTACAGCACGCCGGTTTGTCTCGCCAATGCGGTCGCTGACGCGCTCGGGCGCGGGGATATCACTGTGCCGCTAAAGCCCGCGAAGATTCTGGAATGGATTTCTGGCGACGAAGCTAAAAGCCGCTCCGTCGCTGCGAAGGCCTCGCCGAAAGGCTCCAGTATCAACGGAGAGGGCCTCGCTTATGTCGCGGGCGATCCGCAGACAGTCTGGTCCGCCCTGTTGAATGAAAACGGTTTACGTGCAGCCATTCCGGGATGCGAGCGCCTTGAACGCGTCGGCGAAAATGCCTTCAAGGCGACGGTTACTTTGGGCGTCGGGCCGGTCAAGGGAAGCTTCAAGGCCGATATCGGTCTCTCTGATCTCGATGAACCGCGGTCCGCCGTCCTCAAAGGAGTGCTATCCGGATTGCTCGGCACTGCATCCGGGACGGGTCTATTGACGCTTGTCCCGCAGAATGGCGGTTGCCGCATCGACTATCGATACGAAATCCATCTTTCAGGCCAGGCGGCGATGGTCGGAGGCCGCATGGTCAATGCCGCCGCGCGTCGTCTGATCAACGAATTCTTCCTCCGCTTTGCTGCCTCTCTTGGCGAAGTGAATAGAGCCGGGACCTCACTTCCATCCTGGCGCGCCCGAATCAAGAGCTTGTTTGGAGCACAGCAATGAAGCCCGCAAATTTCGACTATGCCCGCTGTGAAAGGGTCGAGAGCGCTCTTGATCTACTCGCTGAGCACGGCGATGACGCACGCATCATCGCGGGCGGACAGTCGCTTATGGCGATGCTGAACATGCGGCTCGTGCGACCGTCGATCGTCGTCGATATCGCCTCACTAGACGAGCTTGCGTATGTGAAAGAAGCCGCAGGCTACGTCGAGTTTGGCGCCACAGTCACGCAGGCTGCTGCCGAAGCATGGCCGGCTCTGCGCAAGCGCGTTCCGCTTGTGGCGGCAGCGCTTCCTCACATCGGCCATTTTCAAACGCGCAACCGCGGAACAATCTGCGGTTCGCTCTGTCATGCCGATCCCAGTTCCGAATTGCCGCTCTGCCTTGCCACCTTAGGTGGAGACGTGGTCCTTCGATCTCGCCGAAAAAAACGTGTTGTTGGTGCTCTGGATTTTCAAATCGGCCTGTTGTCGACGGCCAAGCAGCCCGACGAGATGATGGTGGCAGCTCGCTACCCGGCGGCTCGCTCCGGCTGGGGCTATGCGTTTCGAGAAATATCCCGCCGCCATGGTGACTTTGCCATCGTCGCGCTAGCCGCTGTGGTCGGTGACGGAAAAATCCGACTTGGCGTTGGTGGGGTTGATGACAAGCCGGCGGTCCATGAATGGGACGATATGGATGACGATAGCCTGGCTGATGCGCTCAACGACTTTGCTTGGGATCTCGGTGGCGGCGACGACATCCACGCGACGGCGCGGTATCGGCGCGAGATGGTTCGGCGATTGGGAAAGAAAGTAATCGGGGAGGCGCGGCAATGCAGGTCCTGAAGCAAAGCGAGCGGCATCGCGTTCGCTTCACGCTCAATGGCGAACGGGTTGAAGGGTTGGCCGAACCGCGCATGCTTTTGACCGATTTTATCCGGCACGAGATCGGGGCAACTGGCACTCACGTCGGCTGCGAGCACGGCATTTGCGGCGCATGCACCATTCGCGTCAATGGAAAGGCGGTGCGTGCCTGTTTGATGCTCGCGGTGCAGGCCGAAGGCAAAGAGATCGAGACGGTGGAAGGGTTGGCTGCAAAGGACGGTACCTTGTCGGCGCTACAAGCCGCTTTTCATCGCAACTTCGCCCTGCAGTGCGGCTATTGCACACCCGGATTCCTCATGAGCCTCGTAGACTACCTGGAGAAAAATCCAAATCCGACAGAAGCCGATATTCGTATCGCCCTGAGCGGCAACCTTTGCCGCTGTACGGGCTATGCCGAAATCGTCAATGCCGCTCTGGAGGCGGCCCGCGAAATACAGGCGTTATCAGCGTCGAAATAGGAGGCGAGAAGATGCGTGCCCTTGTTGTCCACGAATTCGGACCGATCAATTCACATCAAATTGAAGACGCTCCGGATCCCAAAATCGGTGACCGCGACGTTCTCATCGATGTAAAGGCGATCGGACTCAACTATCCCGATACACTCATGTTGCAGGGCAAGTATCAAACGCGTCCCGATCGGCCATTTATTCCCGGCCGTGATGCCGCAGGCATCGTTCTTGCGATTGGCTCGAACGTCAAGCGAGTGAAGGTAGGTGACCGCGTTAACGCACAGGTTGCGGCCGGCGCTTTCGCTGAAAAACTTGCCGCGCCGGAAGGGCGTTGTTTTCGCATGCCTGACCGGATGGATTTTCCGACCGGCGCGGGGATGGTTACGATTTATAATACAGCCTACGTAGCAGTTGTAATTCGGGGTCAAATAAAGCGTGGCGAAACAGTTCTCGTGACCGGAGCTTCCGGCGGCGTCGGTCTTGCAGCCGTCCAGATAGCGAAGGCCAAAGGCGCTCGCGTCCTGGCCGGCGTAACATCGAAGGATAAAGGCGCAGTCGCTCTTGCCAGCGGCGCGGAGGCCTTGATCGATCTGACTGCGGCGGATCTTAAGGAAAGCCTTCGCGAGCAGGTATTTGCGTTGACCAATAATCGCGGCGTCGATGCCGTAATCGATCCGGTCGGGGGCGATGTATTTGACGCGGCCCTGCGGGCGGTCGGATATGCCGGCCGCATGATCATCGTCGGATTTGCGTCCGGTCGTATCCCGGAAGTGAAGGGCCACTACATTCTATTGAAGAATATCTCCATCATCGGCGCCCCGCTTGATATTCACTTCAAGATGCAGCCGGACGTCATGGATGCGGCGGTAGCGGATTTGTTCAAAATGTTCGAGAACGGACAGATCAAACCGGAAATCATGGCGACCTACCCGCTGGAACAGATTCACAAAGCAATGGATGTTATCCTCAGCCGCCAGGTAAAGGGTAAGATCGTGCTGTTGACGGGTACATAACTGCCGGACGGCTACATCAGATCGATCATCAAAGGATTATTGCGCTTGCCGCGTTTGAAGGCGCCGAGGCGCTCGGCTGCATACGGATTATCGAGCGATTTGAGAATATTCTGACATTCATATTCGGTGCATTCCTCCAGCGAGCGGCGCCAGCCTTCATGGAATGTCTCTTTAACGTAAGCCTGCAAGTGCGTGGGCCCATCGGCGAGCTGGCGCGCAATTTTAGAGACATTGGCCGCAAAATCTTCGTTCTTGTACATCCGGTTACAAATTTGCCATTCGACAGCCTCGGCCGCTGTGAGCGTGCGGTTGGTCAGCATCAGTTCCATCGCGCGCCGGAAGCCAACGATCTTAGTCAGCGAGTAGCTTGAGCCGCCGTCGTTGGCCACGCCATTCGCCATCCACGAGGCGAAGAAGCTGGCTTTTTCGTTGCAAACTGCAATGTCGCTCGCGAGTACCAACCCAAGCCCACCGCCGACCGCGATTCCGTTGACCGCGCACAAAACCGGCTTTTGAATTCGAACCATGCGATGCAGCATTTGATGCCACCACATCGCAACTTCACGGAAACCGGCTCGCAGTTCCTCCCGATTGTCGAGGCTGTAGCCTTTCAGATTAACACCGGCGCAAAATGCGTCACCGGCACCGGTGAGAACGACGACGCCGACATCGTTACGATCCTCACACGTCCCGAACGCGGTAAAGAGTTCGGACAGGGCCTCGACGTCGAGCGAATTTTTGACTTCCGGCCGGTTGAACGTGATCGTCGCTATGCCATCGGTTATATCGAGGATGATGGGCTTGGTGTCACTCATCACACTGCATCCTTTGTTGTTGCGCCCGAGCAGCGGGTGTTATTTAATACTCTGTGTATTTTATTCGCGCTGGCCGGATGATGCAAGCGGGATGATGCAAGCGGAGTGACGGACCATGGCCGAGATTGAGCTGTATCATTTTTGGGATTCGTTTTGTTCGTTCAAAGTCAGAATTTGTCTCGAAGAGAAAGGCCTGTCATGGAAAGGCCACTACATCGATCTGATGGCCTTCGAGAACCTCAAACCCAGCTACCTTTCGATCAACAAAAAAGCTGTCGTGCCAACGCTTCGGCATGATGGTCATCTCATTCCCGAGTCCTCAATCATCAACGAGTTTCTGGACGATCGTTATCCGGAGCCACCGCTCAAGCCGAGCGACGCCCTGGAACGCGCCCAAATGCGCTATTGGGTGAAAGTCGAGGAGGATGAGCTATTTACCGCCATTCGTCCTGCTTCGCTCAATCTGATGATGAAAAAGGTATTCGAAAAATATTCGGAGGCCGATCTCGATAAGCTTTTGGCCAATCATCCGCGACCGCAGTTGATACCTCAGTTAAAAAAAATGTTTCTCGATCCACCGGATCAAAAGGCCGTGGAACAATCACGTAATCTTCTCCGGGCAACGCTGAGCAGAATGAACAAAAAACTAGCGGACTCGGGCCCCTGGCTGGCGGGTTCATCGTATTCGCTCGCAGATATTGCAGCAGCTCCAGTGATCGATCGAATTCAGCGCCTTGGGATGACTGATGTATGGAATGGGTTGCCGCGAATCGAAGCTTGGCTGGAGCGCGTGACAAGCCGGCCTGCCTACAAGAAGGCTGCGCCACTGGACGAATTCCGGATGCCGGCGCCAATCAGAGCAGTGGCATGAGCGTTGGGTCTAGAACGACAGAAAATTGTCTTTTGGGCGTGACGTTGCTTGAGCTTCAACTGGCGGTTCATCAGACCCTCGACTGCATTGCCGGGGCACTGATCGAGATCGTGGGAGTCAAAGTTCGACGCGTCAACGGGACCGTTTGGGAGGGCAACGTCCATGTCCTTGAAATCAGCGATTATCCCGATGCAGAGCGTTGTTACGCATGGCTGGAGATTATCGACGAAAGGAGGTTGACCATTCGCGTGATCCCACACTCGGCGGAGGCAGACACCGCGACAAAAGCAGTGCAAGTGGCACATCGGGAAAGTTGATTGTGCTTGATCGAACAGGACAAAGTTCTGGCGATCGTCAGCGGCTCGCTCAGCCTTACCAGCATCGCGGCCGCGCGGATCAGGCCTTTCGCTTGGCCGCAAGCCGCTCGCTCAGGCGGCGCATATCGACCACCATGCGTTCGTGGGTGCCGCTGCCGATCTCTTCGGTCTCGTCGCGCGCACTCACGTTGAACGCAATGCGGCGTCCTTCGACCGCGGTGACTTCGGCTTTCGCCGTCACTTGATGTCCCACCGGCGTCGCCGCGAGATGGCGGACATCGACTTTCGTGCCGACGGCGCTTTCGCCCGGATCGAGATAGGCGCGAACGGCATTGAGCGCGGCGTTTTCCATGGCCAGGATCATCATCGGGGTGGCGAACACTTGCGGCAGCATTGCGTCCTTGAACTGGTTGGCGAGATGCGCCGGCGTTACATGCAGGGTGAAGGTTCCTTTCGCTCCCAGCGGAATCGGGCGCATGCTAATCCTCCACGGCCGGTGAAACGGAAATTCTACTCACGCGCGGCCGGCGCCGCCAACCTTGCCGGCGCGGTCGATGCCGGGCGCCAGCGCCATGAGACCAAGCCCGCAAATCCCAATCGGCAGAAAAGCGATTGCCGGAATGCCGGTATGGTCCCACAGTAAGCCGCTGACGACCGGCACGATCACGGCGCAAGTATAGCTGATGGTGAACATGGCGGCGGTGGTGCGGTGTACGTCGTCCGGCGCGCTCAACAATGGCGGCAAAGCAAGTGCCAGGATTAGCGTCCAGGCCGCGGAGAATCCGAGCAATGCAGCCGAGGCGATGATCCACAATCCGGTTCCGAATACGATTCCAACAACGCCAAGCAAGCCGACAAAGCCCGAAAACACGTAGGGCCAGGCGACGCGTTCGAGTCTGCCGGCAACCGCCAGCAGCAGGAATGACGCCGGGAGCTGTCCGACATTGAGTGAGGTGAGAGCGCCGCTGATCAGCTCGGGCCGGCCGGTGTAGTTGAGATAGTTCGGCAGGAACGCGTTGGTGGCGAAATACATCGCATTGGCGGTGCCAAACATCAGTCCGATCCGCCACACCATCCCGTCGCGCCAATCCGGCCACCACTTGCGCCGCGCCAGCACTGCCGTTACTTCGGCGCTGCTTGAGCGCGGCGCCAGCGCGACAACGAGCACGGCGATGAGCGCCACCGGCACGCTCCACACCACAAAACTCCATTGCCAGCTGCCGCCGGCCAGCGGCAGTACCAGCGGCAGCATCAGCGCGACGGGGAGAATTTCTCCGACCAGCAGACCGTTGGTGTAAACGGCGGTGGCGAAACCGATGCGGGTGGGGAGCCACGCGCGTACCATCGGCGGCATCGTCACCTGCATGACCGCGACGCCGATACCCATCAGAATCGTAGTCGTATAGAGCCAGGTGACATTCGGCAGCGCGCCCCGCAAGGCCGACCCGATGGCGGTAAGCAGCAGTCCGGTGACCAGCGCGGTCAACGCGCCGAGCCGCGCGATCAGCAGCGAGCCGGGCACCGCGGCGAGCGCAAACAGCAACGGCGGCAGACCGTTGAGGATGCCGACCTCGGTCTGGCTGAGTTGCAGTTCGTCATGAATATTGGGAATGACCGGCGGCACCGCCAAAATGGTGAGCCGCAGCGCAACGCCCGCGAGCCATAGCAACAGCAGCGAGACGAGGACGCGCGCGTAGGCCGTTTCGCCGCTGCGGTCGTTCATGCAAGCTGCTGCCGTTGATCCGCCGCGGGAGCGACGCCTGGGAGGGGCGAACCTAGCCGCAGCGCAGCGGTCTTGTCGATACGGCCTATGGTCTTCGCCTAATAATCGGTCGCGCCGCTGCCTGAAACGGTGCGACAATAGCTTGCGATAATGCATAGTTGGCCGGGCGCGGATCGTTTTACCGATGACAGAGAAAATCGATATCGGCGCGGCGAGATTGTACGTCATCGGCGACATTCACGGCCGGTCCGATCTGCTCGACCGGATGATCGGCGAAATTCGCCGCGACGTGGAAAGGCACGGCGACGATTGCCTCACCGTCACGCTCGGCGATTACGTGGATCGCGGTCCGGATTCCCGCGGCGTGCTCGATCTCCTGGTGAAAAACCCGTTTCCGGCGCGCTATATCGCACTCAAGGGAAACCACGAAGATCTGCTCGAAATGTTTCTTCGCGATCCTGCGCGCGGCACTCACTGGCGGCGCGTCGGCGGGTTGGAGACGCTGCAATCTTACGGTGTGCGGGTCGCGCCGCTGATGCTGGCAAAAAGCTACCGGCAGGCCGCGGAGCAATTGCGCGCCGCGATGCCGCCGGAGCACCTGCAATTCCTGGCGTCGCTGAAGCTATCGCTGGATGCCGGCGAATATTTTTTGTGCCACGCGGGCATCCGCCCCGGTGTTGCGTTCGAGCGCCAGAGCAAGGAGGACCTGTTGTGGATACGCGACGAATTCCTCGGCAGCGCAATGGACTTCGGCAAGGTCGTCGTGCACGGGCACACGCCGGCCGAAGCGCCGGAAATCCTGCCGAACCGGATCAATATCGACACCGGAGCGTTCGCGACCGGCCGGTTGACGTGCCTTGTCATCGAGCGAGGCGGCCGCCGTTTCCTGCAAACCGGATGATGGGCGGTGTCAGGCTGTCGTTGCGCCGGCTTCCTCCGGGGTTGCGACATTCTCAAGCATCCGCAGCCAATGCGCGAAGCCATGCCGGCGCGTGAAATTTACGTCGAGCATCGCCCGGGCGCTCGCGCCCATCGCCGCGCGGCGCTTGGCATCCGCCGATAACAGCAACAACGCTTCGGCGAGCGCCTCCGCGTTCCCGGGTTCAATGACAATGCCGCAGTCGTGCCTCAGCACGAGCCGTGCGATTTCGCTGTCCTTCGCGGCGATGGCGATGACCGGCCGGCCGGCCGCCGCAATTCCATAAAACTTGCTTGGGAAGATCAGGCCTTCCATCTCGGGCCGCAGCGAAACCCAATGCAGGTCGGCAGCCGACAGCGAATATTTCAGGGCCGCATGATCCTGATAGGGAAAGAACCGAACTGTGCGATCGAGATCGCGCTTGGCTACACGGCGTGCGAGTTCGTCGAACTGGTGTCCGCCGCCGATGAAAACAAAGACCACATGGGCATGCTCTCTCAAGCGCTCTGCCGCGCCAAGAACCGTATCGAATTCGTGCGCGCGGCCGAGATTTCCCGAATAGCCAATCACGAATTTGCCTTCGAGCCCCCAGTCGCGACGCAATGGATTTTCCGCGTGCGGTACGGGAACAATACTTTCATCGTCGGCCCAATTGGGAATGATATGGACGCGTTCTGGTGCGGCGCCGCGCGATAGCACGCGCGCGGCCATGCTTTCTCCCGGCACCACATTGGCGTCGGCGGCAGTCAGCGAGCGGTCCCGCAAATAGGTAACACCCCGGCCGACGGGGCCTCGCAGCATCGGCACTCCCAATTGGATCGCGACCTCCGGGTAAAGATCCTGCAGCCAGTTGACCAGGCGCGCGCCGCGGCGCCTGGCGGCCTGCATCGCGAGCACACAGAGCAATGGCGGATCTGTCTTGGCAACAACTATGTCGCCTGGTCCGGCGAGCGCGAGCACGCAACGCCGCATCGAAACATAGAACGAGAGATAATCCAGGCCGCGGCCGGCCAATGCCGAGCGGCCGAAACGGGTGGTGGCGACACGATGGATGTGCACGCCGCGAACCGTCTCTTCGGCCGGCAGCCGCGCTTCCGGGTCGCCGTAGCGTTGTTGCGATGTTACGACATGAACATGATGTCCCGACGCACTCAGATGAAACGCAAGGTCGGAAAGAATTTGGCTGGTGGCGGAATGATCGGGAAAAAAGAAACGATTCAGGAAAATGATACGCTGCATGGAGCGGAAGCTGGATTCGAAGTTCGCGTGCACGCTTGCTCCGCCTCCTAATGTCTGGGCTTAAGTTTGGCTGCGGACAAGGCGGGATTATCGGGGCGTGGCTCGTTTTGCCGCCCGCCGCCGAGCGCCACCCGGACGGTCATGAGAATGATGAGAAAATCGAGCCGCGCGGACGCGTTGCGTATGTACCATTCATCCAGCGCGTTCTTTTCGTCCGGTGTGAGCATATTGCCGCCGTTCACCTGTGCCCAGCCGGTAATGCCGGGACGGACCGAGAGCCGCACGGCCGGGCTCGCCGGCTGGTCCATCGGAAGCAGCGGGCGCGGTCCGATCAGGGACATGTCGCCGACGAGTACGTGTGCCAATTGCGGCAGTTCGTCGAGCCGCGATCGGCGCAGCAGGCGGCCGAACCACGACAACCTCTCCGTATTTTGTACCCGCTGGTCATGCTCATCTGATGACCATTTCAAACTGCGAAATTTTTGCAGTTCGAATTCGCGTCCGTTCATGCCGACGCGCCGTTGCCAGAACAGCACCGGCGAACCGACATCGAGCAGTACCATCGCCGCAAGCAACAGCATCAATGGAAGCACGAGCGGCAGCAGGATCACGGCGGCGCAAAAGTCGATATAGCGCTTGGTCTGGAAATATTGCGGTGGTGAAAAGCCCAGCGCGCGTTCGTTTCGGAAATATGGCGAAATCTTCGGCGCTGCCGGCGGGGTGCTGAAACCCAGCAGTTGGGGTACGCTATCCAGTACGATGCTGCGTTGCGTGCAAACACGGGTGATTTCGTTCGTCGCATCACGGGCTAAAATATTCGGCTCGCCGCCGATGCTTACGCGGCCGATTTGAGTGCCGTGTACGACGAATTCCTCGATCAAGGATTCCAGATCACGCGGCGGGCCCATGACCAGCACGCCGGCGATAGCGCGGCCGTGCATCGCCGGATCATCATCGAGCACTGCAACAACTTTGCGTCTGTCCGGGTAACAGATATGGAGTAATTCTATGTATCGATCGGACAGTCGCGTGGCGCCGATGATGATGACATTTTCGGTCGGGGTTTGCGGCTGCAGCCGAATGCGTTGGCGCTCGGATTGACACAGCCGAATTATCGTTCTGGCGGCGATGAGGCCGGCGGCCAGCAACAGCGCGTGGATCACCGGCGTCGAGCGCGGGACGCCGTCAAGCCGCGTAACGGTGAAGAGTACAATGGTGGTCAGCAGTTCGGATAAAAGAACGGCCTTTGCCACGTTGAGCGCATCGTGAACCGAAAAATAGCCCGACATGCCGTCGCGAATGCGAAATATCAGGAACGCGATGAGCGAAAATACCAGTGAAACGACGCAATAGAAAATTACGATCTGCGCGCCTTCATATGACAAAATCAGCGCATCGCGGATATACAGCGCCAGCAGCGGTGTTGCGGCGGCCCATAGGGTGTCGAAAACCGAAAATCGAATTCGAAACGACCCGCGCGATGTGGGTGAACGCATACGCATCTACACTGCTCGTCCCCTCGCTTGCCTGTGATGCGCAACTCCGCCTGCGGTCGCGACACCCCGATGCTGCAAAACAAGCCTTCGCTATCCTCAATCCATTCGCGAACAGAATAGGTTATACTGGATTACCGGTGCCCTTGGTATCAGCGACACAGCACCGGCCCGCAATTTTATTTCGCGGTTACTCGCAAACCGATTGATCTAAAAGAAGAAAAGACGACCTTGCCGGGATGAGAACCAGCGGGCATCTTAGTTGCGCTTTGGGCGCTGGGCGGGATCGGATGACGAAATTTCTGTTTCACGGCTTGGCGCTTGCGGCCGCGATTGCGCTATCTGCTTGCGGCAGCGGGTCAAATCTCGGTCCGGCCAGTGAAGCAGACCGCGAAGCTGTGCGGGTGGCCGCGAGCACGGCACCGCGCCTGCAAGGCGGCGAAAAAATCCGCATCAACGTGTTCAACGAGCCGGGGCTGAGCGGTGACTATGATGTCGATCAGAGCGGGTTCATTTCGCTGCCGCTGGCAGGGACGATCCGGGCGGTCGGGCTGACGCAGTCCCAGCTTGAACTGGATCTGGCACTGAAATTTCGCAGCCAATACCTGAGAAATCCGAAGGTCACCGTCACAATTCTCCAGTTTCGGCCGATCTATGTCGTCGGCGAAGTGGAGAAGCCCGGCGAGTATCCCTACAAGAGCGGCCTCAATGTTCTCACCGCGCTGGCGCTCGCCGGCGGCGCCAGCTACCGCGGCAGCCGCGACACCGTTCTCATTCAACATGTGGGCGATCTGGGCATGAAGGAATACCCGATGTCGTCGGGCACCCTCATTTTGCCGGGGGATTTGATCAGGAGTCCCGAACGGTACTTTTGAGGCGGAGCGCCGGCCTGACTGCGGCCTGGCGGCGTCATTTCGCCCAGAGCCGCCGTTTTCGCATTGGACGATCGAGTACAAACTGGCATTATCATACCGGTTCGATCCGGTCTTTGTCCGCGCGACGCCTGGCTCTGGGGGGCTTGCGCAAACTTCGCTGACGAGAATCCGGGTGTGCCGGTCCCGCTTCGGATCGTGCACGCCGGAGCGTGTGAGTTGCGTAACAGTGGGGGCGGGTACAGGCATGAGTAGGCGCCTGCTATCGGGCGTGTGTGCGGCCGCAATGTTGGCCTGCAGTTTCGTCGCCGATGCATTTGCACAAGGCGCTCCTTCCGGATTTGCGCTCGCCTCTGCCAACAAAAAACCGGCGCGCGAAATCAGCGGCGTTCCGGTCGGCTCATGGATATTCTCCCCAAGCCTTTTCATGGGGTTCGTTTACAACGCCAACGCCAATCAGACGCAAAACAGCCGCGCATCGAGCTGGGGCGAGCGCGTGGTGCCGAGCTTTACCGCCAAGCTGGACAAGGGAATTCACCGCACTGAACTCTACGGCCTGTTCGATCTTCAAAATTATGCCTCGTCGGCGGTCGATAAAAGGACGACGGTTGACGCCAAAGCCGGCTTCATCCAATCCTATGCAGCGCGGCGGGATGTGACGTTCCGCTTTAGCGGCGACTACACGCGGCAGCTCGACGTCTTCGGCGGCTTGGGATTTGCGTCTCCCAACAGTGCGCTCTCGCTCACCTCGCCGCAATCCTCGCCGACGACGGTTTCGCCGCAGGTCAGTCCCGATCGCTATAACCAGTTTTCCGGTTCGGCATCGGTGCAAAAAACTTTCAATCGTGCGTTCGTCGTCGTGGGCACCGGCGTCCAGCACACATCCTTCGACAGCAATCCGCTCGTCACCGCGAGCCGCGACGGCACGGTTTATACGCTGACCGAACGAACTGGATTTTATGTGACGCCGCAAATATACGCCTTCCTCGATCCGTCGGTGGACTGGCGCCGATACGAGGCCGCCGGACGTGATTCCAGCGGCTATCGCGTGACCGCCGGCGTCGGAACCGACCGCCCCGGCATGTGGCAGGGTGAGGTTTTCGCCGGATATCAGCGGCAGAAAAACGACACCATCGGCTCCTACAGCGGCGATGTGTTCGGTGTCCGGCTGCTCTACACGCCGACACGATTCTTGACGCTGCGCGGAACCATCGATCAAACCCTGGGCTCGACGACTATTTCGAACGCTGTGGGGACCGCCAGCCGGTCCACCAGCGCGATCCTGAATGTAGGATACAACGGAATGCCATCCGGCTGGTCGGGTGGCGCGCGCTTCGGCTTCGTCCACACCGCCATCGTCAACAGCAGCAGAATCGACAATGGCTGGCTCGTCGGCGCCAATGTCGGCTACTCGATCTGGCGCAATGTCGGGATTACACTCGACTATCAATACAAGAATGCCGATTCCAATGTGACCGGCCAAAGTTTCTATCAGCACATCGTCAGTTTAGGGCTGACCTATAAATATTGATCGTTGCAGGGGAAGGGGACGCGGCATGCGAAAAATGTTTTTGATGGTCTGCGCCGCTGCATTCGTCTTGCTCGGAATTGTCGGCGCCTCGCTGCCTGCAATGGCCGGACGCTACTTGAGCAACGGCACATATACCGGCACGCCGCGGCCGGCCGTCGCCGCCTTGTTCGCGCGCTTTCCGAACGGCGGGCAGGGGCTGACCGATGCGATTACGCAATTGCTGATCGGCAACGCATCGCTCGCAGCAGACGTCGTCTTCGTTGCATCGAAGGGAAACACCGCACAGCAATTGGCGGCCGGAACCGGCATGGGTCAGGCGCAGGCGGCTTTGTCGGCCACCGGCAATCCCGGCGCAGCCGCGTTGATCGGGCAAGCCGGCCTGTTCGGCGGCAATTCGACGATTCAATCGGCGGCCAACGCGGCGTCCGGCATCGGTTCCGGCTCGGCCGGGTTTTCGTTCAGCTCGACGGAACCCTCGTCGAATCCTTTGACCGGCGCCGGGCAAAACTGCGCGACCGTGAGCCCGAGCCGGCCAGGCATTACCTGTTGAGGTGGACGCGGGATTTCATTCGCTTATCGACGCGCAGGCCGGGCGCGATGCTTACAAAATGATGCTGGGATTGCGCAGGCTCTGATCGCACTCGATCAGGTTGACCTGCTTGGCCACGATCTTCCATACGCCGTCCATCTCGACGATGCGATGCCCGGCCCAGCCGGTGAGCGTGCGCGTCTCGCCCCAGAATTCGCTGATGAAAAAATTCGAACGCACCATCATCATCGTCGGCTTGGCGGTCTTGAACACCTCGACATTGCCGATGAGCCGCACGGTGCGCGACGGCGGCGCCTGCGACCAGGCATAGCCGGTGCGGAAACGGAACACGCGGTCCTCGACGCGGCGGCGGTCGTCGAAGGTCACGGCGACCTCGCGACGCGGATCGCCGCCGTTCGGCGTCGACGGCACCCAATAGACGAATTCCGGCGCGTACAGCGTCAGCCATTCCTCGTATTTGAGCTGATCCAGCAGCCGCGCCTCGCGGTCGAGCAGCCGGTGGAAGCGGGCGCATACGCGCGGGTCTTCGACAATCAACTCGTCGCGCTGCCAGTCGGCGTAGCCCTCCACCAGCTCCTGATAAAGCGCATCGCTGACATAATACGACGTGCGCGCAGGATCGTGCTTGGTTTGCGGCGCCATGCTTACGGCTCCCGCTGCACGACAAGATTGGGTTCGACCATCATCAGCCGTTTCCATTCCTTGATATATTCGCGCATGAACACTTCGTCGGTCGCAGGGCCGTAGATCACGCCCTGTTCATCGGTGCGGAAGCGCTCCGGCATACCAAGGCCGCGGTTCATGTAGATCCACTCGTCTTCCAGGCAGGCAAGCCCGCGCTGGATCTGCTCGAAATTGGTGATGTCGTCGACTTCGCCCAAATTGGGAAAGCCCTCCTGCGTGCGCATGCGCAGCGCATTGATGTCGGCGACGACGTCTGCTCCCAGAGTGCCGTCCACGTCTTCGATTTTTGTGCCGTACCACACCGCATTGGTCTCTTCGAACGACACCGGTTCGATCACCTGGATGTGGTTGCCGAGCAGCGACAGGTTCGGAAACACATTGATGTTGACCGGCTCGGAGCCGGCGAGATCGAGTGCTGCTTCCGCCTTGTCGCCGAGCTTGGCGCGCAATTTCTCAGCGTAATGCTCCATGCCCGGATGCAGCGATTCGATCGCCCACAACCCGCCGGCGCGCTTTTCGATGTTCGGTCGCTTGTCCTTGTAGTGGTGGCCGTTGCCGGTGTAGGCGACATACATCGCCGCCTTGTCGGGGGAATTTTGATAAAACGACATGCCCTTTTCGTAGCCCGTGTTGAAGCGGTTTTCCGTCTCGATCAGCGAGCGATGCGAGTAGATGACATGATAGCCGTCGGCGGAATTGTCGTAGGCGAGCTTCCAGTTACCTTTGAATTTCAGCCGATTGGCTTCGCACACCACCACCTTGCCGCCGGGATTGCGATCCAGCCATTCGTCGATCGGCTTCTTGATGGGGCCGAGATAATCGGTGAGCGAGGGCGCTTGCGAGTTGAGCGTGCCGAAGATGAAGCCGCGATAGCTCTCGACGCGCGGCACCTGCGCGAGATTGAACTTCGGATCGCGGAAATCCACCGCATAGCCGTCCGGCCACGGCACCCCGCGCAAGCGGCCGGTGTTGAGGTAGCTCCAGCCGTGATACGGGCACTGGAACGATTTGCTGTTGCCCTTTTCCCAGCGGCAGAGCGTCGTGCCGCGGTGGGTGCAGCGATTGTACAGCGCACGGATTTTTCCTTCCGAATCGCGCACGATGATGAGCGGGCGCAGGCCGAGCTTGCCGGTCAGAAAATCGTTGTCGTTTGGAATCTGACTTTCATGCGCGAGATAGACCCACACCGCGCCGAAGATGTGCGTCATCTCCTGCGCGAAGATCGCCGGATCGGCATAAATCAGACGGTGGACGCGGTCCTCCTGCACCAGTTCGTCCCAATCGTAGTGAGCGGCCGTGCCGATGGGGACCGGCGATCCGGAGATTTTTTCCAACATCAGCAGGCTCCACTCCTGTTCACGGCGGCGGCAGGCTTAAAAAAAATCGAAATACTCGTTCTGCTCCCATGCCGTGGCGTCTTCGCCCGGCGTGAGGCGGTTGTCCTCAAGATAGCGCATAAATCGCCCCAGCTCATTGCGCTTGAGCTTGAGGAAATAGTCGATGAACACATCCCCAATCTGGGCGCGGAACAGGGCTTCCTTCTCCAGCGCATCCAGCGCTTCCGACAGGCTCTTCGGCAACAGCGTCCGGCCGGCGGTGTAGGGCTCGTCGTCCGGCGGCCCCGGATCGCGTTTGTTGTCTGCGCCGTCGAGCCCGGACACGATCTGCGACAGCATAAAGAGATAAGGATTGGCGGCCGGCTCGCCCATGCGGTTCTCCAGCCGGGTGGCGGGGTCGTCGCGCCCGCCCAGCACGCGCAGCATCGCGCCGCGATTGTCGTGGCCCCAGGTGATGCGGTCGGGCGCCAGCGAATTGGCGCGGTAGCGGCGATAGCCGTTGACGGTCGGGGTCGCGAATGGCGTCGCCGGCACCGCGTATTGCAGCAGGCCGCCGAGGAAGTTTTTCCCGAGCGGCGACAGTAATTCGCCCTTCGCGTTGGGCATGAACAGGTTGCGCCCGCTTTTGGCGTCGACGAGCGACTGATGCAGGTGCCAGCCGCTGGCGTAATAGCCCTTGAGCGCGGGGCGCGCCATGAAGGTGGCGAACAGTCCCATACGGCGGCAGAGCTGCCGCGTGGCGGTGCGGAACAGCACCATATTGTCGGCGGCTTGCAGCGCCTCGCATGGCGCGAAGGTGCATTCCAACTGGCCCGGGCCCCATTCGTTTTCCAGCGAGCGCAACGGCAGCCCGAGTTTTTCGTAGGCCTCGGCCAGCGCGCTCAAGGCCGGCTGCATCAGGTCCATATTGGTTTCGGAGTGATAGGAGTAGCCGGGCTCGATCGCGGAAGTCTCGACCGGCTTGCCGCGCGTGCCGGGCACGCCGATATTCTCCGCCGTCAGCCGATCCTGCGCGGCGCGCAGCAGGTACCACTCGACCTCGAGCCCGACGACGAGTTTCATGCCGCGTTCGCGCAAGCGCGCCAATTGCTTGCGCAATAATTGCCGCGGCGAGAAATGAAACGGCACGCCGCTGACGAAATATTCGTCGCCCAGCATCCAGCCGATGTCGGGAGCCCACGGCAAGACGCGGAAAGTGGCGGGATCGGGTACCAGGATGAGATTGGGCGAGCCGGTCATTTCGGCCAGCCCCATGCCGCCGCCGCGGGTAAACGACGAGAACATGCGCGCGCCGGCGGAATCCAGCGTCGTGGTGGCGACATTGATGTTGTGGCCGCCGTTCAGCGCGGCGAGAAAAGCCGGCACGGTGAGTGTCTTGGCGCGCGCGGCGCCGTGCGGGTCCGCCCAGGCGAGCCGGATCAGCTTGAGCTTGTCGCGCTCGACGCGGCGCGCGATCTCCCGCGCTTGCCGCCGCTGCTCCGCGTTCCACAAGCCGTGCGTTTCGATAAAGCCGCGGGCGCGGCCGTTCATGTGTTTTTTGGACATGCCAAGTTCATGCCAAGTCCCAGGTCATCGCCCGATCATAGCAAAACAAAAGCCGGCCGCGCGGGTTTGCGCGACCGGCCTGATTTCGCAGCGCGGCTTATTCGCTGATGGTTTTCACCACGCTGGAGATCGGACGGGCATTTTCCATGCCCCCGCCGATCTCCTTCAACACGATGGCGTCATATTGCGGCAACGACTTGACCGGCGTTTTGCCTTTGACCTGCACGATCTTGTAGCCGCCGGCCGTGAGCGCTTCGAGCAACTGCCCCGCTCCGTGCGCCGTCGCCTGCTGGAAGTCGTGCATCAACACGATGCCATTGCCGCGCTTCTCCAGCCGCTTCAGCACCGAGGCGATCACCTGTTCGGGCTTGCGCATCTTGAAGTCGAAGGAGTCCATGTCGGTGGAAAAAATACCGATGTTGCGGCTGCCGAGATATGTCACCAGCTCGGGCGGGTGGCGCAGCGCGGGGAAGCGGAAAAACGGCCCGACCGGACCGCCGATGGCGATCGACGCCGAGCTGATGCCCTTCTCGATATCTTCCTTCGCGGCATCGATCGGCTTGTTCGACAGATCGACATGAAACCAAGTGTGGGTGCCGATGGTGTGGCCGGCCGCCGCCACCTGCTTGAGGATTTCAGGGTGCCAGCTGGCATGCTTGCCGATGACGAAGAACATCGCCTTGGTGCAGTGGTGGGCGAGCGCCTTGAGCACCAACGCGGTGTTGCCCGGCCACGGGCCGTCGTCGAAGGTCAGCACCACTTCCTTGTCGCGCAGGAAGTCGTAGGCCTTGAAATGCTCGAAACCGAATCCGGGCCCGCCGGAGGTGTCGATTTCCACCACGCGCGAGACGCCGAGCGCATTGGGGTTGCCGGGGCAGGCGGCGGTTGCCGCCGGTGCGGGAGCATTCTGGGTTTGATTCTGGGCTTGCGCGGCGCTGGCCGCCAAGCAAACTGATAACGCAATCGCAAACGCCACCACCGTACGCATATAATTCTCCATTCCAACCGCGAATGCGGACTAAATTCTCAATGATGCACCTATTCAACGCGGCTTTAACCATACAAGTCAACGCAAGGCTGTTTCATGCGAGAAATGCCCAATTGGTATCGGCCTTTATGGTTAACGCCGCTGGCGCAACCGGCGGCTGATGCCGGGCGCGCGGACATGTTGCCCCGCGAAGCGATCGGCCTTATCTGAAAGACAGGACAGGCAAAATATCCATGAATCTTGCTGCCGCCACGCGTATGTCGCTGCCGCTGATGCTGCTCGCCGCGGCCGGCGCGGCCGTGATCGCAGGCACGCTGACGCTGTGGGGGTATTACGGCACCGCGATCTTTTTCGAGATGGTGCGCGCGGGATGGATCGCGTGCTTCTGATGCGTGAAAGATGTCCGCGATGACGTCGCAGACTTCCCGCATCCTGCTCGTGCTGGCCGCGTTTCTTGCCGGCCTCGTGCTCTTCCTCGGTGTCATCCTGCTGGTCAGCGGGCGCGGGACGGTTCCCGGCATTCGATCGGCTGCGGCGATCGGCGGACCGTTTGAACTCGTCGACCAGAATGGCCGCGCGCTGACCGACCGGGACATGAAGGGGCGTCCGTTTCTGGTGTTCTTCGGCTTCACAAATTGTCCCGATGTCTGCCCGACCACGTTGTTCGAAGTCTCTGAAATCATGCGTGCGCTCGGCCGCGATGCCGACCGCATCGGCGCGCTGTTCATCACCGTGGATCCCGAACGTGATACGCCGGAGAAACTCAAGGATTATCTGGCGAGCTTCGACCCGCATCTGCGCGCGCTGTCCGGCAAACCCGCCGCGATCGCCGCGACCGAAAAAGCCTATCGGGTCTATTCGAAGAAAATCCCGACCGATGGCGGCGGCTACACCATGGACCACACGGCCATTGTCTACCTGATGGACAAGGACGGCCGCTTCGTCGCGCCGTTCAATATCAAGCGGCGGCCGGAGGATGCGGCCACCGACTTGCGGCGCTATCTCTAGTCGCCAGCCTTTGGCATGACGGACTTCCTCCAACAACTGCTGCTGCTGATCACTACGCCGCTTTATGTGGTCATCATCGGCGCGCATTGGGGTTTGAGCGCGTGGCACCGCCGCGACATTTATTCGCTGCCCGACACCGCGACAAATATCTACCTCACTTGTCTCAACAGCGCGCTGGAACTGCTGATGAGCGGCGTCGTGCTCGTCTTCCTCACCTGGGTCTGGCTGCAGCGCGAATTTCATTTTGAAGCTTCGGGATTTCTCTATTGGTTCGTGTTGTTCGTTCTCGAAGACTTCTTCTATTACATCCTGCATTACGTCGATCATCACTGCCGCTTCTTCTGGGCCGTGCACGTGACGCATCATTCGTCGAGCCGCTTCAATTTCAGCACCGGCTTTCGTTCTTCCGTGTTGCAGCCGCTGTACCGGATGTTTTACTTCGCGCCTATCGCCTGGCTCGGATTCCAGCCGGTGGACATTCTGGTGATGTATGCCGCCACCCAGATATTCGGCACCTTCGTGCATCACGACAGCTGCGGAAAACTGGGGCCGCTGGAGTGGATATTCATCACGCCGTCGCACCATCGCGTGCATCACGGCTCGAATCCGAAATATATCGACAAGAACATCGGCATGGCGCTCGTGATCTGGGATCGCCTGTTCGGCACCTTCGTCGAGGAAGACCCGAACGAGCCGGTGCGTTATGGCCTGACCAAGCCGGTCGAGGCTCCCGGGCCGGTCAACATCGTCATCCACGAATGGAGGGATATCTGGCGCGACCTGCGCACGAACGCGCGCGACTGGCGCGAATCCCTGGGCTTTCTCCTCGCCAGACCGGGCTGGAAACCGGCGCGCAAGCAGGAGCCGCACGCCATTGCGCCTGCGCTGACGTCCGCAGGCCGTGCTATCTCCGGCGATATCTGAGATCGATATTCGAATGCGCGGCTACCGCGCGCCGCGATGTCCGCGCCAACCCGTGGTCGGTTTTCTCCCAACCGTAGGGGTCCCGGATCAGCTGATAGAGTGCCCGCCAGGCCGCGAGCGAGAGCAACACCCAGTAAATCGGTGTCAGCAGCAGCACCCAGCCGTGCGATAACAGCCCGCGGCGCAGCAGGCCAACGCAGCCGAGAAATGCCGATGTTAGATAGCCGATGATCACGGTCGTGCCGTAGAGCGCAGTGAGCAGCGAGACCGCGATGCCCTCCCTCCACAACGGCGCATCGGTGGCGATCGCGTAAATGAACCCGGCGATGAACAGCGGATGGATCAGTGCGGCGAGCACATTGCCTCCGACCATGAGCTGGAAAGTGAGGAACGCCGGCAAACCCAGTTCGCGCAAAAGCGTGCGCGGCTCCCGCATGTGGACGATCCAGGTTTGCATCCAGCCTTTGAACCAGCGCGTGCGCTGGCGCAGCCACGGCTTAAATCGCGCCGGGGCCTCCTCATAGGTCGCCGAATCGATCACGCTCGAGCGGTATCCGAAACGCGCGAGCCGAATGCCGAGATCGGCGTCCTCGGTGACGTTGTAGGAATCCCAGCCGCGAATTTTGCGCAGGATCGCCGTGCGGAAATGGTTGGATGAGCCGCCGAGCGGGAGCGGCATCCGCAATGCCGCAAGCCCCGGGAGGAAGACGTCAAATTGCCCGGCATATTCCGCCGTGTACAGCCGGGCGAGCCAGCTGTCGGCGGTGTTGTCGATGGTGAGGCAGGCCTGCACGCAGGCGAGGTCGTCATCGGTCGAGAAAAAAATATCGAGCGCGCGCCGAAGCTGATCGGGTTCCGGGTAGTCCTCGGCGTCGTAGACGACGACGAAAGTGCCGCGCGCGAAAGGCAATGCGACGTTGAGCGCCTTTGGTTTTGTGCGCGGTCCGATATCGGGCGCAGTGATGACCTCGAATTGCGGGCCGCGCTGCAGCCGCGCGATTGCCGCGCGGGTTTCCACATCGTCGGCCTCGATCACCAATTTGATGTCGAGCTTTTCCGGCGGATATTCGAGTTGCTCAAGCGAGCCGATCAGCCGTTCAACCGAGGCCGCCTCGCGATAGAGCGCGACGATGATGGTATAGACCGGAAGTTCATCTTCGCGCAGGCGCAGCGGCCAAATCGAGTCCGGTGGCACGATGAAAATTCCGGCGAGCCGGAGCGCCATCCAGGCCAGAAAGACGACGGCAAGCATGACTTCAAACGCCAGCATCGCTTGCCCCGGCGCGGCTATGAGTAGGGCAAGGAGAATGATTGCCGTCGTGGCGGCGGGGGCGATGGATGTCCGCAATCGCTGCGGCGCGGCCGACAATATCGGCCATTTGACGACAAGCCCGTGCGCCGCGCGCTGCCCAAGCGTTTTCGCGCCATGCCGGAACACGAATTGCCGCAGCCGTTCGCTGGAGGTCAATCGGAATCGCTGCGCCAGATGCGGCCTCGACGCCATCAGTCCCAAGAGCTGGCGGACATCGCGTGGCGCCGCGATAAGCACAAACTCGCCGCCGATCTCAAGCGGCAGCAATCCGGCGGCGACCGCTTCGATCAGCCGCTCGTTGGGGATCGGGCAATTTTCACGGCGGATGTTCTGGAAACTTTCGAACACCATGCCGAGCGAGCCTGCGAGCGCGCGCAAGTAGCCTTCTTCGGTCAGCAGGCCGGCGCAGATCAGGACACGGTCCGCTCCAACCCCGACCCCTGCGGCGCGGCGCTCGGCGGCGGCGATGACATCGCGCGGCAGCAAATGGCGCACGCAATCGATTTCCGGACAGAGCGAAAATTCGGCGTCGGCGTCGGGCGTTCCGAGCGTAAAAGGGACGATGGAGGGGACAGCGCTGGCGCGCAGGTCCGCCTCGATACGATCGAGCATCGCCCCAAACTGTACGCCAAGCGCCATACGCCCCCCACGGACGCGCTACCGGCGAAAGACTAATTCAGGCGCAGGGCGCATGCGAGCGGGAATTGCGCGCTGGCGCGGATCGCCGCCGCATGATCCGTTGTTCTGCCATGAAGCGGCGCGGTGGCAGCGCGCCGCCGCCGGTGTTAGATAAAGGGCGATGATGGACTTTTTCTACTATCTGGTGCCGATCGCCGTGGGCGCAGTTGCGGTCGTGCTGGTGCTCGGCCTTATCAATATGATGCGCGGCGGCTCACCCAACCGCTCGCAAAAACTCATGCGGCTGCGCGTACTGCTGCAATTCGTCGCCATCATCGTCATCATGGCGGCGATCTGGGCGATGGGGCGCTGATGCGGCCGCCGCTTAACCGATCTATGAGCGGGCCTGGCGAGCCTATTTGCTCGGGTTGGCGCGCATATATTGCACTTTTTCCTTCTTCTTCTTGGCGACCTTCTTCGCCGTCATTTTCTTTTTAGCGCTGGAAAGGTCGGCCGATACATAATGCGAAGACGCCACATGGGGCGCGCTGCAAGGCGCCGAACGGGCGGCTGACGGGATCAGCAACAACACGGCGGCGGAAACGGCTACGATGAAACGCACGAAATTCCTCCCTCATTGGTTCCACGGCACAATCGTATAGAATAGGCTTTATTACGCAATCGGGAAGCGGCGCATTCCGCAAAAAAGCGATGGTCGTCCTCAACCGCATCTACACCCGCACCGGCGACGACGGCACCACCTCGCTCGGCAGTGGCGCACGGCGCAAGAAATATGACCTTCGCGTTGCCGCCTATGGCACATTGGACGAGGTCAATGCGGTGATCGGGCTGGTGCGGCTGCACACCGCCGCCGACAAAGGGTTCGATGCCGTGCTCGGGCGCATCCAGAACGACCTGTTCGATGTCGAGGCCGATCTCTGCCTGGCGGAAAAAGGCCCGGGCGGCGCGCGTTTGACTGTGACAGATACCCAGGTCAATTGGCTTGAAGCCGAAATCGACCGCCTCAACGCCGATCTGGCGCCGCTCAAATCCTTCATTCTGCCCGGCGGCAGTCCGGCCGCGGCCTATCTGCACCTCGCGCGCACGGTTTGCCGGCGCGCCGAGCGCATCATGGTCGAGCTCAAAGACAAGCCGGGCGAAAGCGTCGATGCTCCCGCGCTCAAATACGTCAATCGGCTTTCGGATTTTCTGTTTGTTGCCGGCCGCTATGCCAACGACAAGGGCGCGCGCGACGTGCTGTGGGCGCCTGGGCAGAACCGGTGAGTGCGGCAAAGCCTACGTTGACACGCCAATGGCGCCGCCATTAGGTTGCGCGCGCTTGCAGGCCGTCCCCCCAGGGGATAGGGAAAAATGAAAATTCTGGTGCCCGTCAAACGGGTCGTCGATTTCAATGTGAAAATTCGCGTCAAGGCGGACGGCTCGGGCGTCGAGCTTGCCAACGTCAAGATGTCGATGAATCCGTTCGACGAAATCGCCGTCGAAGAGGCAATCCGTCTCAAAGAGGCGGGCAAGGCGACCGAAATCATCGCGGTATCGATCGGCCCGGCGCAGGCCTCGGAGACGATACGCACCGCACTCGCGATGGGCGCCGACCGCGGCATTCTGGTCAAGGCTGACGGCATCGTGGAGCCGCTTGCCGTCGCCAAAATCCTCAAAGCCATCGTCGAACAGGAAAAGCCCGGCCTGGTCATCATGGGCAAGCAGGCGATCGACGACGACTGCAATCAGACCGGGCAGATGCTCGCCGCGCTGCTCGGCTGGCCGCAGGGTACTTTCGCCTCGAAGATTGCGATCGAGGGCGAGGCCCTGTCGGTCACCCGCGAGGTCGATGGCGGGCTACAGACGGTCAAGCTCAAAAGCCCGGCCATTGTCACCACCGATCTGCGCCTGAATGAGCCGCGCTATGCGAGTTTGCCCAACATCATGAAGGCGAAAAAGAAGCCGATCGATGAGAAGACGCCCGCTGCCTACGGTGTCGATATCAAGCCGCGGCTCGACGTGCTGAAAACCGCCGAGCCGCCGGGCCGCAAGTCGGGCGTCAAGGTCGCCTCCGCCGCGGAGCTTGTCGGCAAGCTGAAAGAAGCGGGAGTGATCTGATGCCGACACTTCTCGTCGCCGAGCACGACAACAAGACGCTCAAGGATGCAACCCACAAGGCGCTCACCGCCGCGAAGGCGCTCGGCGCCGACGTGCATGTGCTGGTGGCGGGAAAAGGTTGCAAACCGGTGGCCGACGCAGCGGCCAAGCTTGACGGCGTGAAGAAGGTGCTGCTGGCGGAAGCGCCGGCCTATGAGCACATGCTGGCCGAACCGATCACCGCGCTCGTCGTCTCGCTCGCCGGCAGCTATGACGCCATCGTCGCACCGGCGACCACCAGCGGAAAGAATTTCATGCCGCGCGTCGCCGCGCTGCTCGACGTCATGCAGGTGTCGGAAATCATCAAGGTGGTGGCGCCGGACACCTTCGAGCGGCCGATCTATGCCGGCAACGCGATCCAGACGGTCAAATCGAAAGATGCCAAAAAGGTCATCACCGTGCGCACGTCCACCTTTGCCGCAACGGGAGAGGGCGGCTCGGCGCCGGTCGAGAACGTTGCTGCTGCGCCCGACCCCGGCCTTTCGTCTTTCGTCGGCGAGGAATTGTCGAAGTCGGACCGCCCCGAATTGACTTCGGCAAAGATCATCATCTCCGGCGGCCGCGCCATGCAGTCGCGCGAAAATTTCACCAAATACATCGAGCCGGTGGCCGACAAGCTTGGCGCGGGCGTCGGCGCCTCGCGCGCGGCGGTCGATGCCGGCTATGCGCCGAACGACTGGCAGGTCGGCCAAACCGGCAAAGTGGTGGCGCCTGAGCTTTATATTGCCGTTGGCATATCGGGAGCGATCCAGCATCTTGCCGGCATGAAGGATTCCAAGGTCATCGTGGCCATCAACAAGGATGAAGAGGCGCCGATATTCCAGGTTGCCGATTATGGTCTGGTCGCCGACCTCTATCAGGCGCTGCCCGAACTGGCCGCGGAACTCGGCAAGCTTGGGCGTTGAGCTTTCGCTTAAATTGGTCCCCGTGCCGGTGGTGTCGGTGCGCGGATCGTCGTAAAACGACAAGGAACGGACGAACCGAGACCGAAGCTGAGAGCCGGGTCTTTGCATCGATCGGATGGGAACATGGCGTCCACTATTCAAGCGTCCACTATTCAAAATGTAGGCGTGATTGGCGCCGGCCAAATGGGCAGCGGCATCGCGCATGTCTGCGCGCTCGCGGGCTATTCGGTGATGCTCAACGACGTATCGGCCGATCGCATCAAGGCCGGTTTGGCGACGATCAATGGCAACATGGCGCGCCAGGTCGGCAAGCTGGCGATCACCGAGGACACGCGCAAGGCCGCGCTTGGCCGCATCAAGCCGGCGGAAAAATACGACGCACTCGGCCAATGCGACCTGGTGATCGAGACCGCGACCGAGAAGGAAGACGTCAAGCGCAAGATTTTTTCCGAACTATGCGCATCGCTTAAACCCGGCGCGATCGTCGCCACCAACACGTCGTCGATTTCGATTACGCGGCTTGCGTCCTCGACCGACCGGCCGGAACGCTTCATCGGAATTCATTTCATGAATCCGGTGCCGCTGATGGAACTGGTCGAGCTGATCCGCGGCATCGCCACCGACGATGCCACCTTCGAGACCAGCAAGGCGTTTGTCACCAAGCTCGGCAAGACCATCGCGGTGGCGGAGGATTTCCCCGCTTTCATCGTCAACCGCGTGCTGCTGCCGATGATCAACGAGGCGATCTACACGCTGTATGAGGGCGTGGGCAATGTCGAGGGCATCGACACCGCCATGCGGCTCGGCGCGCACCATCCGATGGGCCCGCTGGAGCTTGCCGACTTCATCGGTCTGGATACCTGCCTCTCCGTGATGCAGGTGCTGCACGAGGGTCTGGCGGACACGAAATACCGCCCGTGTCCGCTGCTGGTGAAATACGTCGAGGCCGGCTGGCTCGGCCGCAAGACGCAGCGCGGCTTCTACGATTATCGCGGCGCCAAGCCGGTGCCGACGCGATAGCGCATGATCCCGAAAAGTGGGAACCGGTTTCCCGCCTTCGCGAAGCCCGCTTCGGCGGGCGAAGGAAGGTCGGAAAAGATCATGCGCCAGGCAATCGTCAGACGACTTTCACGATGTTGAGAGCGGCGAGCGCCGCGATCGTGAGCCATGTCAGGCCTTGACCGCTGACTCGGCCAAAGTTCGGGTTTGCAGTCTTCCACATTCCCAACACGTGAAGCAGCCGGCTGACCACCAGTACGAGGCCGCTGACGTGCAAGGCGGTGTGCGAGCCGCCGTTGATCTCATAGACAAGCATCAGCACAAGGGCGAGCGGGACATATTCGGCGGCGTTGCCGTGCAAACGGACCATTCGCAGCATATGCGGATTGTTGCCGTCGCCAACGTGGATGCCCAGCTTGGCCCGGTGCACGGTGACGTTGATGGCAAGCGCCGTCACCATGATGGCCAAGATGGCGGCATAGAGGGCGGTGAGTGATACCAGCATGGGTTTGGTCTCCAATTGCAGGAATGCCGCGGATTGTGGCCTCGATCGTCCGATCAGTCAGCCTGAAGTCCGGTTTCCGCCCGCGCCGCCGCAGCAAGATTGCCCGGCACCTTCATATCTGTCGTGGTGCCGCACCCAGGCCATGGTCCAGGGTAGCGCGGCTTCGTCGCGGCCTTTCGGCGCAAGGTCGAGGACATTGTAGGTTCCGACCAGCATGTCCAAGCCGCGCGCGTAAGCCGAGTAGGTGTGAAAGATTCCGCCGGCACCGCTGCTGGTGAAAACGCTGATGCCGGGGGCTTCCTCGCTCGGGAATTCGCCCATCGTGTAATTGTAATAAACGTTTTTGCTCGCGAGTTCGTCCGGCGTGAGCGACACGTGAAAATCGCGATTGAAGTCAGTGCCAAACGACGACACCCATTTGAAACGCCAGCCCATTCGCTGCTTGAACGCCTCGATCTGTGACAGCGGCGCGCGTGAGACCGCCAGCATCGTTACGTCGCGATGCGCAAGGTGGACGGTCGCGCCGTCGAAATGATCGGCGAGGAACGAGCAGCTTGGACAACCTTGCTCCCACCCCGGCCCGAACATGAAGTGATAGACGATGAGCTGGCTGCGGCCGTCGAACAGTTCGGCAAGCGTTTGCTTGCCGTTCGGCCCGTCGAACAGATAGGTTTTATCGACTTTCACCCACGGTAGCTCGCGGCGCTGGCGGTTTAATTCATCGCGCTGCTTGGTGAATTGCTTTTCCTTGGCAAGCAGCGCTTTGCGCGCGGCCAGCCATTGGTCTTGCGAAACGACAGTGTGTTGCATGTTACAAACTCCGTCTTCAGGCGACGAATTTTTCCAGCTTCTCGAGAGAGCCGTTCCAACCCTGCTGGTGACGATCGCGCGCGGCTTCGTCGAAGAACTGCTCGTGCGTCAGCGTCAGCAGCGTGCCGGCGCCGTCGCTCTTGAATGAAATCGTCACCAGCGATTCCCGCTCCGGTGTGCTTTTCCACGCCCAGGTGAACACCAGCTTCTCGTTGGGGATCACCTCGCGATAGACGCCGCTGATGTCGTGGTCCTCGCCGTCCGGCGAGCGCATGACGATGCGGTAGCGGCCGCCGCTGCGCGGATCGCTTTCCGCGATCAACGTCTTGACTTCGCCCGGTCCCATCCAGCGTTTCAGCTTTTCCGGGTCCGTCCAGGCGCTGAAGACTTTCGCCGGTGGCGCGTTGAAGCGGCGCTTGAGGGTGAGGCTCGGTTTGGTGGACATGATTCTTCCTCTAAAAAAGCAGCGAGGCGATCGAGCCGCTCGGACCAGAAACGCTCGTACTTGTTCAGCCATTGCGTTGCGTCTTGCATCGGCGCCGCCGTCAGGCGGCACGCCACGGTGCGGCCGGTTTTCTTGCGCGCGATCAGGCCGGCGCCGGACAACACGTCGAGGTGTTTCATGACCGCCGGCAGCGACATCGCGAACGGTTGCGCGAGGTCGCTGACCGACAGGTACTTGTCCGTGCCCAGCCGGGCGAGCAATGCCCGCCGGGTCGGATCGGCCAGCGCGGCGAAAGTGCGGTTGAGCGTGGCGTCTTGATAGTAAACCATCTAGTTAAGTATAAGAAAACGACCGGATGCTGTCAATCGCCGCTTCGGTCAGGTTTCGTTAAGGATTGCAGCTGGCGCGCATGAATCAATTAACCACGCCGTCTTATCATTGGCCCGCGCGGTATCTGGGTGAAGCAATGGCGAGTATCGGCATCAAGCGCTTCAATTGGCTGCCAAACCGGTCGGCTTGGCAGGAGACGGAGTATCGCCGCATCAAGCGCGCGGCCGCGATGAAGGAAGACCAGGCCACCATGGACACGATCAATTCGGCTATGTCGACCGCCCTGCAAAATAAAATTAGCGGCAGTTCGAACATTGCAGCCAACGTGGCGTTGAAACGCGTCCAAGCCGCGGCGAAAGCTAAAAGCGCCGAAACGACCAAGCAAATCGATGAGGCTCAAAAGCTGATCAACAAAACCAAATTGGGTATCGATTCGGCGTCAACGACATAGACGACCGGCACGACCTTGGTTCTCGACTTGAGCGCGTAAAACCGCCCTCGCCACGTTTGAATTAGATTCTAACGGCCAGCCTTTGAACCCGCCATCGCAGCTTCGATCAGCTTCACCGCATCTTCGCTCGCCCATTCCGCCGGCCCGGAGATGGTGGCAAGTTCGCACCCCGAGGGATCGATCAGCACGGTCGTCGGCATGCCGAAGGCGCGGCCAACCGCCTTGAGATCCTGGAACACCTTGGCGCTTGGGTCGGCGTAATAGCCGAGCTTGGCGATACCGACCTCCTTGAGCCAGTCCTTCGGCTTGTCGAGGTTGCGGGTGTCGATATTGACGGCGACGACCTCGAAATTTTGGCCGCCAAGCCGTTGCTGTAACGCATCGAGCGCCGGCATTTCCTTGCGGCATGGCACGCACCATGTGGCCCACAGGTTGAACAGCACCGTGCGCCCCTGCCAGTCGGCGAGCGTGCGCGCTTGGCCTGTACTGTCGAGGAAGGCGAGATTGGGAATCTTCAGCGGTTTGCCCGCGACATTGACCGCGGCCACTTCCCCGCGCGCGAACGGCGCGATTTTCTTCGCCACGTCCACCGCCGGGCGGCAGGCGGCATCGGCATTGCGCGGCGACCCGCCGATCCCGTATACCCCCGCGAGGCCGGCCAGCACTGCGATGGTTAACGCCGCCGCAATCAGCGCGAAACGGCGATGTGACG
>CAMAWF010000017.1 GCA_945861895.1 Rhizobium sp. Q54
GAAGCGCGCGAGCGGCTGCTGTCGTCCTTCGAAGTGGTCAACGGCCACTTCAAACACTTGTTCACCAATTTGTTTGGCGGCGGCACCGCCGAGTTGCAGCTTATCGAGAACGAAGACCCGCTCGAGGCCGGCCTTGAAATCACCGCCAAACCGCCGGGCAAGAAGCCGACCACGCTTTCATTGCTCTCCGGCGGCGAGCAGGCGCTCACCGCGCTGGCGTTGATCTTTGCGGTGTTCCTGACCAATCCGGCGCCGATCTGCGTGCTCGACGAGGTCGATGCGCCGCTCGACGATCACAATGTGGAGCGCTTCTGCGATCTGCTCGACGAAATGACGCGCTCGACCGACACGCGCTTCGTCATCATCACCCACAACCCGATCACCATGGCGCGGATGAGCCGGCTGTTCGGCGTCACCATGGCCGAGCGCGGCGTCTCGCAACTGGTTTCGGTCGATCTGGATACGGCGGCGAAATTCCGGGAAGCAAGCTGACCTGCGCGAGCAAGACCGGCCGACCGCGCGCTATTGCGGTTTGGCCGCGTCGCAGTTGCTCGCCGTCATTTTGCAAAATTGGACCCGGCTTTTGCCGGCGGTATCGCGGCAACGGGCCATGGCCGCGCTTTCAGCCTGCGTCTTCTCCGTCATCACCGACCAGCCGAACCCTGGCGTTCCGTTTTTCGGATCGAGCGCGATGGCATAGCATTGCCGCTCGAAGGTCTTGACGACCTTGCAAAGCGCCCGCGTGTCGGGCGGCGCGTCTTTGAAGGCGAGGCATTCCTTGAGCGCGCGCGCCTCCGCCCCTTCCTTGGTCGGATAATTATATCCGGTGCCGATGGCGACACCGCGTTTGGCGATGTTCGCCGGCTCCCCGATCGCAACCGCGCCGAAAGCGGCGGCTGGATCGGGCGCCGTCGCAACGGCAGCCATAAGCCCGGCCGCGGCCGCGGCCTGCGCGAGATACCTGAAAAAATCGTTCACCGCCTGCCCCCATGTGCCCCGATCCGGCATCCGGTTTTCGGCGGATGCCGTGCGCGCGGCTTCGAGGCGGGCATACTGTAACGCGGCCCGGTCTGCGTAAAGGCATCGGGGATCGCGCTGAAATTTCGCGAATGTTGACGCGGGGTGAAGCCTGCTCGGGCGGCCCCATTACCCTCCCGAATAGCCATCCGAGGGTTTTTTCAAAGATCGCAAAGGCTTGCGGGGCGCGTGCACCGGCTTGTAGCCGGGCTTGACCGCAACCTGCCGCCCAGGCCGCTCGCGCCATCGATGACGCCCGCGCCCCATTGCCGCCTGCCCGGCGCACCCCATCTAGAGTCTGATCGGCTCCGATTGAATCAGAGCCTGGCTCTAGCTTTTTGTTTGAGCATAATCTTTTCCGAAAACCGGTTCCCACTTTTCGGGATCATGCTCTAGGATAGGTTTGAGAGCTCATCGTTTCCCCTTTGAGGAACAGCGTCATGTCCACCACCACCTGGATCGTTATCGGCGTCATTGTCGTCGTCGTGCTGTGGATCGTCATGGTCTACAACGGCCTCGTCGGCTTACGGCAGCGGGTGAGCCAAGCCTTCGCCGACATCGACGTGCAACTCAAGCAGCGCAGCGACCTCATCCCCAATCTGATCGAGACCGTGAAGGGCTATGCGGCGCATGAGCGCGGCACGCTGGATGCGGTGGTGAAGGCGCGCAACGCGGCCATCGCCGCTCCCGGCATCGAGCAGAAAGTGGCGGCCGAGAACATGCTCTCCGGCGCGCTGCGGCAATTGTTCGCGCTGTCGGAATCCTATCCCGACCTCAAGGCCAACCAGAATTTCCAGCAGTTGCAAAGCGAGCTTTCCGACATCGAGAACAAGCTCGCGGCGGCGCGGCGCTTCTTCAACAACGCGGTGCAGGAATACAACACCGGCATTCAACAACTGCCGGCCGCGCTGTTCGCCGCCACCTTCGGCTTCCACCAGCAGACCTTCTTCGATCTCGGCGAGACGCGCGCGCAGCTGGATAAAGCGCCGAGCGTGAAGTTTTAAATGGCGGATACCTCAAGCGCGCGCCAAACCCAGCATGTCATGCCCGGCCTTGTGCCGGGCATCCACGTCTTGCTTTCATAAGGCGTGGATGGCCGGGACAAGCCCGGCCATGACGCCGTCAGTGGTTGAGCGAGATCATGGCCGCCTACGGTCTCTATACGCATATCGGATCGAACAAGCGTCGTTCGATCGTGCTGCTGCTCGGCCTTTTTTTCCTCGTCTATGTGATGGCGTTCGCCGGCGCGCTGGTGGCCGAGGCGGCAATGCGCGATGCCCCGCTCGACTGGCTGCTGCGTGCGGCATGGGGCAACTTCCTGCTCGCGCTGCCGTGGGCGACGCTTGGCACCTGCGTGTGGATTCTGATCGCCTACAAATTTCATCAATCGATGATCGACGCCATGACCGGCGGCCACGACGTGACGCGCGAGGAGGAGCCGCGGCTTTATAACCTGCTGGAAAACCTCAGTATCTCGCGCGGCATTCCGATGCCGAAGCTCAAGGTCGCCGACGAAGAGGCGCTCAATGCCTTTGCGACCGGACTCAATGAGAAACAATATTCAATCACGGTGACGCGCGGACTGATGAGCGCACTCGACGATGCCGAGATCGAAGCGGTTCTCGGCCACGAGCTCACCCACATCCGCAATGGCGACGTCCGCATGCTGGTCATTTCGGTGGTGATTGCGGGCGTGATCTCGTTCTTCGGCGAGATGATCTTCCGGATATTTTTTCAGGGCGGCTGGGGCCGCAGCCGCTCAAGCAACGGCGAGCGCAAGGGCGGCACCGGCATCGCTATCGTCATCGCGCTTGCGCTGGTCGCGCTGGCCTGGGTGCTTTCGATCGTTATCCGCTTCGCGCTGTCGCGCCAGCGCGAATATCTCGCCGATGCCGGTTCGGTGGAACTCACCAAAAACCCCGACGCCATGATTTCCGCGCTGCGCAAGATCGAGGGGCGCGGCGAACTGGCGAGCGCAAATTCGGCGGTGATGGAAATGTGCGTCGACAACCCGCGCCACGGGTTCACCGATCTGTTCGCGACGCATCCCCCGGTCGATAAGCGCGTGGCGGCGCTGGTGGAATTCGCCGGCGGGCACGATCCGGGGCCGCTTGAACTGCCGGCGCCGGATGAGCCTGCGCAGATCGCCAGCGATCCGCCCGCAGATGGCGGACCGTGGGGACCGCGGCGCTCCTGAGCATCGACGTATCCGCTCATTCCCGCACTCGGGTCCGGCTTCGCCGGCCCCGCTTTCGCGGGGACGAGCGGCGTGCGCCTTCAATGCCCCTCGAACGAAACGAGTGTGCGCACCGGTACGCCTAGCTTGCGGATTTTATCGGCGCCGCCAAGCTCGGGTAGGTCGATGACGAAGCAGGCGGCGAGCACATTGGCCCCCATCTGCCGCAGCAGTTTCACCGCGCCTTCCGCGGTACCACCGGTGGCGACGAGGTCGTCCACCAGGATCACCCGCTCGCCCTTCACCACCGCGTCCTCGTGCATCTCCATCTCGTCGAGGCCATACTCCAAGGAATAAGCCACGCTCACTCTCTTGTGTGGAAGCTTGCCCTTCTTGCGGATCGGGATGAAGCCGGCCGACACCTGATGCGCCACCGCGCCGCCAAGGATGAAGCCGCGCGCTTCCATGCCGGCGACCTTGTCGATCTTCATGCCGGCCCAGGGCTGCACCAGTTCATCGACCGCGCGGCGGAAGGCGCGCGCGTCGCCCAACAGCGTAGTGATGTCGCGGAACATGATCCCGGGCTTGGGATAATCCGGAATGGTGCGGATGGCGGCTTTCAGATCGTTTTCGAGGGCGGGGCTTGTCATTGAGACGCTCATTGATTGGAGTATCTGGAGTCAGGCAAACCTTTACGCCGTCATGCCCGGCCCTGTGCCGGGCATCCACGTCTTTGGTCAGACGACAGGTTAAAGACGTGAATGGCATCCGAACTCGGTTTTACCCGAGTTCGGAAAATCTATGAAGCGCCGCAAGTCGGATATATCCGGCTTGCGGTGACAAGCCCGGCCATGACGATTACTTCAGCACCCTTGCCGCCATCGCATCGGACGAATTCGAAGCGCCGTATCGGATACCCGCCGGAACAGCCGAGGAGATCGAATGCCTTGACATCTAGATATCTAGGTATATAGTTATAAAATGATCGATCGAAAAAACTACCAGAAGGAACAGAAAGCGGCCGACTCGCTGGCGGCGCTCGGCAATCGCACACGCCTGCGGATATTCAAGCTTCTTGTTCGTGCCGGGCATGACGGCACAAACATCGGCACAATGCAGCGGCTGCTGGATGTACCGGCGACGACCCTCGCTCATCATCTCGGAATGCTTGCGCAAGCGGGTCTGGTGGAGCAGGAGCGTCGCGGGCGCGAGGTGATCTGCACAGCGAATTTCAATGCCGTCAACGATGTGATCGGTTACCTCAAGGCGGAATGCTGCGCAGGTCTGGAAGCGCCGCGATCAACGAGAAATCACGCCGCCTGATTTTTTTGCGAAAACACAACTAAAAATCTAGAGGAGTAGTTATATGTCGATCCAAGACACCTCAACACAACTTCGAAGCGGGCAGTGGTTGCGGCTCGATCCTGCATGGATCGCGGTTGTTATGATTGTTGTTGCCGTCGCCGTATTCGTACCCCACCAAGCTGCGATTTCCGCGGCGTTTGTTGCAAAGGCGATCGGCAACGTATTTCCATTCTTTGCTCTATCGATCGCGCTTGCGGCTTACGCAAAAGCCAGTGGCGCTGAAAACCTGATTGCGAAAGCGTTTTCCGGACGTCCGGCAATCACAGTCATATTCGCGAGTCTCATGGGCGCCTTGTCGCCATTCTGCTCTTGCGGTGTCATTCCAGTCGTCGCCGCATTGCTCGCGACAGGCGTTCCATTGGCCGCTGTGATGGCGTTCTGGCTCGCCTCTCCTCTCATGGACCCGTCGATGTTCGTTCTCACGGCCGGCGTGCTTGGATTGCATTTTGCAATCTCAAAGACGCTGATTGCCATTGCGATCGGGCTTATCGGCGGCTTCGGCGTTCTCTCAATGCAGCGATTCGGATTGCTGACGGGCCCCGCGCTGCGCGACGGCGTCGGCAACGGCGGTTGTGCGGGATCGAGCATCCGCAATCCGAAAGCAGTCGTGTGGCGTTTTTGGAATGAGGCCGGCCGCCGCGATGCATTCTGGAAGAATGCGCGGCAGAATGGCCCGTTTCTCGGCAAGTGGCTCTTGCTGGCATTCGTGTTGGAAAGCCTGATGGTGGCCTATGTACCGGCTGATCTTGTCGTGCATATTGCAGGCGACGGCAGCATCTTGTCGATCCTGGCCGCCACGCTCGTGGGCATTCCAAGCTATCTCAACGGCAACGCGGCGCTGCCGCTCATCGAAGGCCTGATGGACAAAGGCATGGCTCCCGGGGCGGCGATGGCATTTCTTATTGGTGGCGGCGTAACGTCGATTCCCGCAGCGATCGCCGTTTGGGCCGTTGCACGAAGGCCGATCTTCGTAGCGTATCTCGTGTTCGCGATCATCGGCGCGCTGCTCGCGGGTCTTGTTTACCAGATGATGGCGGGTTGACGTGATTCGGACGCCGCAGGCTCCGGCACCTGCGGCGTCAGCAGATCACTTCAGCACCCGTCCCGCCACCGCGTCGAGCTTCGCCACCAGCGCGGGATCGCGCGCGTCCGGCGCGGTGATGAGCGCCGTATCGAGCGCGCGGTCAGAACCAATTGGACAAGCCTCATGCTCGCGCGGGAAATCGCGGGCGAGACGCGCCACCAGGCGCTTGGCCCTCCCGGCGTTTTCCATCAGCACCTTGATGATGTCCTGCACCGTCACCGCGTCATGCTCCGCGTGCCAGCAGTCGAAGTCGGTCACCATGGCGACGGTGGCGTAGCAAAGCTCGGCTTCGCGCGCGAGCTTGGCCTCCGGCATGTTGGTCATGCCGATCACCGAATAGCCCAGCGTCTTGTAGGTGATGCTTTCGGCGTAAGTGGAGAATTGCGGGCCCTCGATGCAGACATAGGTGCCGCCGCGCACCACCGGAATGCCTTCCTTGCCCGCCGCCTCGTCGAGATGCAGCCGCAGCCGCGGCGACACCGGATGCGCCATCGACACGTGCGCGACCAGGCCCTTGCCGAAGAACGAGCTTTCGCGCTTGTGCGTGCGGTCGACGAACTGATCGATCAGCACGAAGGTGCCGGGCGGCATTTCCTCCTTGAACGATCCGCAGGCGGAGAGCGAAACCAGATCGGTGACGCCCGCGCGTTTGAGCACGTCGATATTGGCGCGGTAATTGATATCCGACGGCGAAAGCCGGTGGCCCTTGTCGTGGCGCGGCAGAAAAATCACCGGCAAGCCGGCGATCTCGCCGATACGCAGCGCGCCCGACGGCTCGCCCCACGGACTGGCGATGCGCTCCTCGCGCACGTTTTCGAGCCCCGGCAAGTCGTAAATGCCGGAGCCGCCGATGATGCCGAGGACTGATTTGGCCATGTTCCCCTTCCCGCAAAAACGAAGCGTCAAGAGGCGAACGTGGTTCAGGCGTGAACGTCCGACCACACCTTCTTCTTGGTGAAGTACAGCAGACCCGCAAACACGATCAGGAAGATCATCACCTGCAAGCCAAGACGCTTGCGCGCGTTCAGGTGCGGTTCCGCAGCCCACATCAGGAAGGCCGAGATATCCTGCGAGTATTGGTCGATCGTCGCCGGCGAGCCGTCGTCGAACGTCACCTGGCCGGCTTGCAGCGGCGCCGCCATGCCAATCATGTGGCCGGGGAAGTATTTGTTGAAGCTCATGCCCGCTGGCATGTTCATGCTCTTGGGCGGCTCCTCGTAGCCCTTGACCAGCGCCGCGATATAGTCCGGACCCTGCTCCTGGTATTGCGTGAACATGTCGATCACGAACCAGGGGAAGCCGCGCTCATAGGTGCGCGCCTTGGCGATGACCGACAGATCCGGCGGCAGCGAACCGCCGTTCGCGGCGCGGGCGGCGGCATCGTTCGGGAACGGCGCGGGGAAACGGTCGGCCGGGCGGCCCGCCCGCTCGAACATTTCGCCGGCATCGTTCGGCCCGTCCTTGATTTTGGCTTCGGCCGCAACGGTTGCGGCTTGCGCCGGCGAATAGCCCGGCCCGCCGTCTTCCGCCAGATTGCGGAACGAAAGCAGTTCGAGCGAATGGCAATTGGCGCAGACCTCGCGATAAATCTTGAAGCCGCGCTGGAGCTGCGCCTGATTGTATTTGCCGAACGGTCCTGAGAACGACCATTTGAGTTGCGGCGGCTGCGCGACATCGTGTCCCTGCGCCTGCGCCGCTTGCGGCGTCATCGAGGCGCCAAGCGCGACCGCGAGCGCCAGCGCGGCGGCTCCCGCCTTCGCCTTGCCCAACACCGATTCCGAAATCGAATTCGGCAGCGGCTTGGTTTTTTCGAAAATGCCGAGCAGCGGCAGCACGATGAGGAAGTGCGCGAAATAATAGAAGGTCAGGATGCGCGAGGCGATCACGTAGCCGCCTTCGGCCGGCTTGGCGCCGAGCCAGCCGAGCCCGATACAGACAACGACGAACAGCCAGAAGAATTGCCGGTACACCGGCCGGTAGCGCGCCGAGCGCACTTTCGAGGTGTCGAGCCACGGCAGGAAAGCGAGGATCACGATCGAGGCGAGCAGCGCGGTCACGCCCATGAGCTTGTTCGGGATCGCGCGCAAGATGGCGTAGAACGGCAAGTAATACCATTCCGGCACGATGTGCGTCGGCGTCACCGCCGGGTTGGCGGGGATGTAATTGTCGGCGTGTCCCATGAAGTTCGGCAGATAGAACACGAACCATGCCAGCACGATGCAGAAGCACACCATCAGGAACGAATCCTTGACGGTGGCGTACGGCGTGAAGGCCAGCGTGTCCTTCTCGCTCTTGGGCTCGATGCCGGTCGGATTGTTTTGCCCGACGACGTGCAGCGCCCAGATGTGCAGCACCACCACGCCGGCGATCACGAACGGCAGCAGGTAGTGCAGCGAGTAGAAGCGGTTGAGCGTCGGATTGCCGACCGAATAGCCGCCCCATAGGAATGTGACGACGGATTCGCCGATGATCGGGATCGCCGAGAACAGGTTGGTGATGACGGTCGCCGCCCAGAAGCTCATCTGCCCCCAGGGCAGCACGTAGCCCATGAAGCCGGTGGCCATCATCAGCAGATAGAGGATGACGCCGAGAATCCACAACAGTTCGCGCGGCTCCTTGTAGGAGCCGTAATACATGCCGCGGAACATGTGGACATAAACCGCGAGGAAGAACATCGCGGAGCCGTTGGCGTGCAGATAGCGCAACAGCCAGCCGTAATTGACGTCGCGCATGATGGTTTCGACCGACTTGAAGGCAAAATCGACATGCGGGGTGTAGTGCATCGCCAGCACGATGCCGGTGATGATCTGCACGCCGAGCATGAACGAGAGAATGCCGCCGAAGGTCCACCAATAGTTCAGGTTGCGCGGCGTCGGATAGGCGACGAAGGAGGAATGGATCAGCCCGCCGATCGGCAGGCGGCGCTCCACCCATTTCATCAATGCGCCTTGCGGCTGGTAGGTCGGATGTCCGCTCATGCTCGAACCTTCAGGAGATACGCTCGCGGATCAGCCGATCCGGATCTTGGTGTCGGAGATGAATTCGTAGGGCGGCAGCGGCAGATTGGTAGGCGCGGGCCCGCTGCGGATGCGGCCCGAGGTGTCGTATTGCGAACCGTGGCACGGGCAGAAGAAGCCGGCATATTCGCCCTGGTGCGCCAGCGGGATGCAGCCGAGATGGGTGCAGATGCCGATCAGCACCAGCCACTGATCCTTGCCTTCCTTCACCCGCTTTTCGTCCGCTTGCGGGTCGGGCAGGCTGGCGACATTGACCTTGCGCGCCTCCGCGATCTCCTTCTTGGAGCGGTGGCCAACGAAAATCGGCTTGCCGCGCCAGAACACCTTGATGACCTGGCCCTCGGTGATGGGGGAAAGATCGACCTCGATCGGCGCGCCGGCCGCGATGGTCGAGGCGTCGGGGTTCATCTGCGCGATCAGCGGCACCAACGCGGCTGCGGCGCCAACCGCACCGACGGCCCCGGTGGCGATATAGAGAAAGTCGCGGCGCGTGTGCTCCGCGGAAGACACGGTCGTCACGATTCGTCGTCTCCCCGTGTGGCTATGAGACCACCCGCGCTGAGAACCGGCAGGGGAGCGCCCTGCGGGACGGCGAGCGGCCGGATTGCGGCAATCCTGGAAAAGGCAGGACGCGCGACCGGCGGGTTCTATTGGCATCCTTGCGATGGGAGTGCAAGCCCGACAAAGCGCGGTCGGGAAAAGTGGGTACCGGTTGTGCGGCAAGCAATCAAGTTTACGCAGATTGCGTATACTTATCTGCGGTCCGCGCTTTTAGTGATAAATTAGCGCGCAATACCAATCTCGGGTTTACCCGCGATCGGCAGTTATAATGCCCAAGTCGGCTAAAGCCGACTTGGGTGCGGCTGACCGGTTTCCACTCAGCCTGATTGCGCGCCTGCCGCAATGAACAAAGGTCGCATAAGTCATTTGTAATTGTTGAGTTTAGGGCCGCGTCCGCTGCCCAATCGACCGGCAGGCAGCCCCATGCGGATCGCCCTTTACGAGCCCGACATTCCGCAAAACACCGGTACGATTCTGCGCCTGTGCGCCTGTTTCGGGATCGCGGCGCATCTGATCGAGCCGGCCGGATTTCCGGTCGACGACCGCGCCTTCCGCCGCGCCGGGATGGACTACCTCGATCAGGTCGAAATCGTGCGGCACAAAAGCTGGCCGGATTTTGAGCAATGGCGGCGGCGCGAGGGACTGCGCCTGCTGCTGTTCACCACCCAGAGCGCGGCGTTCTATCTCGATCACTCCTACCGGGCCGATGACATCTTGCTGTTCGGCCGGGAATCCGCCGGCGTGCCCGACGCCGTCCATCAGGCCGCCGACGCCCGGCTCAAAATCCCGATGCGGGAGGGTTTGCGCTCGCTCAACGTGGCAATGGCAGCAGCGATGGCGGTTGGTGAAGCGATGAGGCAGACGGACGGAATTCCGAGTGGCACGGCATAACGTCGGGCTTGCCACGATCTGTATATTACCATAATATACATCTATGATCGACCTGACACAAATCGCCGGCTTCGACTGGGACGCCGGCAACCGTCGAAAGAGTTCCGACAAGCACGCGGTAACTACTCTGGAGATCGAGCAGATATTTCTGGATTCGCAGCTTCTGATCTTGGCCGACGAGAAGCACAGCAAGCAGGAACAGCGATTCCAAGCCTATGGTCAGACCGCAGCGGAACGGCAGCTGCACGTCAGCTTCACGCTACGGCAGAATGGAACCATGATCCGCGTGATTTCCGCCCGCAATATGAGCCGCAAGGAGAGAATACGCTATGCAGAAGAAGCTTAAACCCATTCCTAAATTTCGCAGCGAAGCGGATGAGCGCGTGTTCTGGGAAAGCCACGATACGGCTGATTACTTCGATTTGAGCAAGGCCCAGCGCGTGCGCCTTCCAAATCTGAAGTTGTCAACGACGGCAATTTCCTTACGCCTGCCGCAATATTTGCTTGATCGCATCAAGATCGCCGCCAACAAGCGGGACGTGCCCTATCAGTCGCTTATCAAGGTTTGGCTGTCGGAGAAGGTGGACGCGGGTTAGGACGCAGGCAAATCCAATGGATAAAGTCATGACCTCCGCCCTCCCCGATCCGGCCACGCTTGAGGATCGCAAAAACCGCGCGCGGGCGTGGTTTGAGACGCTGCGCGACGACATTTGCGCGGCCTTAGAGGCGGTGGAGGATGCGCTGCCGGCGGGCGCCCCGTTGGTGGATCGCACCGCCGGCCGCTTCGTTCGCACGCCATGGTCGCGCACCGATCATACCGATGCCCCCGGTGGTGGCGGCGTGATGTCGCTGATGCGCGGGCGCGTGTTCGAGAAGGTCGGCGTGCACTGTTCGACCGTGTATGGCGAGTTCGCGCCGGAGTTCCGGAAGGAAATTCCAGGCGCGGAGAACGACCCGCACTTCTGGGCCTCGGGCATTTCGCTGATCGCGCATCCGCAAAATCCGCATGTGCCGGCGGTGCACATGAACACGCGCTTCGTGGTCACCACCAAAGCCTGGTTCGGCGGCGGCGGCGATCTCACCCCCGTGCTCGACAAGCGCCGCACGCAGAGCGATCCCGACAGCGTGGCCTTCCATGCGGCAATGAAGGCTGCCTGCGACGCGCACGCCAAGATTGCGCCTTACGACAAATACAAAAAGTGGTGCGACGAATATTTCCACTTGAAGCACCGCAACGAGCCGCGCGGCATCGGCGGCATCTTCTACGACTGGCACGATAGCGGCGACTGGAACGCCGACCTCGCATTCACGCAGGACGTCGGCCGCGAATTCTTGAAAATCTATCCGCAACTGGTGCGCAAGAATTTCACCACGCCGTGGTCCGAGGCCGAGCGCGAACAACAGTTGGTGCGGCGCGGCCGCTACGTGGAGTTCAACCTGCTCTACGACCGCGGCACCATCTTCGGCCTGCGCACCGGAGGAAATGTGGAGTCGATCCTCTCCTCCATGCCGCCCGTGGTGAAATGGCCCTGACCGTCATTCCGGGGCGCGGGCAAAGCCCGCGCCGTCCGGAATGTCACATGATTCACTAGCGCATCACCGCACCGAAAATCATGACCGCTCCGCCGGTAAGCACCACCGCGTCGAGAATCGCGGTGTGCACATGCAGCGGCATGCGCGCGACAAAGGCCTTGGCGAGAAACGCGCCGGGCAGCGCGACCAGCCCGATCAGCAGCGCGAAGGCGACGACCTGCGCCGTGAGCACGCCCGCCAAGCCGAACACGCCGGTCTTGATCAGCCCGATGACGATCGAAATCACGGCATCGGTGGCGATCACGCCCGCGCCTTCGACGCCCGCTGCCATCAGCAGCGAGAGCAGGATGACGCCCGACCCGGTGGTGCCGCCGACGACGACACCGTAGCCGGCCGAACTTAACGCCAGGGCGCCGTCGCCGAGCATGACTTTGCGGCGCTTGAGCACGCGGCGCAGCGGCACGCTCAGGCACAGCATCGAGCCGATCACCAGCAACACGCCGGCACTCGTCAACAATGTATAGCCATAGGCGCCGAGCACGCAGGTCGGCATCGATGCGCCAAGCACGATCAGTGCCCGCCGCCAATCGATGCAACGAAAAAACGCCACCGCGCGGCTCGAATTGGTGAACAGCGCCGAGATCGCGATGATTGGCACAACCGGTTCGGCGCCGATCAACGGCACCAGCACCAGCGGCATCAGCGCACCGGTGCCGTAACCGGCAACGCCGCCGACAATCGAAGCGACGAACGCGACGAACGCGACCAGCCCCAATTGCAGCAGCGAAATGTCGGCGAAGCCGAAGAGTATGTTCATGCGGCCCGATTGTCATGGCCGGGCTTGTCCCGGCCATCCACGACTTACTTTCTGAACGCATTCTCAAGACGTGGATGCCCGGCACAAGACCGGGCATGACGATTTTTGCAAATTAGCTGCCGTTATTTTCCGGCGGTTGTTGCACTCAGATCGGCCGGCGAAATCAACACGCCAAAGCGCTCGCACCAGATCACCACGCTTGGGTAATCCTTGAGATTGACGCCGGCGGGAATCGCATAGCGCTGGCTGCCCTTGAAGGCGCGCAAGCCGCCGAGGTCGACATACATCGCGTCCTTGACGTCCGCCTCGCGCCGGACATTCGCCTTTGGCACCAGATAGACGTGATAGGCTGGGCCGGGGCCGACCTCGAAGTCGGGTTCGAGAAAAACCGTCTTCTCGTAAACGCTCACCTTGCCCTTGCCGTGGTGCACCGGATCGGACGGATTGGCGTGAATGAACGTGCCGGTGGCTTTGAGCGGCGAGCGGTCGGCCTCGGTGAGCTGCTCGACCGCAGGCGGCGGCGGAAACACATAGGGAAAGAAGAAAAATCCGAGCGCAACGCCAAAGCCGGTGCCGAGCACGCCGCCGAGAAAGAAGATCGCGATCCCGCGCCAGAACTTACCCATGCGCTCCCCCTTTATTCATTCGCCGCAATCATAAGGCCGCTGCGGCGTTTTCGCATTCACAGCCATGTCACTATAGTTCACGTTTCATCGCCGCGTCCGTGATGCCGGCGAGCGCAGCCGCATCGTTCGGAAAATCCTCCTCTATCCAGGCGCGCTCGGCCGCGGCGAGCGCCGCGCCCAGGCCTGGGCCTTTTTCGATTCCGCGCTTGATGAAATCCACCGCCTTCAAGGGGAACACCGGCGCGGTCCAGTGCTGCGGCAGCGCCGCAAGCGCGTGCCAGGCCTCGTCCGCCGCGCCGGCGGGCGAACGGCTCCAGGCCAGCAGCACGCGATCAACGAAACGCTCGGGCGCCAGCCGATACAGCAATGCGCGCGCCGCCGCCTCGCCGGCCGCGGGCGACACCTCCCACCAGCGATCCGCCATCGAGACGAGCCGCGCATGCTCGGCATTCGCCAGCCGAAACCGCTCGCGCAACCGCTCGGCGTCCTCGACGACGATGACGCCGAGTGCGCCCAGCCGGCGCACCGGATCGGCGGCAAGTCCGGCCGCCGCCTCGGCCTTCGCCATATTCTCGAAACAGCCCAGATAGCTCACGCTGCCGAGCACGCGCAGCAACAGACCGGTATCGGCCATGGCGATCAGCGCCGGGACCGCATGCGGCCCGACCACGAGCTTGCGCATTTCCATCCGCACCCGCTCGCGCGACAATTGATCGAGCCCCGCGCGCGCGGCGATGCAGGCGGCGATGCCATGCGGGTCGGGATGTCCACCGCCGCCATAGGCGGCGTGAAAGCGGAAGAAACGCAGGATGCGCAGATAATCCTCGGCGATGCGTTTTTCCGGTTCGCCGATGAAGCGCACGCGGCGTACTTTAAGATCGGCGAGCCCGCCGACATAATCGTAGACGCTGCCGTCGCGCGTGGCGGAAAACGCGTTCATGGTGAAGTCGCGCCGCTCGGCGTCGGTTTTCCAGTCGCGTCCGAATGCCACCTTGGCATGGCGGCCGTAGGTCTCGACGTCCGCCCGCAGCGTGGTTACCTCGAACGGCTCGCCGTCGATCACCACCGTGATTGTGCCGTGCTCGATGCCGGTCGGCACCGGCTTGAAGCCTTCGCGTTCGGCGCGGCGGATCACTTCCTGCGGCACTGCGGTGGTGGCCACGTCGATTTCGCCGACCGGCTCGCCCAGCAGCGCGTTGCGCACCGCGCCCCCGACCACGCGCGCTTCCTCGCCGTCGCGGTCGAGCACCGCCAGCAGCCGCGCCAGCGATCCCGCGGTCAGCCACTGCGCGCCGGCCAGGCTGCGGTCGGTGCGCCCACCTGTCATCGCCGTCATCCTGAGGTGGCCGCCCTAGGCGGCCCTCGAAGGATGATGGCGCCACCACCCTTCGAGGCTCGGGGCTCACGCCCCTCGCACCTCAGGGTGACGGCGCGCATTTCGTCACGTCGTGTCACACGGACCTCACCTGATCTGCCCCGGCACGAATTTGCCGTTCTCCATATGGGCCGGCACATAATCCGAGCCGACCGGCGCGCCGGTGAAATGCGCGAAATAGATAAAGCTGCCGACCATCAGCGCGAAGGCGGCCATCGTCAGCCAGGCGACGCGCGACAGCGGCCAGGATTGCGCGTCGAACACACCCGCGCGCGTCGCCAGCAGAAAACCTGCATAGAGCGCGAACGGCGTCAGGAACAGAATGACCTCGGTGAGAACCGGGCGGATCATGGGCGGTAAATCCGATCGTAAAGATTGCGCATAATACCCGCGGTCACGCCCCAGATATTACGCTCTCCAAACGGCATGGCGTAGACCGTCCGTTTCATGCCCTGCCACTCGCGGGCGACCTTCTGGTGGTTTTCCGGCGCCATGAGAAAAGCAAGCGGCACCTCGAAGCTGTCGTCAACCTCGCTGGTGTTGAGCGTGAGCGTGAAACCCGGCTTCACCCGCGCGACGACCGGCACGATGCGGTAGCCGCGCGTCGTCATGTAGAGATCGAGATAGCCGATCGGGTCGATGAAATCGCGCGCCAGCCCGATCTCCTCCTCGGCTTCCCGCAAGGCCGCCGCCAGTGGCGTTTCGTCGCCGGCATCGATCTTGCCGCCGGGAAAAGAAATCTGTCCAGGATGGTCCGGCAGATGCGCCGATCGCTGCGTGAGCAGGACTGTCGGCTCGGGGCGGTCCACCACCGGCACCAGCACGGCGGCCGGGCGGATCGGCTTTACCTGCGCGATCGCGCGCATCACCGGATCGATGTCGTGATCGCCGCGCTCGGGCGTGATGTTCGGATCGTTGAGCCCGGCCGGAACGTCGAGCGAGAGGCGCGCACGCGCGCGGCCGAAAATATTTTCGGCGGAGTGCGCGTGTTCCACGGCCTGCTGCATCAGGCGAATTCCCGTAACGAGGAGGCTCGCGCCATCGCAAAAAACTCGCCGTTGGAAGCGATGCCGAACATCCGCTCGCCTGCGATCTCGCGCTCCTCGCCGAGCGCCACCAGGTCGTAGAACAGCGCCCGCGTCACCTTCGCCCAGAGGCCGCGCCGCACGTGCAGGTAGGGCTTGAGCCCACCTGTCGCAGGCTCGGGCTCGAACCGCAAGCCATGCTCCCGCCCGCAGGCGACCCAGTCGTCGACATTGGTGCGAAACCGCAGGACCTGTCCGGCCGCCTGCGTCTCGACATTAAGCTCGACCGCGAGGAATGGCGCGTCGTCGACCACGATGCCGACTTTTTCCACCGGGGTGACGAGGAAGTATTTCTCTGCTTCGCGCTTGAGCACCGAGGCGAACAGCTTGACCAAAGCCGGCCGGCCGATCGGCGTCTTGAGGTAGAACCAGGTGCCGTCGGCGGCGATCCGCATGTCGAGGTCGCCGCAAAACGGCGGATTCCACAAGTGCACGGGCGGCGGGCGCTTGCCGCTCGCGTGCTGGAGCGCACCGGCGATCCCCTCCAGCCCTTTCTGCTCTTGCTTCGCCACTGTTTTGCCTGCTGTTTCAACGCTTTTTAGGCTGTTCGCATCTTCTTGATTCATCTTACCGGAGAAGGAAGATAGCGTAAGCTTGTGCCCAAGAATGGGCCAGATTCGTGGGTTGGATGGGCCCGCGGCGGTGTTGGTGTATTTGTTGCGTGGCAATGGCGTGAAACGATTGCCGGCCAGGGCCGAAATCAATCGGAAACATGGAGCCGAAAATGGCGAAGGCGAGCGGCGAAAGCCTGGAAAAGCTCGAAGACATGATTGTGCGGGCGGCGGAGTCCACGGCCGTGCATGTGCGCGCGGCCAAGGCCGCGATCGGCGCCGTGATCTTCGGCCAGGAGCGGGTGATCGAGCGCGCGCTCATCACCGTGCTCTCGGGCGGCCATGCGCTGCTGATCGGCGTGCCCGGCCTTGCCAAGACCAAGCTGGTGGAGACCATGGGCATCGCGCTCGGGCTCGACGCGCGGCGCGTGCAATTCACGCCCGACCTGATGCCGTCCGACATTCTCGGCAGTGAAGTGCTGGAAGAGAGCCCGGGCGGCAAACGCAATTTCCGTTTCATCCCGGGACCGATTTTCGCCCAGCTGCTGATGGCCGACGAGATCAACCGCGCCAGCCCGCGTACCCAGTCGGCGCTGTTGCAGGCGATGCAGGAGCAGCATGTGACGGTGGCCGGCGCGCGTCACGACCTGCCGAAACCGTTCCATGTGCTGGCCACGCAAAACCCGCTGGAACAGGAAGGCACCTATCCGCTGCCCGAGGCCCAGCTCGACCGCTTCCTGATGGAAGTTGACGTGGATTATCCCGACGAGGAAGCCGAGCGGCGCATCCTGTTCGACACCACCGGTGCCGAGGAGACCCGCGCCAAGGCGGCAATGACGGCCGACGACCTCATCGCCGCGCAGCGGCTGGTGCGCCGGCTCCCGGTCGGCGAATCCGTGGTCGAGGCGATCCTCGCCCTGGTGCGCTCGGCGCGGCCCGGCCCACAGGCCGGCGATATCGGCAAGCTGATTTCCTGGGGCCCCGGCCCGCGCGCCAGCCAGGCGCTGATGCTGGCGGTGCGTGCGCGCGCATTGCTACAAGGGCGCTTTGCCCCCTCGGTGGACGACGTGCTCGATCTCGCCGAACCCGTACTCAAGCACCGCATGGCGCTCACCTTTACCGCCCGGGCGGAAGGCGAAACCATCTCCAACGTGATCGACCGCCTCAAGGCTCGCATTGGGTAATGCGAATGGCGAGTGAGCCGCGGCCAAACGACATCGAGGCGCCAGCGGTACGCCGGGCGACCGGCAGCGGCCGTTCGCTTGCCGCGACCATGCCGCGGCTGATCCTGGAAGCGCGGCGCGTCGCCGCCACCGTCATCCACGGGTTGCACGGCCGCCGCCGCGCCGGACCGGGCGAGAATTTCTGGCAATACCGGCGCTTCACATCGGGCGAGCCGGCGCAGCGCGTCGACTGGCGCCGCTCGGCGCGCGACGATCATCTCTATGTGCGCGAGCAGGAATGGGAAGCCTCGCACACCGTCTGGATCTGGCCGGACCGCTCGCCCTCGATGGTGTTCGCCTCGTCGCGGGTCACCGACAGCAAGCTCGAACGCGCGCTGCTGGTCGCCTTCGCGCTGGCCGAGGTGCTGGTGCAAGGCGGCGAGCGTGTCGGCATTCCCGGTCTGCTGCGGCCGACGGCAAATCGCGGCGTGATCGAGAAAATGGCGGAAGCGATCCTGCACGATGCCGACGAGCGCGCGAGCCTGCCGCCGTCGTTTGCACCCTCGCCGCTGTCCGAGATCGTGATGCTGTCGGACCTGTGGAGCCCGATCGGCGAGGTGCACCGCGCCATCGCGCAACTCGCGGCCGCGGGCTCGCACGGCCATGTGGTGCAGATCGTCGATCCCGCCGAGGAGACTTTTCCCTATTCCGGGCGCATCGAATTCGTCGAGCCGGAGGGCGCTGGCGCCATCACCACCGGCCGCGCCGAGACCTGGCGCGCGGATTATGAAGCGCGCGTGGCGCGCCATCGCGCCGAAATCCGCATCGAAACCGACCGGCTCGGCTGGACTTTCGCCGTCCACCGCACCGACCGGCCGGGAAGCGAATTGCTGCTGGTGCTGCACTCGCGCATGGGCGCAGGCCCGCTCGGCACCGGCATCAACCGCTGGCACGCGCTGGCGCAGCCCGGGAGGGTGGCATGATCGCCGGCCTGCCGCTCGGCTTCGCGCAGCCGCTGGTTCTGCTCGGCCTGCTCAGCCTGCCGGTGTTGTGGTGGCTGTTGCGGCTGGTTCCGCCGCGGCCGCGCCGCATCCAATTTCCGCCAACGCGGATGCTGTTCGACATCGCGCGCAAGGAAGAGACACCGGCGCGCACGCCGTGGTGGCTCACGCTGCTGCGTTTGACGCTCGCCGCCCTCGTCATCATCGCCGCCGCCGGCCCGTTGTGGAATCCCCCGGTCGCGACATCGAGCCGCGCGGCGCCGCTCGCCATTCTGATCGACGACGGCTGGGCGGCGGCGGCATCCTGGGATACGCGCATCCGCACCGCCGACGAGCTGATCGTGCGCGCCGAAGCCGACAATCGCGGCGTTGCGCTGGTGCCGCTGTCGGAAACCGGCCGCGATATTTCCCTGCAAACCCCCGGCGCCGCGCGGGTGCGGCTCAAGCAGATCAAGCCGAAGCCGCATACGCTTGAGCGCCCGGAAGCGCTCGCCAGCCTGTCGCGCTTCCTTGCCGGGGCGCCCGACATCGAACTGGTCTGGCTTTCCGACGGCGTCGATCTCGGCCGCGGCGCGGAATTCATCGAGGCGCTCGCGCGCGCGGCCGACAAGCGGCCGGTGACGGTGATCGAAGGCGGCATCGCCACGCCGCTAGCACTTGCCGCCGCCGACAACGCCGCCAGCGCGCTCAGCGTCAAAGTGCTGCGCGGCCGCAGCGGCAGCGCCGACACTGGCATCGTTCGCGCGATCGATCTTAAAGGCCTGCCGCTCGGCGATGCGCCGTTTGCATTCAAGTCCGGCGAGCTGGAAACCGACGCGGTGCTCGATCTGCCGGTGGAGATCCGCAACGACGTCGCGCGCCTGGAGATCGTCGCCGAACGCTCCTCCGGCGCCGTGCAACTGCTCGACAAGCGCTGGCGCCGCCGCACCATCGGCGTGATATCGGGCTCCTCCGCGGACACCGCGCAGCCGCTGCTCGGCCCGAACTATTACCTCGCGCGCGCGCTCAACCCGTTCGCCGATGTGCGGCTGGCGCAAGGGGCGGCTCCTGCCGAAGCGGTGGCGCGCTTTCTCGACCAGAACCTGCCGATGCTGATCCTTGCCGATGTCGGCAATGTCGCCGGCGAGGCGCACGACCGCCTGGCCAAGTGGATCGACGGCGGCGGCGTGCTGGTTCGCTTCGCCGGTCCGCGGCTCGCCGCCACCGACGACGATCTGGCGCCGGTCAAGCTGCGGCGCGGCGGCCGCATTCTCGGCGGCAGCCTGAGCTGGGAGCAGCCGCAGCAGCTGTCGGGATTTTCGCGCGATAGTCCGTTTGCCGGAATGCCGGTGCCGAACGACGTCACCGTAACGCGTCAGGTTTTGGCGGAGCCGGATTCCGAACTCACCGAGCGCACTTGGGCGACGCTCGCCGACGGCACGCCGCTGGTCACCGCGCAGCGCCGCGGCAAGGGCGTGATCGTGCTGTTTCACGTCACCGCCGATACCCGCTGGTCGGATCTGCCGTTGTCCGGCACCTTCGTCGATATGCTCAAACGCATCGTTTCGCTCGCAGGCTCCACCGTCGCGACCGAAGCCAACGCCGCCGGCCGGCGCGAAGCGGTGCCGGCGACCCGCGTGCTCGACGGCTTCGGCGCATTCGAGCCGCCGCCGGCGACGGCGCGGCCGGTGCCCGCCGGCTTTCTCGGCCGCGCCAGCGCCGACCACCCGCCCGGCTTCTACGGACCGCCGGAAGGCCTCGTCGCGATCAATACGCTGAGCCCCGCCGACCGTCTGGCGCCGCTCGATTTCACGCCCTTGAACGCGCGCCGGGAAATCTATCGCCTGGGCGAGCCGCAGGATCTGCGCGGACCGATATTCCTCGGCGCGCTGGTATTGCTGCTGCTCGATGCGCTGGTGGTGTTCTCGCTCTCCGGCGGTCTCGCCAGTCTCGGATTGCGGCGGCGCGCGGCGCCGGCGGCGCTGGTCGCGGCGATTTTCGCCGCCGCGCTGCTGGCCTCGCCGGTCACGCAAGCGCAAGCGCCCGCCGACGACTTCGCCATGAAGTCCTCGGGGCAGACCCGGCTTGCCTATGTGATAACCGGCGATGCCGAGGTCGATGCCATCAGCAAGGCCGGGCTACAGGGGCTGACCTTGTTCCTCGCCCAGCGCACCGCGCTGGAAGCCGGCGAGCCGGTCGGTCTCGATCCCGCGCGCGACGAGCTTGCGTTCTTTCCGCTGATCTATTGGCCGGTGGTGCCCGGCCTCGCCAAGCCGCCGCAGCCGGCGCTCGCGCGCATCGATGCCTATATGAAACAGGGCGGCAGCATCCTGTTCGACACCAGCGACGCCATTAATGCGCCGCCCGGCCCCGGCGGCGAAATGCGCGCGCCCGGCATGCTGGCGCTGCGCGAGATTCTCTCCGCGCTCGACGTTCCCGAACTTGAACCGGTGCAGCGCAATCATGTGCTGACCAAAACGTTTTTTCTGCTGCACGACTTCCCCGGCAGGTTCAACAGCGGCCAGCTTTGGGTGGAGGCGATGCCCGCCGACAGCGAGGAGGACCCAAGCCGTCCGGCGCGCGCCGGCGACGGCGTGTCTTCGATCCTGATCACGTCCAACGATCTTGCCGGCGCCTGGGCGACGCGGCCCGACGGCCAGCCGATGCTTCCGGTGATGCCGGGCGAGGCGCGCCAGCGCGAATTCGCCTTCCGCGCCGGCGTCAACATCGTGATGTATGCGCTCACCGGCAACTACAAGGCCGACCAGGTGCATATCCCGGCGCTGCTTGAGCGGTTGGGGCAGTAAAAGTTACTATTTACATAGTAACTTCATATGAAGTACTATTATCGCTGAAAAAGCGATAGGAACGCACGATGAGCAAATATGAGTCCCTGCCGCAATTCCTCACATCGGAACGCGGCTCGACGAAACGGATGAGCTTTGCCGAGATCGAACGGATTCTGGGATTCAAACTGCCGAAGAGCGCTTACAAACATGAAGCTTGGTGGAGCAACAATGCGACCGGTCACTCGCACGCGCGAGCTTGGCTTGAAGCCGGCTGGCGCACCGAGGAAGTTGATCTCGCGGGCCGCAAGGTCACTTTCCAACGGTCGGCCTCACTGCCGCCCGACACGGTACAAAAGCGCGACCCTTGGGGCTGCATGGCCGGCACCATAACCATCATGCCCGGTGTCGACCTGACTGCTCCTACTGGCGAAATCTGGAACGCAGACGAAGGACGGCTGCTGAATGAGTGATCTCTTACTCGATACCTGCGCCGTCTTATGGCTCGCGAATGGCGCCGAAATGACGCCGGAAGCGCGTAGGGCGATTGCTGATCGAAACGTACAAGTCTCTCCCATCAGTGCATGGGAGATCGCCAATCTTGTGCGCAAGAGCCGGATTGCCTTCACCTTGCCGGTGAAAAGCTGGTTTCGGCAAACGGTCGGCAAGATGGCCGCTGGAATGCCGCAATTGACTGTCGAGATTCTGGCTGACTCGTGCGGTCTGCCGGGCTCGCCACCGAGCGACCCGGCCGACCGGATTATCATCGCGACGGCGCGTGAGGCTGATATGACGGTGGTGACGCGCGACAAATCGATCCTTGAATATTCGCGCGCCGGCCATGTCCGCACCTTGGTATGTTGAACATGAACCTCGGCATTTCATTCGCTCCGTTGCTGCCGTCCTATGTGGTGTGGGCGGCATTCGGCGTTGCAGCGGCGATTGCCGTGCTGCTCGTGCTGGTGCGCAGCCCCGGTGCGCTGGTGCGCACGGCCGCACTCGCGCTGCTGGTGCTGGCGCTGACAAATCCATCGCTCACGCGCGAGGACCGCGATCCGATTCCCTCGGTCGCCGCCGTCATCGTCGACAAGAGCCCGAGCCAGAATTTTAGCGACCGCACGCAGCAAACGGAAGCCGCGCGCACCGCGCTCAGCGAGCGGCTGCGCCGCATTCCAGGCCTCGAAGTCCGTGTCGCCGAGGCGAGCCAGTCCGACGGCGAAAACGACGGCACGCGTCTGTTCTCGGCGCTGTCTTCGACGCTTGCCGATGTGCCGCCGGACCGCATCGCCGGCGCCATATTCATCACCGACGGGCGCGTGCACGACGTGCCGGCCGACGCCGCCGCGCTTGGTTTTGCAGCTCCAGTGCACGCGCTCATCACCGGACGCAAGGACGAACGCGACCGCCGCGTCGTGCTCCTCACCGCGCCGCGTTTCGGCATTGTCGGCCAGTCGCAGACAATCGTGTTCCGGGTCGAGGACCAGGGCGTAGCCCCTTCGCCCGCGCAGATCGAGGTGCGCCGCGACGGCGAGGCGCTCGAAAGCCGCACCGTCACTGCCGGCCAGACCGTGCGCGTCGAGATTCCGATTTCGCACGCGGGGCCGAATATCGTCGAGATCGAAGCTTCCGCGCTGGACGGCGAACTTACCCAGATCAACAATCGCGCTGTCGTCTCCATCGACGGCGTGCGCGACAAGTTGCGTGTGCTGCTGGTCTCCGGCGAGCCGCATGCCGGCGAGCGCACCTGGCGCAATCTGCTCAAGTCGGATGCCTCGGTCGATCTGGTGCATTTCACGATTTTGCGCCCACCGGAGAAGCAGGACGGCACGCCGATCAACGAGCTCTCATTGATCGCGTTCCCGACGCGCGAGCTGTTCCAGCAGAAGATCAACGAGTTTCAGCTCATCATCTTCGACCGCTATGCGCGCCAGGGCGTGCTGCCGATCATTTATTTCGACAACATCGCCAAATATGTGCAGGACGGCGGCGCCGTGCTGGTCGCCGCCGGACCCGATTACGCCAGTTCCACCAGCATCTGGCGCACGCCGCTCGACGCCGTGTTGCCGGCGGAGCCGAGCGGCAACGTCACCGAGCAGCCGTTCCGCGCGCAGCTCACCGACCCCGGCAAGCGCCATCCGGTGACGCGCGGCCTCGACGGCGCCGACAGCGATCCGCCGCGCTGGAGCCGCTGGTTCCGCCTGGTGGATACCAAGAGCCTGCACGGCACCAATGTGATGCAGGGCGCGGAAGGCAAGCCGCTGCTCGTGCTCGCGCGCCAGGGCGAAGGCCGCGTCGCGCTGCTGCTGTCCGACCACATCTGGCTGTGGGCGCGCGGCTATGAAGGCGGCGGCCCGCATATCGACCTGTTGCGGCGATTGTCGCACTGGCTGATGAAGCAGCCCGAACTGGAGGAAGAGGCGCTCCGCCTGATCGTGAATGGGCGCGACCTTTTGGTGCAGCGCCAGACCATGGCCGACGGCGTCGGCGAGGTGACGCTGACATCGCCCTCGGGCGCGACGCGCAGGCTCACTTTGTCGGCGGGCGAGCCCGGCGTGTGGCGCGCATCGGTCAACGCCAATGAGCTTGGCCTGTGGCGCGCGACCGACGGCAAGCTCACCGCGCTGGTGAATGTCGGACCGGCCAATCCACGCGAATTCGCCGAGGTGACGTCGACCCTCGACGTGCTTCGCAATCTCACGAATGCCACCGGCGGCGACGTGCGCCGGCTTGCGGAAGCAACCACCCCCGGCGTGCCGCGGGTGATCGCCGTGCGATCGAGCACTACCTACAAGGGCGAGGACTGGATCGGGCTGAAGATGCGCGATGTCAGCGTCGTGCGCGGCATCGGCGTGCTGCCGATCTTCGCCGGCATCATCGGGCTCTTGCTGCTGGTCGGTTCGCTTGCGGCGACTTGGGCCAGAGAAGGCCGCTGAGCTTTCTTAATCCCTCCCCCTCTGGGGGAGGGTGGTCGGCGAAGCCGACCGGGTGGGGGAATTTCGTTTAAGCTCGCAATCGATTGCCTCCAATACTCCCTCTAAGTTCTCATCAACCTCGCTATTCCAAAATCGCAAAATTCTAAATTCTTGTTGCGTAAAATGCGCATCACGATTTTTGTCACGAACAATGTGCGGCACAGTCCCGTGCTGTCCACCATCGATCTCGATGATCAGGCGCTGTCGCAAACATACAAAATCGAGAATAAACCCATCACGGGGGACCTGGCGACGAAAGTGAAATCCGTTCGCGCGCCATGACCGGAGATGAACCCAAAGTTTCACCTCCTGCGGTGTCATTGATTTGCGAAGCGCACGAGCACGTTGGTTCGCCATCATTGACCCCACTCGACTGGCCTCCGGCCAGCCACCCTCCCCTTTCAGGGGAGGGATAAACTCAAGCATCCCAATCCGGGTGGATCATTCCCGAAATACCTGCGGAAGCGCCATCGGCGAGTTCCGCGACCAGCAGCCGGGCGGGATCGACCGGGCCGGGCATTTGCACCTGACCCTTAGCAATGCGCTTGAAACCGTTCTTGGCGTAGAACGGCTCGTCCCCCACCAGCAGCACCAGTCTGTGGCCCTTGGATTTCGCTTCCTTCATCGCGCGCTCGATCAGCGTGCCGCCGACGCCGCGCTCGCGGAACGGCGGCTCGACCGTGAGCGGGCCGAGCAACAACGCCTTGGTATCGCCGATGCAGATCGGCGTAAGCCGCACCGAGCCGACCAGCAGCGTGCCGATGCGCGCGGTGAATGAAAGCTCCAGCCGATGCCCGCCGCCCTCGCGGATGCGGAACGCGCTGCGCGCGAAACGGCCGGGACCGAAGGTGCGCTCGTGCAGCCGCTCGATCGCCAGCGCATCGTCGGCGGTCTCCGGCAGGATGGTCAGCGAAAGTTCGTTCATCGAAACCCCAAGCCGTCATGCCCGGCCTCGTGCCGGGCAACCACGACTCCCACCACATCGGCATAAAAGACGTGGATGGCCGGGACAAGCCCGGCCATGACAAAGCTCATTGATTCCGACTAAATACACCCCAATTGTTTCTCCGGGTTACAATTTGGGCTGGAGTTTTCCATGGGTCTTTTGGTCGACGGCATTTGGCAAGAAGACGGGGTGCGGACCAAGGACGGCCATTTCATCCGGCCCACCACGCGCTTCCGCAACTGGGTGACGCCGGACGGCGCCGCCGGCCCCTCTGGCGAAGGCGGATTTGCGGCGCAAGCCGGCCGCTACCATCTCTACGTTTCATTGTCCTGCCCGTGGGCGCATCGCACCGTCATCTTCCGCAAGCTCAAAAAGCTCGAAAAAGCGATCTCGATGTCGATCGTTTCCTGGCACATGGGCAAGCAGGGCTGGACCTTCGACACCGAACACGGCTCGACCGGCGACCAGGTCAACGGCAAAAGCAAACTCGCCGAGATCTATCTGATGGCCGATCCGCACTATTCGGGGCGGGTGAGCGTTCCGGTGCTTTGGGACAAGCAGCGCAAGACCATGGTCAACAACGAGTCGCCCGAAATCATCCGCATGTTGAATTCGGCGTTCGGCGCCTTCACCGACGAGCGCAGCGACTATTATCCGGCGGCGCTGCGCGCGGAGATCGATCGCGTCAACGATCTGGTTTATCCCAACATCAACAATGGCGTCTACCGCGCGGGCTTTGCCACTTCGCAGCAGGCCTACGAGACCGCATTTCGCGCGCTGTTCGATGCGCTCGACGAAATCGAGCAGCGCCTGTCGGAGCACCGCTACGTGGCCGGCAACACCATCACCGAGGCCGATTGGCGGCTGTTCTGCACGCTGGTGCGCTTCGATGCGGTCTATTACAGCCACTTCAAATGCAACTGGCGGCTGATCGGCGAGTATCCCAATTTGTCGAACTATCTGCGCGATCTATATCAGGTGCCGGGCATCGCCGAGACGGTGAGCCTCGACCATATCAAGCGGCACTATTACGGCAGCCAGCGGCAGGTGAACCCGACCGGTATCGTGCCGGTGGGACCGCAGCTCGATTTCGCCGCGCCGCATAATCGGGAACGCTTCACCAAAACTCGCTGACCGGCTTGCCGGAAAATATTTCCGCCAACCGGTCCTGCGTCGCGCGGCTGGCGCCCTCGGGCAGCGCGCCGGGCGCGAAGAAACCGTGCTCGACGATTTCCCGGTTCGGCTGCGGGCTGGCGGTCTGGCGGAAATCGCGCACGATGAAAACCGCGACATGATCGCGCCGCGATACCTGCGCATTGAAGAACACGCCATGCAGCGGCGGCGTGCCGCCGATTTCGATATTGCCTTCCTCGCGCAATTCGCGCCCGAGCGCGTAGAGCATCGTCTCGCCGGTTTCCACCCCGCCGCCCGGCAGGTGCCAGCCGTCCACATAGCTGTGCTTGACCAGGAAAATCCGCCCCATGCCGTCGATCACCACCGCGCGCACGCCGAGCGTGGCCGGCCGCGACCAGCGCCAATAGAAATGCATCAGCGGCCGTATCAGCGGCTCGATGGCGCGCCGCACGCGATTTGGGCCCATCCCGAACCTTCGTCTTATGCCTGGCTACCGACCGCAGCAGCCGCCAGCGCGATTCATTCCGCCGTTATAAAAAACTGGCCTTTCGTGTTTAGAATAACTCTAATATATAACCCAAGAGCAATCCCCACAGCGTTTGTGCAGGAATAAAGGACTTAACGTGAAACGTTTTGCCGATCTGACCGAGCAGGAAATCCTGGCGCTGGCCATCTCCAACGAGGAAGAGGACAGCCGCATCTACCGCGGTTTTTCCGAAGGCCTGCGCATACAATTTCCCGCCTCCGCCAAGGTTTTCGACGAGATGGCGGAGGAAGAGGTCACCCACCGCACCCGGCTGTTCGATCTCTATCGCGTAAAGTTCGGCGAGTATCTGCCGCTGATCCGCCGGCAGGACGTCAAAGGCTTCATCCAGAAAAAGGCGCTGTGGCTGATGCGCCCGCTCGGGCTCGATGACGTGCGCAAATACGCCGAGGACATGGAGTTCGAGGCCGCGCGATTCTATCGCAAGGCGGCGGAAACGACGCGCGATGCGTCCATGCGGCAATTGCTGGTCGAGCTTGCGGAGGCCGAGGACCAGCACGAGAACCTCGCGCACAAACTCACGGAACAGATTCTGACCAAGGGCGCGCGCGCCACGGAAGACGAGACCGCGCGGCGCATGTTCGTGCTGCAATATGTGCAGCCGGGGCTGGTTGGATTGATGGACGGCTCCGTCTCCACGCTGGCGCCGTTGTTCGCCGCGGCCTTCGCCACCCACAACACCTGGGAGACGTTTCTCGTCGGCCTCGCCGCCTCGGTCGGCGCCGGCATCTCCATGGGATTTGCGGAAGCCGCATCCGACGACGGCTCGCTCACCGGACGCGGCACGCCATGGCTGCGCGGCACCGTGTGCGGCCTGATGACGACGATCGGCGGCGTCGGCCACACATTGCCGTATCTGATTCCGGATTTCTGGATCGCGACGATCATCGCGATCGCCGTGGTCGCGGTCGAGCTGGTCGCCATCTCCTGGATCCGCTACCGCTATATGGATACGCCGTTCCTCAACGCCGCCTTCCAGATCGTGGTTGGCGGCACGCTGGTGTTCCTCGCCGGCATTTTGATCGGCAGTTCCTGAAGTCCCGGCTCTCGCTGCGGCGCGTTTTTCTGATTAGTCTGCGGCAATCCATCAACGCGGATGCCCGGTACGATGTTCACTTTGGCGCACCTGTCGGACCCGCATCTGGCACCGTTGCCGCCGCCGCGCTGGCGCGAACTCGCCGGCAAGCGCGTGCTCGGTTACGTCAACTGGCAGCGCAACCGCCATGCCATCCACCGCGCCGACGTGCTCGCGGAAATCCTGCGCGACATGAAGTCCCGCGCGCCGGACCACATCGCCGTCACTGGCGATCTGGTGAACATCTCGCTCACGCGCGAATTCGAGCATGCGCTGAAGTGGCTGGAGACACTCGGGTCACCGTCCGACGTCACTGTCGTTCCCGGCAATCACGATGCCTATGTGCGCATTGCAGCGCACGAGCACGAACGCCATTGGGCGCCCTATATGAGCGGCGACGTGCACGAGGGTCTCTATCGTTTTCCTTTCGTGCGCCGGCGCGGTCCGGTGGCACTCATCGGCGTGACCACGGCGGTGCCGACGGCGCCGTTCATGGCAACCGGACAACTCGGCCGCGGCCAGATCGAACGGCTTGCCGATACGCTCGGCAAATTCCAGTTCGAACCTGATAGTCCGTTCCGCGTCGTGATGATCCATCATCTGCCGGTGAGTGCGGCCGCCCGGCACAAACGGCTCACCGACAGCGCGGCATTTTTGCGTGTGATCGCGCAATGCGGCGCCGAACTGGTGATCCACGGTCACGATCACGCGCATGCGCTGGAATGGCTCGATGCGCCGGATGGCGGCAAGATTCCCGCCATCGGCGTGCCCTCGGCATCGGCCGCGCCGGGCATGGATCACGACAATGCCGGCTATAATCTTTATCGGATCGAAGGCGATCCGCGGCAATGGCGCTGCGTGGTGGAAACGCGCGGCTTGCTCGCCGATGGAAAAGTCCACGCCCGCAGGCAATTGGAATTTCGCAGTCCCGTCAGGCGCTAATTCGGCGGCTGCGGCCCGAACAAAGCGAGCGCGACCAGCGCCGCGATGCCCACCACCAGCCCGAACATAAACGCCCGCAGCGCGCGCCACCGGCGGCGGCGGCGCTGGAAGCTCGCTTCCGCGCGCGTGTCATATTTTACGGAATCGTCGGCCAGCGCCCGTTCGCGCTCGACCATGCGGCGGGCGACATAGCGGGTGATGGCGTCGGCGAGCTCGTTGACCTCGTAGCTTTCGGCCAGCACCTTGCGGCCATAGCGGGTGTCCTGCACGAAACGATAGATGCGCTTGTCGCGCCCCATCTCGACATGCGCGACCACGTCGATCCACAGCCGCGGCACGTCACCCCGGCTGACGCCGCGGTCGAACAGTTCGACGCCGTCGGGAATCTCCTCAAACAGCGGATCGAGCGCGTCGTTGAGCAGTTCGAGCCGTGCCAGTTCGGCATCGCGCAAGTCCACCACGACGCCGGAACGCTCCGCCGCCTCGATGCGGGCTTCCCGCACCGCCTGTTTGAGAACCTCGCTCTCAACCGCTTCCGGCTTCGGCACGACGGCCTTTCTGCGTCTCCAAATGAGTGCAGGTTAGCAACCGCCGCGCCCGGCGCAAAGCCGAAAGGCGCGGTTTGTCAGCCCTGTCCCCCGGCTGCACGATCAGCCGCCCGCCCTTTAAAGCGCCTCGGGGAAGAACATTTCCCTCCAGTCCGCCGGCGGGTTCTTCAAGGTGCCGGTTTTGGCCATGAAGCTCACGAACGCCTCGATGCCTGAGACCTTGGTGGTGTATTCGATGGCCGGGTCGGCCAGCACTTCCATCAGATCCGCGACCGGCGTCTTATCCTTGGTGACTTTCAGATAAATCTCCGCCGCGCGCTTTTTGTCGGCGTTGATGAAGTCGGTCGACTCCTTGAGCGCGGCGAGGAAGGCGCCATAGAGCTTCGGATTCTCCTTGCGGAACTTGGAAGTCGCCGCGATCACGTTGAAGGAGAGCCCGCCGGTGAACAAATCCGTGCTGTTGAGAATCTTGCGGATGTTCGGATTCTTCAGCTGCCGATACTGGAACGGCGCGGACGACCAGTTCGCCGTGATTTCACTCGGACCTCCGAGCATAGCGGCCGTCGCATCGGGATGCGCCATCGAGACGGTGAGGTGATCGAGCGAGTTGAATTTCTCCATCCCGAATTCCTTCGCCACGGCCATTTGCAGCATGATGGCTTGCATCGACACCTTGACCGCCGGCATGGCGATCTTGTGAGTGTCCTTGAAGTCCCTGATCGACTTGATCGAGGGGTCCCGCACCAGCAACATCAACGGCGAGACGTTGAGGCCGGTCGCCGCCTTGACGTCGATATTGCCCTTGGTCTTCGACCAGATGGTGATGATGCCGGGAATGCCGAGGCAGACGAAATCGACGCTGCCGGAAATCAGCGCGTCGTTCATCACGTCGCTGGAGCGGAACTGGTTGAATTCAGCCGTGATGTCGCCGAGGCCGGCGAGCTTCGCCTGCTTCTCGATCATCTTCTGGTCTTCCATGACCATGAATTGCATGTAGGCGATGCCGAATTGTTTGGCGACGCGGATGGTGTTGGCTTCGGCGTAAGCGCGCTGCGGAACGGCGAGCGCTAAAACAAGCGCGGCGACGGCTGCGAATTTGCGAAACATGGTGCCTCCCTGGAAAGTGTGTCGGCCCATGTGGGCCCGGCTTCCCTTGAGCCTATGCTACTACAGTGCATAGTGAGCCCGGAATGGGGGGACGCATGGCTGGGGCGCCAGGCGATAAAGCATGGGTCGCGAGTGGGAACGTTGCCCCGCTGCTTGTCGTCGATGACGTAACGCTGCAATACAAGACCGCCGAACACCTGGTAACCGCGACCTGGAAAGTCGGTTTCGAGGTCTATGCCGGCGAGCGCTATGTGCTGCTCGGCCCATCCGGATGCGGCAAGACCACATTGTTGAAGGCGATCGCCGGGTTCATGGCGCCGGTCGCCGGATCGATCACGCTGGCCGGCCAATCGATCGCGCGGCCGGGCCCCGACCGCATGATGGTGTTTCAGGAATTCGACCAGTTGCTGCCGTGGAAGACGGTGCTCGGCAATGTCATGTTTCCGCTGTTGGTCAACCGCCGGATGCCGCGCAAACAGGCGGAAGACCACGCCCGTTCGCTGTTGGCCAAGGTCAACCTCACGCGCTTCGAGCATGTCCATCCGCACATGCTCTCGGGCGGCATGAAGCAGCGCGTGGCGATTGCGCGCGCGCTCGCGATGGAGCCCGCGGTGCTGCTGATGGACGAGCCGTTCGCGGCGCTCGATGCGCTCACGCGGCGCAAGATGCAGGAAGAGCTGGTCGCGCTGTGGGAGGAGGTCCGCTTCACGGTGATCTTCGTGACGCATTCCATCGAGGAAGCGCTGCTGATCGGCAGCCGCATTCTGGTGCTCTCGCCGCATCCCGGCCGCGTCAAGGCGGAACTCAATGCCGGGCACCTGGGACCCGCCGATGTCGGCACGCCGGCGTTCGATAAATTGCAAAAGCACATTCACAATCTGCTGTTCACCGACAAAATCGAATCGGATCGACCGGAGGCCGCGCATGGCTGAAAGAATCTTGGCTGAACGCACCCTCTTGCCGCTGCCGCCGGTCCGTCCCGAACGCATGGTGGCGCTCGACGCCATGGGCGCCGTCGGCGATGTCGCCCGCCCGCTTGGGCCATTCGAGCGCATCGTCAACATCACCGCTGTGCGGCGGCTGTTCGTGCTGATCGCGCTCGCGGTGGCGTGGGAAGCCTTTGCGCGCTTCTCCGACAATCCGCTGCTGTTCCCGAGCCTCACCGATACGATCGAGGCTTTCTATGACGCCGCCGTCAACGGCCCGCTGATCGAGCGCACGATGAACTCGCTGCGGGTGCTGGCTGCGGGCTATGCGATCGGGCTTGCCCTCGCGGCGGTGTTTACGACGATTGCGGTGTCGACCCGCATCGGCACCGATCTGCTCTCGACGCTCACCGCCATGTTCAATCCGCTGCCGGCGATTGCGCTGTTGCCGCTCGCGCTGCTGTGGTTCGGGCTCGGCGCGAAAAGCCTGATCTTCGTCATCATCCATTCGGTGTTGTGGGCGGTCGCGCTCAACACCCACAGCGGATTTACCTCGGTGAGCCAGACGTTGCGCATGGCAGGACAAAATGTCGGCCTGCGCGGGCTGCGCTATGTGGCGCTGCTGCTGGTGCCGGCGGCGTTCCCCGCCATCGTGACCGGCCTCAAGATCGGCTGGGCATTCGCCTGGCGCACGTTGATCGCGGCCGAACTTGTCTTCGGCGCCAGTTCGCGCTCCGGCGGGCTCGGCTGGTTCATTTTCGAAAACCGCAATCAGCTCGAGATTCCATCGGTATTCGCAGGACTGCTCACCGTGATCCTGATCGGCCTATTCGTCGAAAGCGTTATTTTCCGCACCGTCGAGAATGCCACGATACGGAAATGGGGAATGCAGAGCTGAAAAAACGTGCGCGCTGGGGCTAGCCCGGCCTCCAAGCTGGCGCCGCGGCCATTGCTGGGAGAAGCGCAAATGCTTACCCTCGGCCGCAATCCGCGCTTACAACAAACCGGTTCTGGGGAGGAACTTATGGCCAAGACTCGCAACGCAGGATCAGCGCCGTCGCGGCGTCATGTCATCAAGGGAGCCGCCGCGCTGGCAGCCGGCATCGCCGCACCAGCCGTGCTGCGCATGGGCACGGCCTACGCCGCCTATCCCGATCGCCCGGTCAGAATCGTGGTGGCCAACACGCCGGGCGGCCCGTCCGATATCACTGCGCGTATTTTGACGGCCGCGCTGCAGGAAGCGACCGGCAAGACATTCATCGTAGAGAACAGGGGCGGCGCCGGCGGCAATATCGGCATGGCTCATGTCGCGAATGCCGAAGCCGACGGCTACACGTTGCTGCTGGCGACCAACGCCGTTTCCGTCAACCCCAGCCTCTACAACACCCTGCCCTTCGATCCCCTGAAAGACTTCGTGGGCGTTTGCGAAGTGGCGGGCTCGCCCAACACCTTCGTGGTCAGGGCCGATCTCGGCGTCAAGACGATGAAAGAATTCGTCGCGCTGGTGAAAACCAATCCGGACAAGTTCAACGTCGCGACCCCGCCGATCGGCACTGCGCCGCAGCTGCAAGCCGAGGTGCTGAAAATTCGCGAAGGCTTGGGAAAAATGGCGAGCATCGTGTTCGCCGGTGGCGGCGACGCGCTCAAGGCGCTGCTCAGCGGCACCGTGCAGTTGAGCTCCGGCTCGCTGCCGCCCGCGCATCCCCACATCAAGGCCGGTACGCTGACATGCCTCGCGGTAACCGGCGAAAGCCGCTGGCCCGACTTGCCTCAAATCCCGACGATGCTGGAGCAGGGCTACAAGGATTTCGTGTTCGCGACCGATACCGTGCTGCTGGCGCCGGCGAAGACACCGCCCGACGTCGTCAAATGGGTGGAGAAAGAGACCCTCGCCATTCTCAACAAGCCCGACATGAAAGAGAAACTTTTCAAAGCCGGGTTCCTGGTGCGGCCGCAGGACGGCAAGGCCGCGATGGCGCGCGTCACCAAAGAAGTGGCGATGTTCCGCGACGTCATCGCCCAGGCCGGCATCAAGAAACTGTAACGCAACAAAACGAGCGCGGCCGGCACGCCGAGGCGTGCCGGCCGCCTGAAATTCGAAAGCGAAAAGCCCGGCCCGTGAAAATCGCCAAGATCGAACCGATCGCGGTCCGCCTGCCGATGATCAAGCCCGTCATCATGGCTGGCGAGGAAGTGCGCGCCGCCGACAACGTGCTGGTGCGGATCGAAGCCGGAAACAAGCAGACCGGATGGGGCGAGGCCGCCTCGGCGCCGACCATGACCGGCGAAACGCTCGAAAGCATGGTTGCGGCGATACATTACCTTGCGCCGGTTCTCGAAGGCCGCGAGGCGGACGATATCGCCGGCGCTTTGGCCGCGATGCACGGCCGGATGTACGGCAATCACGGCGCCAAGGCGGCGATCGAAATCGCGTTGCACGATCTCGCCGGCCGCGCGGCCGGCAAGCCGGTGCATGCGCTGCTCGGAGATAAAAAGCGTAGCCGCATGGCGGTCCTCGGCGTCATCGGCGGCGGCGATTACGACGGCGACCTGCGCGACGCCGCGAAAAAGAAAGCGGAAGGCTTTACCGCGTTTAAGATCAAGGTCGGCATCGGCACGGCGGCGAACGATGCCGCGCGCACGCGCGAAATCTGCAAGATTCTCGGGCCCGGGTTATTGATTTCAGCCGACGCCAATCAGGGCTTCGGCACGCAACAGGCCATCGAATTTGTCCGCGCGGTTGCCGGCGCCGGCCTCGATTTTTTCGAGCAACCTGTGCTGGGCGACGATCTTGCCGGAATGGCGGCGGTGGCCGCGGCAGACGGCAGCATCGCGATCGCTGCGGACGAAGGCATTCATTCGCTCGACGACATCCGCGCGCATCACGCGCGCATGGCCGCGCGCGGGGTCAGCCTCAAGGCCATCAAGCTCGGCGGTTTGCGCGCGGTCGTGGAAGCCGGGCGGCTGTGCGACGAACTCGGCATGAACGTCAATCTCGCCTGCAAGACCGGCGAGTCGAGCATCGCCTGCGCGGCGGCGCTGCATATGGCCTCGGTCATTCCAAACATCAATTGGGGACTGACGCTCACCAACGGCGGGCTTGGCGCCGACGTGACCGCGCAGCCGGTCCGTATCGAGCGCGGCCACACGGATGCCATCGATCGCCCGGGACTCGGCATCGACGTCGACGAGGACCGCGTGCGGCGGCATCGGGTCGGTGCCGCCAAGCGATCGGCGGCGTGATTATTTGCGCAAAGGTTTCATCCAGCCCAATCCATCCTCGGTGCGCGCGCGCGGGCGATATTCGCCGGCGACCCAGCCGTCGTAACCGAGCTTATCGAGCGCTTCGTAAATCGCCGGATAATTGACCTCGCCTTCATCGGGTTCGTGACGCGAAGGCACCGCCGCGATCTGCACATGACCGATGAGCGGCTGATGTTTCTCGAAGCGGCGGATGAGATCGCCTTGCGCGATCTGCACGTGATAAAAATCATACTGGATCTTCACGTTTTTCCGCCCGGTCTTGGCGATCACATCGGCGGCGTGCTCGACATAATTGAGAAAATAACCCGGCCGGTCGATGCTGTTGATCGGCTCGATCAGCAGAAAAATGTTCTTCGCGGCGGCGAGATCGGCAGCGCGCGCAAGATTTGCGATGAAGGTCTTGTCGGCGGCCGGGCGCTGCTCGGGCGGCACCTTGCCGGCGAGGCAATGCACCGAACGGCCGCCGATGGCCACAATGTAATCGAGCGCCTGACGAAACAGCGTGTCGAATTCCCGCTCCCGCCCCGGCACTGCTGCAAGGCCAAAATGCCCCTCGCCGCCGCGCTCGGTGTTGAGCCCGAGCACCGTGAGGCCATGCTTCCCGATCTTGGCTTTCATCACCGAAGGCGCGTGGTCGTAAGGAAATTGCAGTTCGATTGCCTTGAACCCGGCCTTGGCCGCGGCGCCGACGCGCTCCAGCAGCGGACGTTCGGTGAACATGTAAGCGATATTGGCGGCGAAACGCGGCATGGCTTTGAACCTTCTCTTTCCCTCTCCCCTTGTGGGAGAGGGAAGAAAGCAAGCCGCTTGCGCGGCGGACACGTTCCGTATTCATTAGCGCGCCCGCCGCCCGCCACGCCAGCCGGAACGACAGCATGCTCGCCAACGACGCATTTCATATCGCAGTGTTGCCGGGCGACGGCATCGGCCCCGAGGTGATGGCGCCGGCGATCGAAATCCTGAAAAAGATCGAGACCACGACCGCCAACCTGAAATTCCGCTTCACCGAGGCGCCGGCCGGCGCCGGGCACTACAAAGAGACCGGCAAGTCGATGCCGGAGAGCACGATCAAGCTTTGCGAAGAGGCCGACGCCATCCTGCTCGGTGCCTGCGGCATGCCGTCGATCCGTTATCCCGACGGCACGGAAATCGCCCCGCAGGTCGAACTGCGCTTTATTTTCGATCTTTATGCCGGCGTGCGTCCCTGCCGGCTGCTGCCCGGCGTGCCGAGCCCGATCGTCGGCGCCGACAAGCACGGCATCGATCTCGTCGTCATTCGCGAATCGACCGAAGGGCTGTTCGCTTCGATGGGCAAGGGCGTCGTCACCGACGATGAAGCGCGCGAGACCCTGGTGATCACGCGCAAGACCTCGCAGCGGCTGTTCGACTTTTCGTTCCGGCTCGCGCAGCGGCGCAAGGCGCGCGGCGGCAAGGGCATGCTGCATTGCGTGGACAAGGCCAACATCTTTCGCGCCTTCGCGTTCTTCCGCAAAATCTTCGATGAACGCGCGGCGAAATTCCCCGACATAAAGCCCGAGCGCATTTATATCGATGCCTGCGCGGCCGCGATGGTGCGCAAGCCGTGGGACTTCGACGTGCTCGTCACCGAAAACATGTTCGGCGATATTCTCTCCGATCTCACCGCCGGCTTGATCGGCGGCATGGGCATGGCGCCCTCCGCCGACATCGGCGACAAGCATGCGGTGTTTCAGCCCTGCCACGGCACCGCGCCCGACATCATGGGAAAGGCGCAGGCCAATCCATCGGCGATGATTTTATCGGTTGCGATGATGCTCGACTGGCTTGGCCAGACGCACGACCATCCGCCGGCGGCGGAAGCGGCCCAGCGCATCGAGCGCGCCGTCGACCGCGCGTTTGCCGGCGGCATCAAGCCGATGGAATTCGGCGGCAAGGACGGCACAGTGGCCATTTCCAATGCGGTGATGAAGGCGCTTTAATCCGTCATCCTGAGGTGGCCGCGATGCGGCCCTCGAAGGATGAACGGCCCGGGCCGCCGCCCTTCGAGGCTCGGCCTCCGGCCTCGCACCTCAGGGTGACGGCTCGAATCTACAGCCCCACAAATCCCTTGATCGCCGCTAAAAATTCCTGCGGCTGCTCCAGCGGCGGGCAATGGCCGCAGCCCGGTAATTCCAGGCAGTGGGACCGTGCCCGCATCTTATCGCACGATAATTCCCAAGCTCGCCTTGCTTTCCCGGCTGTGCAAAGATTGGCGTCAAAGCGGACTTGCCGGTCTTATCGTCCAGCAGGTGCGGCAATACCTACAACAACCGGCGACCAGGGGAGGAACGCGATCATGACTATTCAATACGGTGACTGGAGAAAGACTGCTTGCGCGATTGCGACAGCCGCGAGTGTCGCGGCGTTGAGCGGCGGAATTGCCGCGGCGCAGACCTACGGCTTCGCCAGCATGCAGCCGGGCACGCTCAATCACACATCGGTCATCTCCGCCATCGCCAAGGTGCTCAAGGAAAAAGCCGGCCTCAACGTCGTCGTACAACCGACCGCCGGTGAATCGGTGCTCATTCCGCTGGTTGGACGCAGCGAGGCCGAATTCGGCATCGGCAATATCCTTGAGGTGGAAGCGGCGAAAGCTCAAAATCCAAATCTGCGCCTGATCGGCTCATTGCATCCCCTGCGCGGCGCCTTCTGGGTGCGCAAGGACACGACCATGAGGACGATGGCCGACCTCAAGGGCAAAAAAGTTGGCATGGGCTATTCCGCCATGCGCACCATCGATCCGATGGTCAAGGCGATTCTGGCGACCGGCGGCTTGACCGAAAAAGACGTGACGCCGGTGCTGATCCCGAACGTGATCCGCGGCGCCGACGATTTCACCTCCGGCGCGGCCGACATGTTCTTCTTTGCTTTCGGCGCGCCGAAAGTGCGCGAAGTGGACGCCACCGTCGGCGGCATCCGCGCACTGGAGATTCCGGCGAGCGGAATAGCGGCGGCGAAGAAGATCGTGCCACAGGGCTATCTGACGCCGGCGGTTCCCAACCCGTTCTTCGTCGGCGTCGAGAAGCCGATGGGCGTTTACACTTGGGACAACATGATTTTCACCAACTCCAAGGTGACCGACGAAGCCGTCTATAAACTCATCGAGACGCTGGAGAACAACAAAGCCGATCTCATCGCGATCCAGCCGGCGCTGCGTGAATATTCGGCGGCGGCGCTCTATAAATCCTATGACATTCCTTATCACCCGGGCGCCTTGAAATATTTCAAGGACAAGAACATTCAGGCCACGGCGACGCAGTGAGCGAGGAGCGGATCGTTCCCGATGCGGCGGAGTTCACCTCCGCCGCATCGAAGACCACCGTCTTCTGGACCAATATCTTTCAGTCGCTGCTGGTAGCGGCGGTCGTCCTCTGGGTGCTGGATATCCCACGGCGGGTTTTCAGTGTCGCGTTCTATACCGAGCAATTGCTGACAATCTGCCTGGGCCTGACGCTGGCGCTCGCCTACATCGCGGACACCACGCGCAAGCGGCACTGGAGCGATTGGGTGGCTGTCGTCACATCGCTGCTGCTGTGCGGCTATATCGCGCTGCGCTACGAAAAGCTGACCTATGAGATCGCGTTCCTGCCGATCGAGGGCATTGTCGGTAGCGCCATTCTTATCGCGCTCATCATGGAAGCCAGCCGGCGCACCAATGGCTGGGGCTTCGTCGGAATGATCGCGGCGATCGCCATTTACGTCTACATCAGCCCGCAGCTTTCCGGCGACTTTCAGACCCGTTACGTCTCGCCCGAGCGGATGGTCGTCTATCTCGGCCTCGACACCAATGGCGCGATCGGATCGATCCTGCAGGTCGCAGTATTGATCGTCATTCCCTTCACGATACTTGGTCAGGTGCTGGCGCGAACCGGCGGGGCCGACTTTTTCGCAGACATTGCAATGTCGGCGATGGGCCATTTGCGCGGCGGCGCCGCCAAGATTGCGGTGGTCGGCTCCGCCCTGTTCGGCATGATCTCAGGCAGCGCGGTCAGCAACGTACTCGCCGTCGGCGTCGTCACCATTCCGACCATGATCAAGTCCGGCTTCACGCCGCGCCGCGCGGCGGCGATCGAAGCGGTGGGCTCCACTGGCGGCCAGTTGATGCCGCCGGTGATGGGCGCCTCCGCTTTCATCATGGCGGAATTCCTGCAGGTCCCTTACGGCGCGGTATGTATTGCCGCCACCATTCCGGCGATCCTTTATTACCTCTGCCTGTTTTTCCACGTCGACCTGGAGGCCGCCAAACATAATATCGGCGCCGCCAAGATCGCCGACCCGCCGCATATTTTCGATGTGTTGAAATCCGGCTGGCACTTCCTCGTTCCAATCGTCTTTCTCGTTGTCGCCCTGATTTATCCGAACCTTACCCTGCTGTCGCCGGAAAAAGCCGCCGTCGTTGCGACCGCGCTGCTGATGATGTTCGCGATGATCTTCGGCTATCGCGGCAAGCGGCTTGGCATTCTCGAAATGCTCAAGGCGATCATGGAAACCGGCCGCGTCTCGCTCGACATCATCCTGATCGGCGCGGCCGCCGGCGTCATGGTCGGGATCATGAGCATTTCCGGCCTCGCCTTCAGCATGACCATCCAGCTGCTCACGCTCGCCGGCGGCAATGTGTTCCTGCTGTTGCTGCTGATCGCCATTCTCGCATTCATTCTCGGCATCGGCCTGCCGACGGTGAGCGTCTATATCCTGACCGCGACGCTGCTCGCCCCTGCGCTCATCAAGCTCGGCGTGACGCCGATGGCCGCCCACATGTTCGTCATGTACAACGGCATTCTTTCGATGATTACGCCACCGGTTGCATTTGCCGCCTATGCCGCCGCCAATATCGCGCGCACCGACGGCTGGACCACCGGCTGGATAGCCTGCGTCGTCGGCTGGAGCACGTTCATTCTTCCGTTTCTGTTCGTGCTCACGCCAAGCCTGCTGATGGACGGCAGCTGGACCGAGATCGCGCTTAATCTTGCCCGCGTCACGTTCGGGATCTGGCTCGGAACGGTCGCGGCGGTTGGCTTCGCTTTCACGCGGATCAACGCGGTCAGCCGCGCCATCTATGCAGTCATATCGCTCGCGGTGGTGCTGCCGCCGGAAGCGTTCACTGGCGCGATCTGGATCAATACCGCCGGGATCGTCGCCGCGATCGTGGTCTTGACGATCGACTGGATACGCCAGCGCGCACTTCGCCGGCAAGGCAAGGTGGCCGAAATCGCTCCGACGCCATACTGACGACGGTCAGTTGCTCTCGCGCCAGAGCCCGAGCGCTTCCTGCGCCGGACGATCGGAGATCGAGAACAGCACCGATTCCTTCGCGGCATTGTGCGCATAGCGCTGCCACGGCGGAACGATGAACACGTCGTTGACGCCCCATTCGAAGGTCTCGTCGCCGATCTTGCTGGAGCCCTGCCCTTCGGCGCAGCAGAAGATGGTGCCGTCGGTGGAGCGATAGGGTGCACCCTTGAAGCCCGCCGGCAGCAGAGAGAGAAATGCGCCCATCGTCGGCAGCACCGGGCCGCCGTTGATCGGGTTGGCGTAGCGCACGCGCGCGCCGTGGCGCTTGTCGATGTCGCCGGATTTTTTCAATCGTTCGAGGATCGGCCGCATCTTGGCGTAAGGGTAGTTGATCACCGGGCTGCGGTTGAGATGCGCCGGCGCGCCGTCCGGCAGCACGCCCGAAGCGTAGCGATCGAACGAGTCGCCGTCCTCATGTGCGGTGTTCTGCATTTTCTCGTCGAAATGTTCGGCGAACGAAGTCTCGAAATGGTTGACCGTCGGCATGTCGAGTACGTCGAGCCACATCATCGGCGTCTTGCCCGGATTGCCGTGGTCGTGCGGCGCCCAGTTGGCGGTGATGATGAAGTCGCCGTGCTGCATCATCGCCTTCTCGCCCTCGACCGCGGTATAGGCGCCCTCGCCATCGAGCACGAAGCGGATCGCCGAGGAGACATGGCGGTGCGCTTCGGCGATCTCGCCCGGCAGAATGAGCTGGATACCGGCGAACAGCGAATTGGTGATGCGCGACTTGCCCGGCATGCCGGGATTTTCCAGCACCAGCACGCGGCGCTCGGCTTCCTCGGCGGTGATCACGTCGCCGGCTTCCAGCATCAGCCGGCTGGCATCCTTGAATTTCCACAGCGCCGGCTTGCATTGGGTCTTCGGCTCGGGCGTCACCAGGCCCTTGAGCACTTCCCAAAGCGGCGTCATGTGATACTTGGCAATCTTGTCGTAATAGGCCTGCCGGGCGCCTTCGATATTGTGCTTGGTGTTGGCAGGCTGGGTTGCGGCGACCGCCATGGGAATTCCTCCATTCAACCGATCTGGGATTTTGCTCAGTATAGATCAGGTCGCCGGCCGCGGGAACAAGCTCAAAAGCCGCATGCAATGCAGCTATCCGCTCAGGTATTGATCGATCCGCCGTCCACCGCCAGCGTCTGCCCGGTGATGAAATCGCTGTCGCTGGAGGCCAGGAACACCAGCGAACCCAGCAGGTCTTCCGGATAGGCGTCGCGCTTGAAGGCGCGGCTGTTGCGCACCGGGACGCGGGCCTCCTCCACATGCTTGGTGTTGGTGAGGCCGGTGTCGCTGAGGATATAACCCGGCGCCAGCGTGTTGACCGCAATGCCGTGCTCGCCCAGTTCGCGCGAGAGCGCGCGGGTGAACGACACCATCGCCCCCTTGGAAGTGACGTAGTGCAGCATGTGCGGGATGCCCTTATAGGCGGTGCCCGAAGCGATGTTGATGATCTTGCCGGCCTTGCGCGCGATCATGTGCGGGGCGACATGCTTGACCATCAGGAACGGCCCACGCACGTTCACCGCCATCACCTGATCCCACAAATCAGCGTCGATTTCCGTGCATTTGACCGGCGGCAGACGCGAATAAAGCGCGGCATTATTGACCAGCACGTCGATCTGGCCGAAGCGCTGCATGGTCTGGACGACCAGCTTTTTCACCGCCGCCTCGTCGCTCACGTCGAACACCGCGCTCGCCACCGAATTGGCGCCGTGCTTGGCGGCGATCCCGGCCGCAAGCGCTTTGCCGTCCACGATATCCGCGATCATGACGCGCGCGCCTTCGGCCGCGAGCGCGCGCGAGTAATGCGCGCCAATGCCCGCCGCCCCGCCGGTGACGATGGCCGTGCGGCCCTCAAGACGAGCCATTTTCACTCCCGTCATGCCCGCGCTTGTCGCGGGCATCCACGCCTTGCTACATCGCCACCATAAAGACGTGGATGGCCGGGACAAGCCCGGCCATGACGAAAGGAAATTCGGAAATGCCAACTATCGCCGACCGCCTCGCCATCCGCTCCTTGATGGAAAATTGGGTGCTCTGGCGCGATGCGCGCGACTGGGAGCGCTTCCGCACGCTCTGGCACAAGGACGGCCGCATGATGACGACCTGGGTCCAGGGCGGCTTCGAGGATTTCATCACCGCGAGCCAGGGCGCTTATGCGCGCGGCGCGCGGATCTTGCACACGCTCGGCGCCACCTCGGTCGACATCAAGGGCAAGCGCGCGATCGCGCAAAGCAAGACGACGATTATGCAACGCGCCAAGGTCGAAGGCGTGTTGTGCGACGTAACCTGCACCGGACGTTTTTACGCTTTCATCGAAAAGCGCAACAGCCGCTGGGGCATCGTGCTGCTGCAGCCGATCTATGAGAAGGACCGTATCGACCCGGTCGATCCCGCCGCCACGCTCAAGCTCGACGCAAAATTGCTGGCAAGCTTTCCCGAGGGCTATCGTCACCTTGCCTATTTGCAGGCGAAACACGGCTACAAGACCAAGCTCGACATGCCCGGCCTCGACGGGCCCGAACTCGCCGCGCTCTATGCGCGCGGCGCGGCGTGGCTCAAGGGCAAGCCGCTTTGACCGCCGCCGTTAGCCCGATATGATCCCGCACCCGCCAACTGTCCCATAATCAAGGAATTTCAGCGATGCCCAGCGCCCTGTTCTCGCCGATCACCCTGCGCGGTTTGACATTGCCCAACCGCGTCGTGGTCTCGCCGATGTGCCAATACAATTCCAACAACGGTTCCGCCACCGACTGGCATTTGATGCATCTCGGCAGCTTTTCGCTCGGCTGCGCGGGTCTGGTGATGGCGGAGATGACCGATGTCAGCGCGGTGGGCCGCATCTCGCTCAAATGCGCCGGGCTTTATTCCGACGAGAATGAAGCGGCCTCCAAGCGCGTGGTCGATTTCTGCCGGACCTATGGCATCGCCAAGCTCGGCGTGCAGCTCGGCCATGCCGGCCGCAAGGGCTCGACCCATCCGCCGGGCGCCGGCGGCAAGCCGCTGAAAGCCGAAGAAGGCGCCTGGGAGACGCTCGCGCCTTCCGCCATTCCGTTCGGCGAGGGCTGGCCCGCGCCACGCGCCATGACCAAGGCCGACATCAAACAGACCATCGACGACCATGTGGCGTCCGCCAAGCGCGCCGAGCGCATCGGCTATGACGTGATCGAGCTGCACGGCGGCCACGGCTATCTGGTGCACCAGTTCCTCTCGCCGCTGTCCAACCAGCGCACCGACGAATACGGCGGCAGCCTGGAAAACCGCATGCGCTTTCCGCTCGAAACCTTCGCCGCGGTTCGCAAGGTCTGGCCGGCCGGCAAGCCGATGGGCATGCGCATTTCGGCGACCGATTGGGTGGATGGCGGCTGGACGCCGGAAGAGACGGTGACGTTTGCCCGCGAGATCAAGAAACTTGGCTGCGATTACCTCGACGTGTCGAGCGGCCAGCTCGACCCGCGCCAGAAAATTCCGTTCGCGCCGTCTTATAACGCGCCGTTCGCGGAAAAAGTGAAACGCGAGGCCGGCATCGCCACCATGTCGGTCGGTCTCATCACCGGCGCGCGCGAGGCCGAGGATATCATCGCCTCCGGCAAGGCCGACTTCATCTGCATCGCGCGCGGCGCGATGTGGGACCCGCGCTGGGCCTGGCATGCGGCCGAGGAACTTGGCGCGGAGACGCCCTACGCGCCGAAGACCATGCCGTGCCATCCCTCGATGCGCCCGCAGGTGTTCCCGAAGCGGGCGAAGCCGGCGGCGTAACGATCAGGCGCGCACCCGCGCGATGAACTTGGCGAAGGCCGCGAGCTGAAGCTTGATCGCCTCGCGCGTCGGCTCGTCGGTCAATTCGCCGGTTTTCTCGTCGATCTTCTTGTTGGCGAACGAGACGAACACTTCCGGCTTGCCAAACATCATCGCGTCGATCGACGTGAGCGCCATGCGCAGGTGATATTGCATGCGCGAGGCGCCGAGCAATCCGGGCGAAGCGGATTGCAGCACGACAGGCTTGTCCTTGAATGGCTGGTCCTTCATGCGCGAGACCCAGTCGATGGCGTTCTTCAAGGGCCCGGGGATCGACCAGTTGTACTCCGCCGAAACGATGACGACGCCGTCGGCCGAGCGGATGGCGTCCGCCCAGGCAATCACCTCCGCCGGATTGCCGGAGGAATTCTGCACATCGGCATTGTAGAGCGGAAACTTGTCGTAAAGCGGCGCCGGCTTGATCGTTATCTCCGGCGGCGTCAAAGCCGGCAGCGCGCGCGCCACCGACGCATTGTAGGAGCCCTTGCGCAAGCTGCCGCAGATCACGAGCACGTTGAGTTTGGTTGATTCGGTCATGTCTTACCCGTAAATAATTTCAGCCCACGCATCAGTTCGTCGCCAGGCCGGCCTTGTCGCGCACCGACTTCCACTTGGCGATCTCGTCCTGGATATGCTTGGTGAATTGAGCCGGCGACGAGAAGCGCGCTTCTGCTCCCGCTTTGGAAAGCTGATCGCGGACGGTGGGGCGAGAGAGCACTTGTTCCAGCGCCTTGCTCGTCTTATCGACGATGGCGGCTGGCGTGCCGGCCGGAAATACGAAGCCGTACCAAGTCGCCACCTCGTAACCCGGCACGCCCGCTTCGGCGACGGTCGGAACGCTGGGAATGCTCGGCCAGCGTTGCGGCGAGGCAACCGCCAGGATTTTGAGTTCGCCCGCCTGCACCTGTCCGATCACCGCATGCACCAGTTCGATCGCGTAGTCGACTTCACTGCTGCGCAGCGCGGTGACCACGGCAGGCGTTCCGCGATAGGGGATATGCTTGACGTCCATGCCGGCCATCTGTTTGAGCAGTTCGCTGGCAAAATGCTGCGTGGAGCCCAGTCCGACGCTGGCGTAATTCAGCTTGCCGGGCTCGGCTTTCGCGCGCGCGATCAGTCCCTTGAGATCGCTGGCGGGAAAATCCTTCCGCGCGACGACCACGAAGGCGGATGTGCCGACGAGGGCGACCGGCGCCAGATCCTTGACCGGATCGAACGGCAGCGACTTGAGCATGACCGCCGAGACAGTATGCCCGGCGCTGAGCATCGAGGCGGTGTAGCCGTCCTTGTCCGCCTTCACCACCACATCGGTTGCAATCGTGCTGCCGGCGCCCGGCTTGTTTTCGATCACGACCTGCTGGCCGAGCAATTCCGATAACGGCTGGGCGACGACGCGCGCCACAATGTCGGTGCCGCCGCCGGCGCCGAAGCCGACCAGGACGCGGATCGGCCGGGTCGGCCACTCCTGGGCGGCCGCCGGCGCGACGTGAGCCGCGGCCATCAACAAGCCCACGAATGCGGCGGTGAATATGCGAATGCGTTGCATGAAAATCCCCTCCCCTGATCGTCTCCCGGCCGGCCTTGCGTGGGCGGCCGATTTTTTTCTTCCCGCAGGGAACGCGTCCCAACGCGGCGCGTCAAGTAGCGAAATTACGGCTTCTCGTCCGCGATCGGATTGCGCAACACGCCAATCCCTTCGATATCGATTTCGCACACGTCGCCGTGCTTCATCCACACCGGGTTGGGTTTGCGCGCATGGCCGACGCCGGACGGCGTGCCGGTGAGAATGATGTCGCCGGGCTCAAGCGTCATGCCGGTAGTGACGTAGACGAGAATTTCCGCGAGCGGAAACATCATGTTGCCGGTGTTGTCGGACTGCATGACATTGCCATTGAGCCGGCTCTGGATTTTCAAACCCTTCCCGCCGGGCGGCAGTTCGTCCGCCGATACCATCCAGGGGCCGAAGCTGCCGGAGTTGTCGAAATTTTTTCCCATGTTCCACTGCGTGGTGTGGCGCTGATATTCGCGCACCGAGCCCTCATTCGCGCACGAATAGCCCGCGATGCAGGAAAATGCGTTGGCAATCGTCAGATGCCTGGCGCGCCGCCCGACCACCGCGACCAGTTCCGCTTCGTAGTCGAGTTGAATGGAAGCCAGCGGCCGGATGATCGGCGCTTCATGCGCAACGATCGACGACAGCATGCGGAAAAACAGGCTGGGAAATTTCGGAATGTTGTCGCGGCTCGGGCCCTCCTTGACGTGATCGAGATAATTCAGGCCGAGGCAGACGATTTTGCCGGGATGCGCGACCGGCAGCGCAAATTTGATCCCTTTGAGCGGACGGCGCGCCGCGGCCGGCGCCTTTTTCGCAAGCTCGGCAAGCGGCTTGAGATCGCCGTTGTTGTTGCGCAACCACGCGCCCAGATCGTTCGGCGCTTTTGCATCTACCGCCTGCAAATCGATGACCGTATCGCCCTCGATCACGCCGAGCCGCAATCCGCCATTGAGTTCAAATCCGACGATCTTCATCTCATTCCTCTACCGTTCAAGTCCGGTCGCTTGCCGCACATGCGCGGCGATATCGCCGCGGGTTGCGATCCAGATGTCGTCGCGCGCCCGCGCTTTGTTGGCGATCGCCTCATAGGCCCATGCCCCCGCCGGCCGGCCATAAACATGCGCATGGGCGTTGACGTCGATGATCAGCGCCTCCTCGCAGGTGAGCGCTGCGGTCAGCGTGTCGTCGAACAGTTCGACGAATTGGCGCGGCGAGTGGCCGTAGCGCATCGCATGCGGCAGATCGTTGATATCCATCGTGAGCGGGATTGCCACCATATTGCCGGTCTCGAACACCTGCACATAGGGCCGGTCGTCGTCGAAAACATCGCCGTGCCAGGCGTAGCCGGCATCGAGCAGAAATTGCGCGCTGTCGAGACCGGGCGTGCCGCGCGGGCTGATCCAGCCGCCCGGCTTGATGCCGGTAATGGAAGCAAGCGCGTCGGTCGTGCGCGCAATATCGGCCTGGATTTCCTCCGGCGCGAGCCTGGCCGGAATGATGTCCTGCGCGAATGAATGCGCGACGATCTCATGGCCGGCATCCGCCATCGCTTTGAGCAGATGCGGCGCGCGCTCGGCGAAAATCCCGCTCGTCATCACGCTCAACTGTATGCCGGCGCGGTCGGCGACTTGCAGCAGGCGCTCCATGCCGCGCGCAGCGCCGTATTTTCCCCAGGACAAGGCATTGGTGTCGAACGCGCCGGCCGGCAGCGGATTGCCCATCGGCCCGATGGCCGGCGTTTTGCCGTCCGACCAGCACTCGAAGGCGGCGCCGAACACGATGGCGACCGTGCAGCCGCCCGGCCAGCGGAAACCGCTATCGAGACGAAGCACACGCGCCCCGCGCGCCACCGCATCCTGCTCCGGTATTGGCATTGACTTACTCCGTGGCTCCCGCCGTTTGCGCGGCGTGCGCGACTATAGGCGATCCGCTTTTGCGGAAACAACCGTCAGTGCGACTGAGCGAAATAATGCGTCTTGAGCAACTCACGGGCCTTGCGTCCGCTGTCGAGGTCCCAGCAATTGACGATCGCGAGCCGGAAGCCGCCGGGCGGCATGGCGTGCCGCTCGGGGTCGCGATCCTCGTGGAATGTGTTCTGCACGCTGGTGACGCTCGGCATGCCCAGCACCTGTTCGATCAGCGCACGCGGCGGATGGCGGTAGCGCCGGCCTTTCGGGCCGAACAGCACGACGATGTGGCCCTCGCGCCGCTCGCCATCGGCAAAGTTCCACGTGCCGGTATGATAGAGGCCGATCACCGCCTCGACCCAGCCGGGCCCGTTGAGGTCCGGCCATTGATCGCTAAAGCGCAGATGCACTTCGATGATCTTGCCGGCGATGGTCTCGATATTGACCATGCCGGTGTAGCCGCGCAGATGGCGCGCGATCCAATCGCCGCAATAGGCTTCGATGTCGGGTTCCGGCGCGGCATGCACCGTCCAAAAATCGAAGGTGCGCCCACCGGCGGAAATTCCGGTGGCATGACGCCACCAACGCGGCTCGCCGGCGGCGATGGCGACATCGGTGCTGATGTGCCGGCCTTCGAGCAACGTCATCCACATATGGCCGGAGGTGTTGTGCCGGGAGTATTCGTCGGCCGAGCGCAGGATGCGGGTATCGACGCCCATGCCGACAAGATTGACAGTCGGCTTGGAGAACAGCGGAAAATACGGCACCGCCGTGCCGTGCGGGCCGGCGGCGATGCCCTGGCTGCGGGCGATGGCGATCTTGTCGTAGACCCAGCGATGCTCCGGATTCCACTCCCAGGCGTCGGAGTCTTCGGTCGGAATATTCACGCCCGGCGGACAGGCGGCATGCTCGAAATATTGCATCCGCCACGGATCGATTTCGCAGATCGGCATGGGATTTTACCGCTCGTGGGCGGCACTGAATTTCAATCCGGCGGGGTGGCGGGCTTTTCGTTTGCGAAAGTGAATGCCTGAATCGAGAAATAGTTTTGCGGATCGGTCCACGCCGCCAGCGGCGACCAGCCGCTGGCGCGCGCCAGCGCAGTAAACGACCCGATGCTGTATTTATAGCTGTTCTCGGTGTGGATCGTCTCGCCGGCGCGGAACTCGATAGTTTCGCCGGCGACGCGGACCTGCTGGCGCTTGAGACTGGCCAGGTGCATTTCGATCCGGTTGCGTTCGCGATTGAAGAAGGCGTGATGCTCGAACGTCGCCAGGTTGAAATTGCCGCCAAGCTCGCGATTGATGCGCGCAAGCAGATTGAGGTTGAACGCGGCGGTGACGCCCTCGGCATCGTTATAGGCGGCGTGCAGGATCTCCGGCGGCTTGATGAGATCGACGCCGACGATGAGGATCGCGCCGTCGCCCAAAATGCGCGCCGCGTGGCGCAGGAACGTCGCAGCTTCGTACGGCTCGAAATTTCCGATCGTCGAGCCTGGGAACAGTCCCACCCGTACGCGCGCCAAGCGTGCGGCGGGCGGAAGATCGAACGGCTTGCAGAAGTCAGCGACGACCGGCAGCAGCGAAAGCCGCTGAAAGTCGCGGCGCAGCTCGGCTGCCTCCTGCTCGAGCATTTCGGCGCAAATATCGACCGGAACATAACAGGCAAGATTTGGCGCAGCGTGCAAAAGGATGCGCACCTTTTTGCTCGATCCGCTGCCGAATTCGACCAGCGCGCTGCCGGCCGGGACGAGCTTGACGATGGCATCCTCGTTGTCGCGCAAAATCCGCATCTCGCAGCGCGTCGGGTAATATTCCGGCAGCTCGGTGATGCGCTCGAACAAGGTGGAGCCCGCCGCATCATAGAAATATTTTGCCGGCACCCGCTTCGGCATCGCCGTGAGCCCGGCGACCGCGTCGTCGGAGAATTTCGCCGGTGCTGCGGCCGGCGCGGGAATGCGGGGAGCTTTTCTTGCCAATGCGACCATGACGGAGCCGTCCTTGCCTCGATAAAGTCAGACGTAGTCCGACAAGCGCACGCCGCAAAATTGCCAGCGCACCGGGGGGTGGAAGAAATTGCGGTAGCTCACGCGGGCATGACCGGCAGGCGTTGCAAACGAACAGCCGCGCAGCACCATTTGATTGACCATGAATTTGCCGTTGTATTCGCCGAGCGCGCCTTCCGCCGCACGGAAACCGGGATAGGGCGAATACGCGCTGCGGGTCCATTGCCAGACGATGCCGCCGGCATCGGACAGCAGCCCCAGGCGCGCCGCGACCTCCCACTCCGCCTCGGTCGGCAGATGCTTGCCGGCCCAGCGCGCGAAGGCGTCCGCCTCGTAATAGCTCACATGGCAGACGGCGGCGTCGGGATCGACCGGCTTGCTGCCGGAGAGCGTCATGGAAAACCACGCGCCGTCGGTCATCCGCCAATAGCCCGGCGCCTGCCAGCCCTGCGCCTCCACCGTGTTCCAGCCATCGGACAGCCACAGCGACGGCGTGGTGTAGCCGGCATCGGCGATGAATTCGAGCCACGCCGCATTGCTCACCAGCGCGCGCGCGATCCGCATGGGTTGCAGCAAGACCTCGTGGCGCGGCCCCTCGTTGTCGAAACAATAGCCATCGCCGTCATGGCCGATCGCATGGATGCCGGCAGGCACGTCGGCATAACCGCGCACGGCGTGCGCCGCGGGCGGCCGCCATTTCGCATCGTAGGCCGGATGGGTCGGATTTTGCGCAAAGGCATGGAGAATGTCGGTGATGAGCAATTCCTGATGCTGCTGCTCGTGATGCAGGCCGATCTCCAGCAGCGTGAAAAAATCATCCGCGCCCGCGCCGGAAATAGTTTCGATCAGATGCTCCACCGCCGCATCGACGTGCCGGCGGTAGGCGGCGACTTCCTCGCCGTTCGGCCGCGTAATCAGGCCGCGTTCCGGCCGCGCGTGACGCGGGCCCGCCGCGACGTAATAGGAATTGAACAGGAACGGAAAGCGCTCGTCGAAAATGCGGTAGCGCGGCTCATGCGGCACCACCAGAAACTGCTCGAAAAACCAGGTGACATGCGCGCGGTGCCATTTGGCCGGGCTGGCGTCGGGCATCGATTGGATGATCTGGTCTTCGGCCGAGAGCGGCGCCGCACGCCGCTCCGTCTCGGCGCGCACCGCGCGGAAAGCTTGCAACCATCGGCGGCTGCGATCTGCGGACGGACCCTGTCCGGGCGCAGTTTTGGCGGCGCGATTTTGAGCTTTGGCAGCGGCATCCGGAACAAGGGGCGAAGCGGCAGCACGCGGCATCAAGGGCCTCCGCGGCGGGGGTCTGGGAGAAAGCAATCTGCGCGAACCAATGGATATACGGTGCGATTGTTCCATCGGATGCGTCGCGGGGCAACCCGCTGTTGCCGGCCCCTGACGCGGATGTGATGCAAAAATTTGGTAGCGGGGGGCCGTTTCGGTGCTTTCCCCCTCAATTGCGGAATCCGGTGCAACGCGGACACCGATTCCAGCGCAAGGCGGACAGCAATCCGGTGATTGCGGACAGCACGTGAAGGCGGCGTAGAGCTCGCTCCCGTCGACGGTCGAATCAGCTGATCGGTCTCCCTGGCAACCAGGGAGTG
>CAMAWF010000018.1 GCA_945861895.1 Rhizobium sp. Q54
CCGCTCGCTCGAGCGCGCCGCCGCCGAGCCGGCCGAGGTCAAAACCGGCGCCGGCGCGGCGCTGTGGTGGTGACGCCGGCCGTCATTCCGGGGCGCGCCGACGGCGCGAACCCGGAATCCATAACCACGCCGCTATCGATCAGTCGCTACACAGGGGTTATGGATTCCGGCTCTCGCTTCGCTCGGCCGGAATGACAGTGTAGTATCCCGAGGTCATCAGCCGGGAAAATTCAAAATGAAAAGCTACCAAGTCTGCGAGTGCGGCGCGCCGCTGCAAATGGTCGAGGGGCCGACGCCCGAGCCGGTCGGCACGCAGGTGCTGCTCAAGGTGATCGCGGCCGGGGTCTGCCACAGCGATCTGCACATCTGGGACGGCTATTACGAGATGGGCGGCGGCAAGCGGTTGCAGCTGCTCGAGCGCGGCATCAAGCTGCCGCTCACCATGGGCCACGAGAATGTCGGCGACGTGGTCGCGTTCGGTCCCGGCGCAAACGGCGTCAAGATCGGCGACCGGCGGCTGGCGCATCCCTGGATGGGCTGCGGCGAATGTTCCGTCTGCAAGCGCGGCGAGGAGCAGCTCTGCAAGACGCCGCGCAATCTCGGCGTGTTCAGCCATGGCGGCTATGCCGACTATCTGATGGTGCCGCATCCGCGTTATCTGTTCGACATCGGCGATCTGCCGCCGGAAAAAGTCGCGCCGCTCGCCTGCTCGGGCATCACGACTTATGGCGCCTTGAAGAAGGCAGGCTCCATCCTCAAGGACGAGCCGCTGGTGATCGTCGGCGCCGGCGGGCTCGGCCTGATGTGTCTGGCGCTCAACAAGATGATGGGCGGCAAGGGCGCAATCGTGGTCGACATTGATCCGGCCAAGCGCGAGGCCGCCAAGCAGGCCGGCGCGCTGGCGGTGATCGACGGCAAGGCGCCGGACGCCGCCAAGCAGATCGTCGCGGCGACCAAGGGCGGCGCCTGGGCGGTGATCGATCTGGTCGGCTCGTCGAGCACGGTGCAGCTCGGCATCGACAGTCTCACCAAGGGCGGCAAGCTCATCGTCATTGGTTTGTTTGGCGGCGACATCACGATCTCGACGCCGTATTTTCCGCTACGGGCGATGGCGATCCAGGGCTCTTACGTCGGCAGCCTGCCGGAGATGAAAGAGCTGCTCGACCTCGTGCGCGCCAAGGGCCTGCCGCCGATTCCGCTCGCCACCCGTCCGCTGGCGCAGGTCAACGCCGCGCTCAACGATCTGCGCGCCGGCAAGATCGTCGGCCGCGTGGTGCTGACGCCGGTGTAGTGACCGTCACCCTGAGGCGCTCGGCCGATGGGCCGAGCCTCGAAGGGGTGACGGCCTCAATGTCTGCCGCCATCCTTCGAGGCTCGCTTTGCTCGCACCTCAGGATGACGGCGAAAGAAAGTAGGAGACCATCATGGACGCCGGGCAATTGCGCGCGATGCAGGCGCCGATCAAGGATCGCTACAAGAGCGATCCGCAGGCCGCCGTCATCACGCTCAAGGCAAATGGCACGCTTGACGATGCCCACATCGCCTGCAAGGTCGAGACCGGCCGCGCATTGGCGGTGGCCGGCCTGCATCCCGCGACCGGCGGTTCGGGCTTGGAGCTTTGTTCCGGCGACATGTTGCTGGAAGCGCTGGTCGCCTGCGCCGGGGTCACCTTGAAGGCGGTTGCCACCGCGCTCGACATTCCGCTCAAGTCGGGACGCGTGTCGGCCGAAGGCGATCTGGATTTTCGCGGCACGCTCGGCGTCGCCAAGGATGCGCCGGTCGGATTTGCGCAAATCCGCCTGCGGTTCGACCTCGACACCGATGTCGGCCAGGACAGGCTCGACCAGTTGCTCAAGCTCACCGAGCGCTATTGCGTCGTTTACCAGACTATCAAGCGCGGCCCGCCGGTGGAGGTGAAACTGGCGCGCGCGTAGTTTGCGGCATCATTTCCATGTCATTCCGCCGGGTGAGGGGGACTTTCCCTTTGACCTGCGGTTTGCTAACGCCCCTCACCCCGACCCTCTCCCCGCCAGCGGGGAGAGGGAGAAATCACATGCCCGCCGACCTTTATTTCGCGCTCACCCTCATTGCAAAAATGGCCGCCACCGCCGCCGTTGTGCTGGCGGCGACCGTCACCGCGGAGCGCGCCGGCCCGCTGGTCGGCGGCCTGGTCGCGTCGCTGCCGATCGGCGCCGGGCCGGTCTATGTCTTCCTCGCGCTCGATCAAGATTCGCAGTTCATCGCGGCAAGCGCGGTGGGGAGCCTGGCGGTCACCGCCGTCAACGTCGCCTTGGCGCTGACCTACGCCATGCTGGCGCAGCGCTACCGTCTCGCGATCAGCCTGCCGGTTGCGTTCGCGGTCTGGGTGGTACTCGCGCTTGCGATTAATTTAGTCGAATGGACGCTGTTGAGCGCCGGCCTGATGAACGTCGCGGTTACCGGCGTCGCGCTTTGGCTGGTGCGGCCGCTGCGCAACGTGCCGATGCCGCGCGTGCACGCAAGCTGGCACGATCTGGCGATGCGCGCGATTCTGGCCGCGGCTCTCGTCGCCGTCGTCGTTACTTTCAGCTTTCGCATCGGACCGGCGGCGAGCGGAATCCTCGCGGTGTTCCCGGTCGTGCTGATGAGCATCATGTATATTCTTCACCGTCGCGTCGGCGGCAAACCGTCCGCCGCGGTGCTTGCCAATGCAATCCTCGGTCTGGTCGGGTTCGGCTTCGCCACCGTGGCGCTGCATTTATCCGCCGTGCCGCTCGGCTCGGCGCTGGGCTTGTCGCTTGCGCTGGCGGTGTCGGTTGGCTGGGGCTTCCTGATCTATGGCGCCCGCCGGCGCGGCATTCCGGTATGACGGCGCTATCGCCCGAAACGCTGTTCTGGTTCGGACTGCTGCTCAAGATGGCGATGACCGCGACCATCGTCGTGGCGGCGTCAGTGGTGGTGGAACGCAGCGGACCGTTCATCGGCGCGCTGATTGCGTCGCTGCCGACCGCGGGCGGCGCGGCGATGATCATCCTGGCGATCGAGCATCCGCCGGCCTTCGTTGCGCAAAGCGCCGTCGGCAGCATCGTCTCCAACGCCGTGTGTGCGATCTTCGCGCTCAGCTATGCCGCGCTGGCGCAGCGCCGATCGTTGCCGGTGAGCCTCGGCGGAGCGTTTCTGGTGTGGTTTCTCGCCGCCGCCTTGACGCGATACGTGGATTGGAGCGCGGCGACTGCCGTGCTGTTGAATGCTTTGGTTTACCCGGCAACGATCCTTGCCGGCCGTGGCTTTCGCGCCGACGCCGCTGCGAAAACGCGCGTGACCTTGACCGGCGCCGATCTCGCCTGGCGCGCGGCCATCGTGACGCTCTGCGTCATCGTCGTCACCGCCGCCAGCCATTCGATCGGTTCGTTCGCGTCGGGACTGTTCGCGTTCTTTCCCGTGGCGATGGGATCGTTCTTCGTCATCCTGCATTTGCGCGTCGGCGGGCCGGCGTCCGGTAGCGTGGCCGCGCATGTGCAGGCCCCGCTGATCGGGCTCGGCCTCGGTCTCTTGATTGTGCATCTGCTGGCGGAGCCTGCCGGCGTGTGGTGGTCCTACGCGGCAGGCCTGAGCGTCGGCATCGGCTGGAACGCGCTGCTGTGGCTCGCGCGGCAGCGGATGCAAAAGGCGGCTTAAGACTTCGATCCGGCCAGTTTTGCCTTCAGCGCGTAGAGCGCATCCATCGCCTCGCGCGGCGACATTTCATCGGGATTGAGCGCCGCGAGTGCGCTCGCGAAATCATCCAGCGCGGAATTTTGCGGCAGGAGTGTGCTGCGCACGGGTGCTGCGAACAGCGGCAGATCGTCGAAGCCCTTCGGCGCCGCGCGGTCTTCCCGCTCAAGCGTCGAGAGCACCACCTTGGCGCGCTCGATTACGCTCGCCGGCAGACCTGCGAGCTTGGCCACTTGAATGCCGTAGCTGCGGTCGGCGGCGCCGGCCACCACTTCGTGCAGGAACACCACCTCGCCCTGCCATTCCTTCACGCGCACGGTCGCATTGTGCAGCCGGTCGAGCCGCGCCGACAGCGCGGTGAGTTCGTGAAAATGCGTGGCGAACAGCGCGCGGCAGCGGTTGTTCTCGTGCAGATGCTCGATCGTCGCCCAGGCGATCGACAGCCCGTCGAAGGTGGCGGTGCCGCGGCCGATTTCGTCGAGAATGACCAGCGCGCGCTCGCCCGCCTGATTGAGGATCGCCGCCGTCTCCACCATCTCGACCATGAAGGTCGAGCGCCCGCGCGCGAGATCGTCGGCGGCCCCGACGCGCGAAAACAGCCGGTCGATGACGCCGATGCGCGCGGCGCGCGCCGGAACGTAACTTCCCATTTGCGCGAGGATAGCGATGAGCGCGTTCTGCCGCAGGAATGTCGACTTGCCCGCCATGTTGGGGCCGGTCATCAGCCAGATGCGGCCGGCGGCGGCTTTGGCGGGCGGAGAAAGATCGCAATCGTTGGCGACGAACGGCCCGCCGTCGCGCGCCAGCGCCTGCTCCACCACCGGATGGCGCCCGCCTTTAATCGCGAAATGCAGCGTGTCGTCGATTTCGGGGCGCACATAGTCGCGCTCGGCGGCAAGCGTTGCGAGCGCGGAAGCCACATCGAGCACGGCGAGCGCTTCGGCGGCTTGTTTGATCGAGGCAGTTGCTGCGGTCACTTGCGCTGCGAGCCGGTCGAAGGTTTCGAGTTCGAGGCCGAGTGCGCCGTCGGCGGCGCTGGCGATTTTCGCTTCCAGTTCGCCAAGCTCGGTCGAGGTGAAACGAACTTGGCCGGCGAGCGTCTGGCGGTGGATGAAGGTGGCATTGTGCGGCGGCGCCATAAGCTTGTCGCCATGCTGCGCGGTGACCTCGACGAAATAACCGAGCACGTTGTTGTGGCGAATCTTCAGCGCGCGGATGCCGGTCTCTTCCGCGTAGCGCGCCTGCAGCGTTGCCACCACGCGGCGGGATTCATCGCGCAGCGCGCGCGCTTCGTCGAGCGCCGTGTCGTAGCCTGCGCGCACGAAACCGCCGTCGCGCTTCCACGCCGGCAACTCGTCGGCGAGTGCGGCGGCGAGTTCATCGGCGAGCGCCGGATCGGGGCTGCGGCAGGCAATAGCGGCTTGCGCAATCTCGGCCGGCAGATTGCCCAAGGCCGAAAGCCGCTGCGCCAGACCGGCGGCGGCCCGCGCGCCGTCGCGGATGGCGGCGAGATCGCGCGGCCCGCTGCGGCCAACGACAATACGCGCCAGCGCGCGCGCAAGATCCGGCGCCGCGTTAAGACGCGCGCGGACATCGGCGCGGGCTGCAGCGTCGCGCACGAAAATCTCCACAGCATCTAGCCGTCGCGCGATTCCCGCCGGTTCGGTGAGCGGCGCCGAAAGCCGCTGCGCCAGAAGCCGCGAGCCGGCGGAGGTCACCGTGCGGTCGATGGTGGCGAGCAGCGAGCCGCGCCGCTCGCCCGCCAGCGTGCGCATCAGTTCGAGATTAGCGCGCGTGGCCTGATCGATCGCCATCGTCGCGCCGGCGCGTTCGCGCAGTGGCGGCGACAGCGGCAGGCGCTTGCCGATCTGCGTGCGCTCCACATAGGTGACGCAAGCGGCAGCAGCCGTGAGCTCCAGCCGCGACAGCGCGCCGAACGATTCGGTTGTCGTCACGGCGAAGAACGACGCCAGCCGCCGCTCGGCGGTGGCGCCGTCGAACACGTCGCGCGCCAGCGGCGTCACCGCCGGCAGCGAACGGAAATAGGGCGCAAGCTCCGCGTCGCCATAGAGCGCATCGGAGACGATGATTTCGCCCGGTTCCAGCCGGGCGACCTCGGCGGCGAGCATGGCGCGGTCGCATTCCGCGATGTGGAACTCGCCGGTGGAAATATCGATCCAGCCCAGACCGAAACTGTCGCGACCATCGGCCGCGGATGCCCGGGCACGGACCAGCGCCAGCAGATAATTGTTGCGGGTCGGGTCGAGCAGCGTGTCTTCGGTCAGCGTGCCGGGCGTCACCAGCCGCACCACGTCGCGGCGCACGATGCTTTTTCCGCCGCGTTTTTTTGCTTCCGCCGGGTCTTCCAGTTGCTCGCACACCGCCACGCGATGGCCGAGCGCGATCAGCCGGTGCAGATATTCGTCGGCGCGCACCACAGGCACGCCGCACATCGGAATGTCGCGGCCATGATGCTTGCCGCGTTTGGTGAGCACGATGCCGAGCGCGCGGCTCGCCACCTCGGCGTCGTCGAAAAACAATTCGTAGAAATCGCCCATCCGGTAGAACAGCAGGCAATCCGGATTGGCGGCCTTGATCTCGATATATTGCTCCATCACGGGCGTGGTGCGCCCGGCCGCCTCGGCAGGCGGCGGCGCGTCAGGCTCGGACAGGCCGATGGGTTGCGCGAGGGCCATGGGGCGCAACGCTAGCAGATGGCGCGCGGCCTTTCATGCGTGCCGCCGCAATAACCCACAGCGGCGGATGCCCGATGCCCGCAAATCCGCCTGTTACTTCACAAACTTATGCCCGGTCAGGTTTTCCAGATTTTTGTAGTCGATTTTCTCGCGGTCGGCTTTGGAGAGCCCAAGTTCGTCGAGGATTTTCAGCGTCTCGCGGATGTAGCCGGTGCCTTTTTCCGGATCGAACGGGCAGTCGGACGCAAACACGATCTTGTTGATGTCGTAGAACGACATGCCGCAGACGGTCGCCGGCTTGCCGCCGAACACCGCGGTATCGGCGTAGAAATCCTGCTTGAAGTAGTCGAGCGGACGCTTCTTCAGGCTCTTGCGCACCAAGCTCAAATCCTCGTCCGAGGTGCGGGCGCCGAGCTGGTCCCAGCCGGGGCCGATGCGGCCTTCCAGCATCGGCACGATGCCGCCGAAATGGTGGGTGATGATCTTGAGGTTGGGATATTTGTCGAGCGTCTTGGAGAATACCAGCCGCGCCATCGCCGCCGCGGTCTCATACGACCAGCCGAGCGTCCACCAGATTTCGTATTTCGATTTTTTCTCGGTGAGATAGTCGGGAAAATTCGAGGCGCGGGCCGGATGCATCCAGATCGGTTTGCCGAGCTTGTTCATGGCGGCGAAGAAAGGCTCGAACTCCGGATTGTCGAGCGGCTTGCCGGCGACATTGGTGTACATCTGCACGCCGAGCGCGCCGTTCTTGATCGCGCGCTCGCATTCGCGCACGCCGGCATCCGGCGCAGCGAGCGGCGCCTGCGCCACCCAGCCGGGAAATCGGTCGGAATGCTTGGCGCAAATCTCAGCAAAGCCGTCATTGACCAGCTTGGCGTATTCCTCCACCTGGTCGCCCTTGCCAATCAACTCGAGCGGCGGCATCGGGTAGGACAATATCTGCGCGTAATCGGGAAACGAATCGACGATCTTCATGCGCAGGTCGAGGTCGTGAATGCATGGAATTTCGCGCACCCGCTTGCCGATATCGGCATGGCCGCTTTCGACGATCTTGTCGAAGAATTTTTTCGGAATGAAGTGCGTGTAGGCGTCGATCCGCATTTAATTTCTCCACCCAGAGTTTCTTGTTTGGTTTGGCACAGGTCTATGCGCAATTGTCTTTCGCGCGCGCAAGAAAATTGTTTGCATGACAGGTCTGCCGCCGGTCTCCCTTCTCAGTAAGGACAGATGACGTTGACGAGAGCTTGTTTCTTGTCGTTGACGACAGCGTCGCGCGCGCGGGCAAGCGCATCCGGCAGATCGGCCGGCCGCTCGACGCGTTCGGCGTGGGCGCCTTGCGCCTTTGCCAATACTTCATAGGCGGGCGAGGGATCGAGATCGGCCAGCGTGCGGCCGTCGTTTTCCCCGGCGGCGCCCTCCTTGAACATCGACAGCGTGGCGTTGCGCACCGCGCCGTAGCGGCTGTTGTTGAAGATGACGGTGAGGATCGGCAAGCCATGCTTTTCCGATGTCCAATGCCCGACAGTCGGATTGGAAAACAGATACGCGCCGTCGCCCAGCGCCGCCACGACAAGCTTGTCGGGTGCGGCAAGCTTGGCGCCGAGCGCTGCGCCAAATCCCCAGCCGAGGCCGCCGGCCGGCCCGAGCGCAAACAACGTGCCGGGTTTTTCGCGCAGGCAGTGATCGGGCCGCAGCGAATATTCATTGAAAATAATCGCATCGGGTCCGACCGCTTCGCCGATCGCGCGGCTGAGATAAGCCGGCGAGATGCGGTCGGTTGCGCTCGAATCCTTCACCAATTGCGCGCGGCGCGTGCGCATGCGCTCGGTGAGCCGCGTCCGGCGCGCGGCGATGCGTGCTTCGGCCATTTGCAGGCGATGATCGAGCGCCTCGCTCAAACCGGTCAGCGCGTTCGCCGGCGCGGCCTTGATCGCAAGGTCGCTCGGAAAGCTGCGCATGGGATAGCGCGCGAAGGAAGGCTCCTCGCCGATATGCGCCGTGCGGCAACCGGCGGGCGGATGTTGCAGGCTCGGGATCCACGGCACGTCCGACTCCAGCACGATCACCAGATCGGCGTCGGTCAGCAGCGCACCCGGCTCAAAGCCGAAATGCATCGCATGGCTCGACGGCAGGCACATCGTGCGCGGATTGTGCGTGACCACGGGGATGGCGCAACGTTCGGCGAGATGGGCGAGCGGCTCCACCGCGTCGGCGGCAAGCGCCGCGGTGACGATCAGCGGGCGTTCGGCGGTCGCGATCCATTCGGCGAGCGTCGCGACGGCGTGCGGATCGGGATGTGCGGGCGCCGCGACCGCGCGCGGTTTCATCGGCGCCGGCGGTTCGGTCAGCGGCGCCGAAAGCGGCTCGCGCGGCAGCACCAGATAGACCGGCCCGCGCGGATATGACATGGCGATCTCGAAAGCGCGGGCGACGATGTCGCCGATCTGCCCCGGCACGCGCAACTCGTAGTCCCATTTCACCAGTTCGCGCACCATGCCGGCCTGGTCGAACATTTCCTGCGCCCAGTGGATCGGCCGGTTGCGCGCGCCGAAACTTCCCTTCTCGGTGATCGGCGTGCGCCCGGCCGCGAGAATGACCGGCGCGCGGTCGCGGCTCATATTGGTCAGATTGTTGATGCTGTTGGCGGTGCCGACATTGACGTGCACCATCACCGCCTGCGCGCGGCCGGTGATCAGATAGACGCCGTGCGCCATCGCCATTGCGAGATTTTCGTGCGGCACCAGGATCGGGCGCGGCACTTTGGCGTTGGTCTTGGCTGCGCGGCTGAAGGCTTCGACGATCGGCGGAAAATCGGTGCCGGGGTTGGCGAAAAAATAATCGGCGCCGTGATCGGCGAGCGCGCGCAGGAATGCGTCGGCGGCGATGGGCCCGCGCGCGGCGGATTGAGATGCTTGCACGGCCATTGCCATTCCTTCATTCGCCCGCCCGGCCTACCGGGCCGGCGTTCTCGACTGCGAGGCGGGAGGCTTACTGCCCCATCTTGAGGCCGAGCAATTTGGCCACGCCGGCGACCTGGGCGCGCTGTTCTTCGTAAGCGGCTGCGAATTCGGCCGACGTGCCGGGGCTCACGTTTTGCCCGGTGGCGGTCAGCCTGGAAGTAACCTCCGGGTCGGCGGTTATTTCCTTTACGTCGGCCGCAATCTTCGCGCGCACGTCATTGGGCATGGTGCGCGGCCCGAAAATGCCGACGAGACCGTCGAAGCCGAGGCCGGGAAAGCCGGCTTCCTTCGCCGTCGGAATTTCAGGGGCGCCTTTGGCGCGCTCGCGGTTGGTGACGGCGAGCAGTTTGATCTTGCCCGCCTGGACTTGCGGCCGCACGATCGCATAAGCCGCAATGTAAGCTTGGATGCGCGCCTCGGCGAGGTCGTTGACCGCCGACACCGTGTCGCGATACGGCACCTTGATCATCTCGAGGCCGGATTGCTTGAGGAATCCTTGAAAAAGAAAATCGTTGGTGCCGGTGGCGGTCGCCCAATTGAGCTTGCCGGGCTGCGCACGCGCCATATCGAGCAGCTCTTTCACCGAATTAATGTTGAGCGATGCCGGGACCGCCAAAACGACAATGGTGTTGGTCACGCGCGTGATCGGGCCAAGCGCGCTCGCGTCGTAGGGCAGCTTGTCGTGCAAGTAAGGATGCGATGCGAAGGCGCCGGTCGGCGTAAATAACAGCGTGTGATCGTCGTTGGCGCTGATGAAAGCCGTGACCGCCACGATGGCATCGCCGCCGGGCCGATTTTCCACGACGACCGGCTGGCCCCATTTCTTTGAGAGTCTGTCCGCTAACACGCGCGCGGTGATGTCGACGCCGGAGCCGGGCCCGAGCGGCACGAAGAATTTCACCGTCCGGTCCGGCCAGGCAAAGGCCGGCGCGGCCGAGACGGACCACACGATGGCGGACAGCATGACCGCCGCAGCGATAGGAAAAAGTCTCATCGTTTTGTGCATGTCGGGCTCCCTGCGGCATTTATATTTGTCTTGAGCTGAAGTTACGCGAGGCGGCGATAGCTGACAACCGCGCGGTGGCGCCGCCGCCTGCGAAAACATCAATGAATCAACGCTTGGGAGCGCGTCTTATTCCGCCGCGACGCGCAATGCCGGCGCGGAATCGAGCGCTGCAAGACAACGGGCGAGGCTTTCGCCGTCCGGATCGACCAGCGCCGCGGTGCGCGCGCTGGCCAGCGCATCGGCGCCTTGCGGTGGCGGGATGTGTCCCGTCAGGATTGGGCGGATGACGCGCGCCTCGATGGCGCGGTAGTTGGCGACGCCGCGCGCATGGGTGTCGCCATAGCCTTTGATCAGCCGGGCGCATTCGGCGACCTCGATGGCGAGTTCGGCGGAAAATTTCGCCGCCTCGGCGATAAGCGCGAGCCACCCCTCGATGGATGCGCGTTCCTCCGCGAAACGGTGGCTGAACGGTCGCCACGGCTTGAGCTTCGCCAGCATCCAGAAACGCAGGAAACCAGAAATCGAGGTCGAATTGACTTCCATGCCGAAATGGAATTTTCCGAGCCAGCCGCGGCGTGCGGAGATGCGCAGGATCGGCCGCGCCAAAAAGCCGGGCAATATCTGGCACATCTCCTCGATGCCGGGCTTGAGGAAATCGTAAACGACGAACGGTTCGTTCGGGCCCGCGCGCAGCTCTTGTTGGGCGATGCGCGCCATGCGCTCCGGCTCGATTTTCGCTTCCGCAACGCGGATCACGTCCTCATACGACATGCGGACGGCAAGATGCCGCGCAGTCTCGCGCAGCAGGCGTCCGTCCGCCTTGCTGCGCGCGTCGGCCTCGCGGATCGGCGCCAGGCGGTCGAGATAGAGCCGCGCATATTTGATGTTTTGATAGCCGGCGAGGCGGCGCACGCCCTCGATGGCGAACGCCTGCGCGGCAGCGGGAAATTGTGTGGCGATTTCGCGCTCAAGCGATGCAACCGTCATTTGCGCCGGGCGTTTGGCTTCTGCATGACGAGCCGGAACGGCCTTTACCCGCGCCGCTTCCAGCCCGGCGCGGAAGCCGCGCAGGTTTCCCTCCACCGCCTTGCCGTCCTCGCGGATCGCGGCTTCGAACGTCTCGGCCGGGATCGGCAGCCGCCCGCTGCCGGCAATGGCGCCCAGCATCACCGCGTTGATCATGGCGCCGCTGTTGTTGGCGAGCGCCTCCATGTCGATGAGCAGGCTTTGCTGCGAATTGTCCCTGATGGCGTGGGTGAGCCGCTCGCTGTCGTAACGGCCGTCGCCCATGCCGGATTTTTCATCGATGGCGTAGAAGCGGCTGGTCGAGGCGATGGTCAATGTGCGCTCGGCGGTGGCAAAACCGTTGGCGATCCCGCGGCCGGCCTCCATCAGTTCGCTCGCCACCAATATGTCGATGTCGCCGATGCCGGGCGCCAGCGCCAGCACCGGCCGCCGCGCGCCCAGTTCGCGCGACTGCATCGGAACGATCTCGACATAATAAGTGGTGGCGCCGGTGCGCTGGGCGACGCCGGGGATCGAGGTGCTTTGCACCGGAAAGCCGCTGTTGGCTGCGGCGACGACAATCCAATTGGTGAGCACGCCGCCGCCTTCGCCGCCGAGTGCGGCGATCAGCAGCGTGATCGGGCGGTTGTCGAGTTTCGCGAACGTGCGGCTTGCTGGTGCGAACTCCCTCCCCCCTTGTGGGGGAGGGTTGGGGAGGGGGGTAACCGAAGAGTTTGGTGAAAGTGATTCACCCCTCTCCCTGTCCCTCCCCCGCAAGGGGGGAGGGGACGATGTGGCATCGACCCCGTTCAACCGGACAATAACTGTTTGACGGAACCGATGCAGCGCGCGGTCGCGCCAGGTCGGATTGCGGATCAGTTCGGCGCGGTAGAACGAGGGACAAAGTACTGCGGCGTGCGCCACCTCGCCGCACAATCCGCAACCGACGCAAGAATCGACCACGGTCGCCACCGGGTCGCTGCGCAGCGGGTCGGGCGAGGGCTTCAACGTGAGCGAGGGGCAGCCCGACAGGCGAATGCAGGAATGATCGCCAGTGCAGATATCGTCGTCGATGCCGTAGCGCGCGCGCACCACGCGCTTGCCGGCTTTGAGCTTCTCGGCGTCCTCGGCGCGCACGCGGCGCTGGCGCGCGAGCTGGCATTCGCCGTCGGCGATGATCACCTTCAAGCCGCGCTCGGCGGTGCGCATCGCTTCCTTCAGCGTCTTGACCATATTGGCGACGCCGTAGGTGCGCACGGTGCGCAGCCATTTCACGCCGAGCGAGCGCAGTGTTTTTTCGATGTCCATGCCGGGCGCCGAGCCGTCGCGGCCGGAAAGACTCGACGGCATGTATTGCTGGCCGGTCGCCGAGGTGTAGCCGTTCTGCATCACGATCAGCACGCCGTCGCCCTTGTTGAACAGATTGCTGGCGACGCCGGTGATGACGCCGTTGTGCCAGAAACCGCCGTCGCCCATCACCGAGATCGGCCGCCGCGACATATTGGGGCCGACGGCGGCGGCGGCGGCGAGCGACATGCCGTAGCCGAGGATGGAATTGCCGAGGCTAAACGGCGGCAGCGTCGCAAACGAATGGCAGCCGATGTCGGTGCTGATGTGGGTGGGGCCGAGCTCGCGCTGCATCAGCTTGATGGCGGAAAACACCGGCCGCTCCGGGCAGCCGGTGCAGAATGCCGGCGGGCGCGGCGGCAACTGGCCGACGGCGGCGAGCGCGCCCGGCGTGTGCCCGAGCATCCGCTCGACATTGCGAAGAATCGCATCGGTATCGACACCGGCGGGACGCACGTCGCGGAAAAATGCCGCAAGCCCATTGAGCACCACGTCGGAGGTGTATTCGCCCGCTTTCGGCAGCGCTCCCTTGCCGTAGATGCGCGTTTGAATGTCGGCGCGGCGCAATTCGGTATTGATCTGCTGCTCGACAAATTCCGGATTGCCTTCCTCGACCACCAGAATTGCGCGCTTGCCGGCGCAGAACTCCTTCAATTCGTCCGGCAGCAGCGGATAGGCGACGTTGAGCACATAAATCGGAATGCGCGAGGCGCCGAACATGTCGGCAAGCCCGATGCGCGAGAGCGCACGGATCACGCCGTTGTAAAGCCCGCCGAGCACGACGATGCCGACCTCGCTCACGTCGCCCGGGAAAATTTCGTTGAGCTTGTGTTCGCGGATGAAAGCCCGCGCGGCCGGCAGGCGTTCGTCCACTTTCAGCTTTTCATGCAGGAAAGTGACCGGCGGGTGCGACAGCCGCGCGTAATTGAATTTCGGCGGACCCTTGAGCCGGTTCTGTCCGGAAAATTCGCCGCGCTTGTTGTCCTTGGCGGCGAATGCGCCGGTGACGTGGCAGGCGCGGATGCGCAATTCCAGCATCACCGGCGAATGGCTGGCTTCGGAAAGCTCGAAGCCTTTTTCCACCGCGCGCACGATGACCGGCAGATCGGGGCGCGGGTCGAGCAGCCAGATCGAGCATTTCATCGCGTAGGCGTAAGAGCGCTCCTGGATGACGCTGGCGCCTTCGCCGTAGTCCTCGCCGATGATGATGAGCGCGCCGCCGATGACGCCGGGCGAGGCGAGGTTGGACAGCGCATCGGCCGCCACATTGGTACCGACCACGGATTTCCAGGTGACGGCGCCGCGCAGCGGATAATTGATCGAGGCGCCGAGCATGGCGGCGGCGGAGGCCTCGTTGGTGCAGGTTTCCAGATGCACGCCAAGTTCGGACATGATGTCCTCGGCATCCACCAGCACGTCGAGCAGATGCGACACCGGCGCGCCCTGGTAGCCGCCGACATAGGACACGCCGGATTGCAGCAGCGCCTTGGTGACCGCGAGGATGCCTTCGCCCTGGAAGGTTTCGCCGTCGCCGAGCGTGAGCGCCTGCACTTCTTTCTTGAACGAACGTTCCATCGTCGAGCCTCGGGACAGATGGTTGGGGTCCCAACTATCTTAGCATAAGTCGCATTAAAAAGGGCAAGTTTTGCTCACCGCCTCACATATGGGACGGCAACCACAAGGCCAGGACTGGAAAGGCGATCAGCAATATCAGCCGGATAATATCGGTGACGATGAACGGCATAACGCCATAAAAAATCGTCGATATTTTCACGTCCTCCACCACGCTTTTTATCACGAAAATATTCATGCCGACGGGCGGATGGATCAGGCCAAGCTCCACCGTCATGACGATGATCACGCCGAACCAGATCGGATCGAAGCCGAGCGCGACAATGACCGGAAACACGATCGGAACGGTGAGGATGATCATGGCAAGCGCGTCCATCAGGCATCCGAGGATCAGATACATCACCATGATCAGCGCCAGCACGCCGTAGCGGCCGAGGCCGAGCGCGGTGAGAAATTCCGTCACCTTCTGCGGCGTCTGGGTGATGGTGAGAAAATAGCCGAGCAGCAACGCGCCGATCAGAATGGTGAAGACCGCGGCGGTCGTGCGCGTCGTCTCCAGCAGCGAATTGAGGATATCCCGCCAGCTCAGGCGCCCGCGCGCGACGCCGATGATAAACGCGCCGCCCGCGCCCATGGCGGCGGCTTCGGTGGCGGTGAACAGTCCGCCGTAGATGCCGCCGAGCACGAATGCGAACAGCAGCATGATCGCCCAGATATTTCGCAGCGCCGCCAGCCGCTCCGGCCAGGCACTGCGCGGGCCGGCGGGCAGATAGGACGGCCGGACGATGCCGATGATATTGATCGTCACGATGTACATCAGGATGGCGAGAATGCCGGGAACGATGCCGGCAACGAACAGTTTGCCGATGTCCTGTTCGGTAATCAGCCCGTAAACCGCAAACACGGTGGACGGCGGGATCATGATGCCGAGCGTGCCGCCCGCCGCGATCACGCCGGTCGCGAAGGATTGCGGATAATTGTGGCGCCGCATCTCCGGATAGGCGACGCGGGAGAATGTCGCCGCGGTGGCGACCGAGGAGCCGCAAATCGCCGCGAAGCCGCCGCAGGCGGCGATGGTGGCGATGCCGAGCCCGCCGCGGAAGTGGCCAAGAAAAGCATTGGCGCCGCGAAACAGTTCGCGGCTCATCCCGGATGTCGAGGCGAACGAACCCATCAGCAGGAACAGGGGAATCACGGCGAAGTTGAAGTCCGTCACCGTGCGCATGGTGGTGTGGCCGACGATCTTGAGCGCCGGTCCGCCGCCGCTGAGATAGGCAAAACCGGTGACGCCGACCAGGCCCATCGCCATGCCGATCGGCACGCGCAGCAGCATCAGCGCGAACAGGACCACGAAAGCCAAGATGGTGACGGTGTCGGCGCTCATGATGCGGTTTTCATTCGATCGGCTGGATGGCGGGACGCGCCATCAATTCGGGCCGGAACAGCAGCCGGTAGGTGCGCACCGCGATGAGCAACACCGCCGCCACGTCGCCGAGCCAGGCCAGCAGGAAGAACGGCCACACCGGCAGCCGCAAGTCGAACGTTTGCAGGTTGGCCTCGCGCGTGCTGATCACTTTATCGAACAGCGTATAGGTTTGAACCGTCACCACGAACAGCAACACCAATGTCGCGAACACGTCGATCCAGCGCTGATATTTCGGGCCGACATTCGACCACACCAGATCGACGGTGATGTGCGTGCCGCGATAAGAGGTCGCGGCGATGCCCCAGAAAATGAGGATGCCGAGCAACAATTGCCCGAAGTCGTAGGAGTCTGGGATCGAAATGGAAAAGAAATAACGCAGCAAAACGGTGGCGAAGATATCCACGGCGACGATGCCGACGAATGCCGCGGCCACCCATTCGATGGAATCGATAAAGCGATCCATGTAATTGCGTGGCACGCGCGCGTCTCCACGGCCGTTAAATCGCGTGACGGCGGCGAAATTCCACCGCCGTCACGGCTGTTGCGATGAACGCCCGCGCGGCGCGGGGGCAAGAGTTTCAATAGGCCGCGCTGGCCTTCGCGAGCTGCGCCTTGAGCTCCTTGATGATCGCATCCGGATTGCCGCCGGCCTTCTTGACGTTGTCGGCCCAGGTCTTTTCCAGCGGTTCCGCAGCCTTCTTCCACTGCGCGAGCTGCGCCGGCGAGATCGCATAAACCTCGTGCGCGGCGTCGGCCTTGAGCTTGGCGACGCCGGTGCGCTCGAAGTCGGCCCAGGGACCTGCAACCTTGAGCGACCATTCGTTGGTGCAATGCGAGTCGATCACTTTCTTCTGCGCCGCCGACATCTGCGCGTATTTGTCCTTGTTGAAGACGAACGCGAAGGTGGTGGCGTAGAGCGGCACGTCCATGTGGTACTTCGTCACCTTGTCGATGCCGAACAGCGGGATCGAGCCCCACGGGAAGGTGACGGCCTCGGCCACGCCCTTGTCCAGGATGTCGCGCACTTCCGGCGCGCTCGACTGCACATTGGTGCCGCCGAGCAGCGTCACGAATGTCGCCATCGTCGCATGCGCCGGACGGATCTTCATGCCCTTGATGTCGTCGGGCACCATGATCTTCTTGGCCTTCGCGTGAAACGTGCCCGGGTCGTGGGCGAAGGCGAGGCAGAATTTCACGTCCTTCATCTCTTTGTCGGCGTATTTGCGATACCAGGCGTCGAGCGCCTGCGAGCCGCCCTTGGCGTTGGTCATCAGGAACGGCAGTTCGCCGGCGCCGATGATCGGGAAGCGGCCAGGCTGATAGCCGGGATTGATGTAGGTGAGATCGGCGATGCCGTCGCGCGCCATGTCGTAATGGTCGAAAGCTTTGCCCAATTGCTGCGATGGATAGACCTTGTATTTGATCGTGCCGTTGGAAGCTTTCTCCACCGAGGCGCCCCATTCCTCCAGCGCCTTCTGCAACGGATGCGACGGCGGCACCCAATGCGCGAGCTTGAGTTCGAATGTCTTGTCCTGGGCGAGCGCAAGCGGCGCGCTGCCGATCAGTGCCGCTCCGAGGGCGGCGGCGTAGAAATATCCGGTGACACGGGCCTTCATCTTTGCCTCCCTGGCGTTAAATTATAGAGCCGTTTTTTTAATATTCAGCCGCATGTCGCCGCCGATGTAAAGCCGTTAGTTGGGTATCAAACTAATCGCCTAGGCGCGCCGGCTTGCGCCGTGTATAGCTCGCGCCCGCATATTGGCTCGATTTTCCGGGGAGATGATCTTGACGCGGCCAAAATCCTCGGCCCGCCGCGACAAGCGGACTAAAAACCCAGCCGGTGGCGCGGCGGCGCCGATCAATTTCGGTCCGCTGGCGGACTGGACGGGGTTCAACCTGCGCATGGCGCAGGCCTCCTCGTTCCAGGCGTTTTCGCGGCTGTCGCAGGAGGTCGGCGAGAACCCCGGCCGTTTCGCCACGCTGTTGCTGATTTCGGAAAATCCCGGCATCAGCCAGACCATGCTCAGCCGCGCCAACGGCCGCGACAAGTCGACATTGACGCCGGTGCTGGAAGATTTAGTGCGGCGCGGGCTGGTCAAGCGCCGGCGCACGCACAACGACCGGCGGACCTATCGGCTCAAGCTGACGCCCGCGGGCGAAAAAACTCTCGCCAAGCTCACCGGCTGCGCGCGCCGGCACGAGCGCAATCTCGACCGGCTGATCGGGGCGCGCGAGCGGAAAAAATTTATCGCGATTCTGAAAAGGATCACGGCGGAGTTGGGATAGCTGCTATCTGTCATGGCCGGGCCCCGTCCCGGCCATCTCGCTTAGGGGAGCACTGTGCCCGCCACGCGGGATCGCCGGGACAAGCCCGGCGATGACACCGATTAGAGTTCAAACTTTCTGCGCACTTCGTCCGGGATCGGATGCGATTTGATGCCGCCGGCCTCGCGCACCACCCACACCCGCGTCTCCACGCCCTCGACCGCCAGTTCGCCGTCCTTGCGGAGAAAGTGTTTCACTTCGAAGCTCGATGTTTTGAAGGCGATGCTGGTTTCGATATCGACATCGTCGCCGAAGCGCGTGGGCTTGAGGAAACGCGCATCGGTATCGACCAGCGGATAGCCGGCGAAGTCATAGGCTTTGAGAAATTTGATTTTGGTCATGCCGAGCGCACGCTCGAACAGCGCCGTCGTGCAGGCGTCGAAAATCGCGAAATAATTCGGATAGTAGATGATGCCGGCGGGGTCGCAGTCGCCCCATTCGATGCGCACGGTACGGCTGTTGCGGAGTGTCGGCATTTAATTATCGCGGCGCCATGCGCAGCGCGCCGTCGAGGCGTACGACCTCGCCGTTGAGATAGACGTTGCGCACCATGTGCAGCACCAGTTCGGCGAATTCGCTTGGGTTCCCGAGCCGCTTCGGGAACGGCACCGAGGCGCCGAGCGAATCCTGCGCCTCCTGCGGCAGCGCGCGCAGCATCGGCGTGGCGAAAATTCCCGGCGCAATGGCGAGCACGCGAATGCCGAATTGCGCCAGCTCACGCGCCGCCGGCATGGTGAGGGCCGCGACCCCGCCTTTCGACGAGGCATAGGCGGCTTGCCCGATCTGGCCTTCGAACGCCGCCACCGACGCGGTGCTCACGATAATGCCGCGCTCGCCGTCGGCGAACGGTGTGAGGCCCTGCATCGCGGCGGCGGCAAGGCGGAGCATGTTGAAGGTGCCGATCAGATTGACCTTGATGACGCGCTCGTAGTCGGCAAGCGGCATGGCGCCGTCGCGGCCGACGATGCGTTTGGCCGGCCCGATGCCGGCGCAATTCACCAGCACGCGCGCTACGCCGTGCTTCGACTTTGCCTCATTGAGCGCTTTCGCCGCGCCGTCGGCATCGGTGACGTCGCATGCGACGGCAATGCCGCCGCATTTTTCCGCCACCGCCCGCGCAGCCTCGATATTGACGTCGAGCAGGGCAACTTTCGCTCCGGCTTCGGCGAGGCGCATGGCGGTCGCGGCACCAAGCCCGGAGCCCGCGCCGGTGACCACCGCTGCCTGTCCCTCGATCTCCATCGATTTAGTTCTTTCGTGCCGCCGGTGCGGCGGCGGGATTTTCAATCAGCAATGCGATGCCCTGGCCGCCGCCGATGCAGGCGGAAGCGATACCATATCGTTCGCCGCTGCGCTTGAGTTCGCGCGAAAGCGTGAGCGCGAGCCGGATGCCGGTTGCGCCGAGCGGATGGCCGATGGCGATGGCGCCGCCGTTGACGTTGAGCTTATCCTCGTCGAGCCCAAGTTCGCGCGCGCAAGCCATCACCTGCGCGCCGAACGCCTCGTTGATCTCGAAGCGGCCGATGTCGGAAAGCTTCAACCCGGCGCGCGCGAGCACTGCATTGATCGCCGGCACCGGGCCGATGCCCATGATCTCCGGCGGCACGCCGACCGCAGCGCCGCAAATAATGCGCGCGAGCGGCGGCTTGCCGTTTCGCTTGGCGTTTTTCTTTGCGTAATCCGCCGAGCCGACCAGCACCGATGCTGCGCCATCGACGATGGCGGAGGAATTTCCGCCGGTCTGCACGCCGCCGAAGGCCGGCTTGATCTTGGCCAGCGATTCGAGCGGCGAGGGGCGGATATGCGTGTCGGCGGTGACTTCGCTGTCTTTGATCTTGATGCCGCGCGGTTTTAAGCCGTCGGCCTCGAAACTTTCGCTCGTTACGGCCGCGATTTCGCCGCCGAGGAACCCGTTGTCCTTTGCCGAAATGGCGCGCGCGAAACTGCGTGCGGCGTATGCGTCCACGTCCGGCCGCGCGATCTGGTATTGCCGCGCGAGATTTTCCGCCGTGTCGCCCATCGTGGCGTCGGCTGAGGGATCGCGCAGCGCTTCCCAGAGGAAATCCTTGAACTCGATCTGCCCCATGCGGAAGCCACTGCGGTGCGTATAGGCGGCGATTGGGTTGCGGCTCATGGATTCGGTGCCGACGCAAAGCGCCAACGCGACGCGGCCGAGCGAAACCGCGTCTGCCGCCTGCATGATGACTTCGATGCCGGTGCCGCAGACGCGCTGCACCTGATGCGCGGGCACCTCCACCGGCACGCCGGCATAAAGCCCGATATGCCGCGGCAGCATGTAGGCGTCGAAGCTCGCCTGCGCCATCGAGCCGGCAATGACGGTGCCGACGTCGGCGGGAGACGCGCCGGCGCGCTTGAGCGCCTCGCGCGCAACCTTGATGCCGAGGTCGATCGGCGAGACGGCAGCGAGCGCGCCGTTGTAATCGGCAAACGGCGTGCGCACGCCGTCGATCAGCCAGGCGTCGTTGAAACTTGCGGCTATCACGGCATGTTCCCAATCGCGATCACGCGCGGCGATATCGCTCCGGCATAGAGTTCGTCAACCAGCGCGGCGCGATGTTGCAGCACCGCGCGCTGGTTGATCGAGCCCTTGTCGGTCATCTCGCCTTTGTCCATCGACGGCAGCTCGTCGAGCAAAATCGCGCGGCAGACGCGCGTCGAACTGCCGGGATTATGCCGCGCCAATCGGTTGAGCAGATCGGCGAAATGGCCGCGCACGCGCGGATCGGCCAGCACTTTGGCCGGTGCGGCGTCCGCGGCCAAATCCGCGCACAGCCGGCGGCAGGCCTCGATATCGGGGAACACCAGCACGGCGATGTCGTCGCGGTCCATGCCGGCGAATACCACGTCGCGCACATAGGGCGCGCAATGGTCGATGAATTTCGCGCGCAACGGCCCGACGCTCACCCAGGTGCCGGTCGCGAGCTTGTAATCTTCCGCCAGCCGCCCGTCGAACAGCAATCCCTTTCCGGGATCGGCCGGGTCGGCGAATTTGAGCGCGTCGCCGAGCTTGTAAAAGCCTTCCTCGTCGAACGCTGCGCGCGTGAGCTGCGGCTGCCGCCAATAGCCCGGCGTGATGTGCGGGCCGCGCAGCCGCGCTTCCAGCTTGCCCTCGTTCGGCACCAGTTTGAGTTCGACGCCCGGCGCCGGCAACCCGATATTTCCGGGCCGGTCGAAATCCCAGGTGCAGGCGAGCGCCAGCGGCGCGGTCTCGGTGGAGCCGAGCGAGGAAAGAAAGATGATGCGCGTGCCGGTGGTTTCCACCGCAAGCTGCGTGAGATCGTCCCAGGTATTCTGCGCCAGGCCCGCGCCGGCATAGAACAGCACTTTCAGTTTGCTGAAAAAATTCTCGCGCAATTGCTTGTCGGCCCGGAAATGCGCCACCAGCGCCTCGAAGCCTTTCGGCACGTTGAAATAAATCGTGGGGGCGATCTCGCACAGGTTGCGCGCCGTCTTCGCGATGCCGGCCGGCGTCGGATTGCCGTCGTCGATATAGAGCGAGCCGCCGTTGTCGAGCACCAGGCCGAAATTGTGATTGCTGCCGAAGGTGTGGCTCCACGGCAGCCAGTCGACCACCACCGGCGGCTCGTCGCGCAAGAAGGCAAAACCGGCCGCGATCATCGCCTGATTGGAGCACAACATGCGGTGGGTGTTGATGACGCCCTTCGGCGATCCGGTCGAGCCGGAGGTGAAAAGAATTTTTGCAATCGTGTCGGGGCCGACCTTGGCGTGGGCGGCATCGACCGCGCCGGTTGCCGCCTGCAACTGCGCGAACAATGTCGCGGCGCGCCCGGCGGGCGGATTGCGCGTCACGGCCAATTCGGCGTCCGCCGGCACGACGGCGGCAATCGCACGCGCAAACGGCGCGCCGTCATTGACAAACACAAGACCGGGCGTGAGCAGATCGAGGATATAACGCAGCTTGCCGAAGTCGCTCGACATCAGCGAATAGGCCGGCGAGATCGGCGCATAGGGAATTCCCACATACTGCGCCGCCAGCGCCAGCAGCGCGTGCTCGATGTCGTTGCCGGAAATGATCGCGATCGGTCTTTCCGGCGAAAGATCGCGGGTCAGCAACGCCGCGCCGATGCGGCGCACGTGTTCGAGCACCTGCGCGTAAGTGAAACTGCGCCAGGCGCCTGTTGCATCGCGCTGCGCGAGATAAACGCGCTCCGGCGCATGCTTTGCCCAATACTCCAGCCGCTCGGTCAGCTTGCGCGGATAGGGCCCAAGCGGCTGCGCGCAGCGGATAACAATGACGCCATCGGGCCGGCGGTCGAGCACGGCGTCGAGCGCGCCGAGCTTGACCGGCCGCAACGGCGCGGCGTCTTTGCGCGTGGCGTTTTTGCGCGCGGCGGCTTTGCGATTGTCGGTCAACTGCGCGTCACTTTCGGTGCGCGTTTTTCGAGAAACGCCTTGAGCCGCGTCTTGGCCTCTTCGTCGGCCTGCGCCAGCGCCGAGACCAGCGCCTCCATCGCATAGCCGCTGGCCGGATCGCTCTCGGCGATGCGCGGCAGCCCCTGCATGACGGCGAAGTTCGTCAGCGGCGCATTGCTCGCGATGCGTTGCGCCAGTTCAAGTCCCTTGGCGAAGCCCTGTCCCGCCTCCACCAGATAGGTCGAGAGGCCCATCGCCTGGCCTTCTTCCGCCGAAAAAGTGCGGCCGGTGAGCATCATGTCCATCATGCGCGCAACGCCGATCAGCCGCGGCAGCCGCACCGAGCCGCCGCCGCCGACATAGATGCCGCGGCTGCCTTCCGGCAGCGCGTAGAATGCCGAGCGCTCGGCGACGCGGATATGCGCGGCGGCGGCGAGTTCGAGCCCGCCGCCCACCACGGCGCCATGCAGCACCGCAACCACCGGCACCTTGCCGAACTGGATGCGCTCGAAGGCGCGGTGCCATGACTGCGAATGCTCGATGCCCTGCGCGATGTCGCGTTCTTTAAGTTCGGCGAGATCCAGCCCGGCGGAGAAATGCTCGCCCTCGGCGGCCAGCACTACGGCCTTGATGCCGTCCGGCAACGAGGTGAAGAATGTCTCGATCCCCAGGATCGCTTCATCGTTGAGCGAATTGCGCTTCTCCACGCGGGCGAGCCGCAGAATGGCGACCGCTTCGTTGCGCTCGGCTTTCAGCGAAGACGGCAAATTCATCTTCAACGCGGCGGCCATGTCACAGCACCTCATGCACTTCGAGGCGCACCGCGCGCGCCTCGCGCGTGCCGCGCGCCAGCGCCAGAATGCGATTGAGCCAATCGGACGCGGGATCGGCGGTTTCGAAGCGCATCACGGTGCGGAAATAATAAAGCTTCGGGTCGACGGCCTCGCCGCCGGTCAGACGCGCCATCACATCCGGCGGCCCGTGCCGCAAGCCGTTGCTTGAAACCAAAATGCGGCCCCCGCTTTCCGTTTCTATCGCATAACTGGCGCTGATGTCGGCAACGCCGTCCGCCCGCACGATCTGCAAATCCGCGCCGCCCGGCAGGATGCGGCCCTTGAGCTTCGGCCCTTCCACCCGGCCGCCGAGGATATTGACGACGCGCCGATCGCCCTGGGGCGTACGGCCGAAGTGCAGAATGTCCGCAAGTTCGGCGTGGACGCGAAAAATGGGTTGCGGCGAAAGCATGCAAGCTGCCTGAATTGCTGCGGGCTCGGGGTCTATCTGCCATTTGACCCTGCCGGTGGCGAGCCGTAAATACGGGTCGCAACCAGGATCAGAAATTAGCATGGCGCGTATCTTGTCACTCGCCGAAGCCGTGAAGGAAGCCGTGTGCGACGGCGACACGGTGGCGATGGAAGGCTTCACCCACCTGATTCCGCATGCGGCGGGTCATGAGATCATCCGCCAGGGCCGCAAGCATCTCACATTGATCCGCATGACGCCGGACCTGATCTACGACCAGCTCATCGGCATGGGCTGTGCCGATAAACTGGTATTTTCCTGGGGCGGCAATCCGGGGGTGGGCTCGCTGCATCGTTTTCGCGATGCGGTGGAGAACGGCTGGCCGCACAAGCTCGCGATCGAGGAACATTCCCATGCCGCCATGGCGAATGCCTATGAGGCGGGCGCCGCCGGCCTGCCGTGCGCGATCTTCCGCGGCTATCGCGGCACGGATTTCCACAAGGTCAATCCCAACATCAGATCGGTGAAATGCCCGTTCACCGGCGAGGAGCTGGCGGCGATCCCGGCGCACCGGCCGGATGTCGCCGTCATCCACGCGCAGCGCGCCGACAAGGCCGGCAATGTCATGCTGGAAGGCGTGCTCGGCGTGCAGAAGGAAGCCGTGCTCGCGGCCAAGCGCTCGATCGTCACGGTGGAAGAGATCGTGGACGATTTCGGTCCGCGCAGCCTCAACGCCGTGATCCTGCCGGGCTGGACCGTCGGCTATGTGGCGGAAGTGCCGGGCGGCGCGTTCCCCTCCTATGCGCAGGGCTATTACCCGCGCAACAACAATTTCTACAAGGAATGGGACGCGGTCTCGCGCGAGCGCGATAGCTTCCTTGCCTGGATGAAGACGAACGTGCTGGAAAAAGGTCCTGAGGCATTTGCTGCGCATGCGCGCAAATTGCGCGCGGCGGCGGAGTAGCGACGATGACCGATTACAAGCCGAACGAAATGATGACGATTGCCGCCGCCCGCGCGCTTGGCAATGACGACGTCTGCTTCGTCGGCATCGGCATGCCCTCGGCGGCGGCGAACCTGGCGCGGCTTTCGCACGCGCCCGGCGTCACGCTGATCTACGAGTCCGGCACGCTGGCGACCAAGCCGACGGTGCTGCCGCTTTCCATCGGCGACGGCGAATTGTGCGAAACCGCGCTCACCACCGTCGCGGTGCCGGAAATGTTCCGCTACTGGCTGCAAGGCGGGCGCATCAGCATCGGGTTTCTGGGCGGCGCGCAGATCGACAAATACGCCAATCTCAACACCACCGTGGTCGGCCCCTACGACAAGCCGAAAGTGCGGCTGCCCGGCGGCGGCGGCGCGCCCGAGATCGCCACCTCCTGCGGCGAAATTTTCATCATCATGGCGCAAGGCAAACGAAGCTTCGTCGAAAAACTCGACTTCGTGACTTCCATCGGCCACGTCCAGGGCGGCGACAGCCGTGCCAAGCTCGGCATCAAGACCAAGGGCCCGACCAGGCTCATCACCGATCTCGCGTTGTTCGAGCCCGACCCGCAGACCAAAGAGATGACGGTGGTGTCGATCCATCCCGGCGTGACGCGCGAGCAGATTCAGGACAACACCGGCTGGCAGGTGCGCTACGCCGCCAAGGTCGCGCAGACGCTGCCGCCGACCGTGCGCGAATTGGAAGTGCTGCGCGATCTGCATGCGCGCACCGCACGCGTGCAAGGCGAGGCGGCGTGATGGCGGCGCGCGACGTCTTCCTCTGCGATGCGGCGCGCACGCCGATCGGCCGCTACGGCGGCGCGCTCGCCAAGGTGCGCCCCGACGATCTCGCCGCGGTGCCGATCAGGGCGCTGATGGCGCGCAATCCCAAGATCGACTGGGAAAAACTCGATGAGGTCTATTACGGCTGCGCCAATCAGGCCGGCGAGGACAACCGCAACGTCGCGCGCATGGCGCTGCTGCTGGCGGGGCTGCCGGCGAGCGTGCCGGGCGTGACGCTCAATCGTCTTTGCGCGTCGGGCCTGGAAGCGGTCGGCACCGCGGCGCGCGCCATCCGCGCCGGTGAAATGGAATTCGCCATCGCCGGCGGCGTCGAATCGATGACGCGCGCGCCGTTCGTGCAGGGAAAGAGCGCGGAGGCGTTTTCGCGCAGCGCCGAAATCTACGACACCACCATCGGCTGGCGCTTCATCAATCCGCTGATGAAGCAGCAATACGGCGTCGATTCCATGCCGGAGACCGGAGAGAACGTCGCCGAGGAGTTCCAGGTCACGCGCGCGGATCAGGACGCTTTCGCCGTGCGCTCGCAGCAGCGCGCCGGCAAGGCCATCGCGTCGGGCTATTTCGGCAAGGAAATCGTCGCGGTCGAAGTGCCGGGCGGCAAGGCCGGGCCCGTCATTGTGGACAAGGACGAGCATCCGCGCCCCGAAACCACCTTGGAGCAGCTTGCCAAGCTCAAGACGCCGTTCCGCAATCCCGGCACGGTGACGGCGGGCAATGCCTCCGGCGTCAACGACGGCGCGGCCGCCATGCTGGTGGCGTCCGAAAACGCAGTGAAGGCGTATGGCCTCACGCCGCGGGCGAAAATCCTCGGCATGGCTTCGGCCGCCGTGCCGCCGCGCATTATGGGCATCGGTCCGGTGCCCTCCACGCGCAAGCTGATGGCGCTTCTCAAGCTCAAAATTAGCGACTTCGATTTGATCGAAATCAATGAAGCGTTCGCATCACAGTCGTTAGCCTGTCTGCGCCAGCTTGGGCTCGCCGACGATGCCGAACAGGTCAATCCGCACGGTGGCGCCATCGCGCTCGGCCATCCGCTCGGGATGTCGGGCGCGCGGCTGGCGATGACGGCGGCGCATGGCCTGCACGCAAGACATGGTAAGCTCGGGCTTGCCACCATGTGCGTCGGCGTCGGCCAGGGCGTGTCGCTTGCGATCGAGCGCGTCTAATTACGACCGGGGAAAGTGAAATGCCGCTCGTCTATCCGAAGGAAAGCCTCAGCGTTTATCCAAAACATCTCAGCCCCGGCTATCGCAGCACGGTCAAGCGCTCGCCTTCGAAGCCGCTGATCATCATGCCGCACACTTTGTCGGAACTCACCGGACCGGCCTTCGGCCACGACGCGGTGCAGGAAGGCGACAACGATCTCACCAAGCAGCACAAGGGCGAACCGCTGGGCGAGCGCATCATCGTGCACGGACATGTGCTCGACGAGGACAAGCGCCCGGTGCCCGACACGCTGGTGGAACTCTGGCAGGCCAATGCCTGCGGCCGCTACGTGCACAATGTCGACCAGCATCCGGCGCCGCTGGATCCGAACTTCACCGGCGCCGGCCGCGCCGTCACCGACAAGAGCGGCTATTACAAATTTATCACAGTCAAGCCCGGTGCCTATCCCTGGGGCAACCATCACAACGCCTGGCGGCCGAACCACATCCACTTCTCGGTGTTCGGCCATTCGTTCCTCACAAGGCTGGTCACGCAAATGTATTTTCCCGGCGACCCGCTGTTCCCGTTCGACCCGATCTATAATTCGGTGACCGACGAGAAGGCGCGCGCGCGCATGGTCTCAAGCTTCGACCTCGACAACACCGTTCCCGACTGGGCGCTCTGCTTTCGCTTCGACATGGTCCTGCGCGGGCGCGAGCAGACCCCGATGGAGCATTGAATGTCCGAGCTCACGCCATCGCAAACGGTCGGCCCGTTTTTCGCCTATGGTCTTGCGCCGAACAACCGCTGCGAGTGGCGGCCGCCGGGCGGTGAAAAACTCTATGACTGGAAGGACACGGTCGGAGCCAATCTGGTGACGCCGGACGCCTCTGGCGAGCGCATCCGCATCGAGGGCCGCGTGATCGACGGCGACGGCGCGCCGATCAACGACGCCATGATCGAGATCTGGCAGGCGGACGCGCAGGGCCGCTACGCGCATCCGCGCGACAACCGCGCGCTGCCGAACACCGCGTTCAAAGGCTTCGGCCGCTCCGCCACCGACAAGGACGGTGTCTACAGCTTCGACACCATCAAGCCGGGTGCGGTGGCGGGCCCGAATGGAAAAGCCCAGGCGCCGCACATCGTCGTGTGCATTTTTTCGCGCGGCATGTTGCGGCAGATTTACACGCGCATGTATTTTTCCGACGAGAAGGCAAACGCGAGCGACCCCATCCTCGCGCTTGTGCCGGTGGATCGCCGGCCGACCCTGGTGGCAACGAAAGATAAGGCCGCAACAAAGCCGCTCTACCGTTTCGACATCCGGGTGCAGGGCGGCAACGAAACCGTCTTCTTCGACATCTAAATCGGCTGCGATTTCCAGCCTGCCCACCCATTTGTGGGCATAGTGGGCAATTGCCCACTTTACCTCGTAAGCTTGCTCGGATAGCGGTACAGCAGCCTAACAATCACCCGGTATCGCCCCATGCAGGCGACGGTGGGAAATCGCCCAAATTCTTGGCCCATCTTGGAACATCGTGTTTTGTGGTTGACGTAAAAGCCCGCGCTTGGTTCGCTTTCCGATAAAGGCCGCAGAGCCACACAGGAAACGCCGCCATGAACGAGCAAATCCTGCAAGAGATCGCCGACTTCTGCCGTCAGCGCGGGCTGGCGGAATCGACCTTCGGCCGCCGCGCCGTCAACGACGGCAAACTGGCAAGCCGTCTGCGCAACGGCGGCCGCATCACCACCGATACGCTCGATCGCATCCGCTCGTTCATATCGCGCACCGGCGAGGGCGCCGTCGCCAACCGCCGCGTGCTGATCGATGCTTCGGCGGAGCGCGCGCACCGATCGGCGCCTCCGCTGGCGCCAGCCGCGCCGCTGCGTTCCGACGACCCGCAACGCAATTTCCGCTTTTTCGACAACCGGCAAAAATATCTGCTGTTCGTGAACACCTGCAGCGAGAAATGGGAAATCGCCAATCGCGTCGGACTTGAGCTTTCCAGCCTGCATCCGCGGCCGCCGGCGGTGCGGGTGTTCGACGCCGGCGTCGGCGACGGCACCGTGCTCGCGCGCGTCATGCGCCAGATGCACGACAATTTTCCGCACATGCCGTTCTATATCGTCGGCAAGGAAATCAGCCTGGAAGACGTTCGCCTCACGCTGCAAAAAATGGCGGACCGCTTCTTCGAGCATCCCTCGACCGTGCTGGTGCTCACCAATCTCGCTTATGCGGAGGCGCCTTGGCTCGCCGTGAAGTCGCTCAGCGCCGCGACCAGCCTGGTGTGGAACGAGATCGCACTGACGGGGAATTCGTCGCACCGGTTCGAGGAGCAGATCACCGAGCTGGAGCCGTTCCTGGCGGCGAACTGGAAGGCCAAGGTGAGCCCGAATAGCGGCAACCCGGTCTACGAGCGGCCGGTCATCCTGGTGATCTACCGCGCCGATCATCGTTTCCTGCTCGATCCGATCCTGCCCAAGCCGGGTGGCACGGTTGCGGATTACGACCTCGTTCTCGCCTCGCAGCCCTATCGCGCGCGCGCGAGCGTCGAGTTCAAGGCCAAGCGCGTCATCGCGCCGCTCGCCCGTGCGCTCGGGCCCGGCGGCCGCATGATCGCAATTCACTCCTATGGCTACGATCCCGGCATGGAGATCATTCACAAGGTCTGGCCGGAGGACAATCCGTTTTCGTCCAACCGCCACGAAATCCTCAAGACGGTGAAGCAGGAGCTCGGGCCCGCCGGACGCGAGCTTAATTTCAACGCCTATTCCGATCACCGCTCGTTGTTCCGCTACGATATGCACACGCTGCCGTCGGAGATTTCCGCCTCGATCGGCACCTCGACGCTGCTGGCGGCGTGGAATGCGGCGATTTACGTGGCGCAGATCGAAGACGACCGGCTTTCCGATGTGAACAGCGACCGCCGCTACATCGAGGCGACGCGCGAGGTGCTGCAAAAACACGGCGGGCTGTGGTTCTACGATGAATCCTACGTCATCTCCCGCCGGCGCGAGTAACCGGGGCCGTGCCGGCGCGCGGCTTTTCGCTTGAGGCGACACGGCCGTCTTCCGCCGAATTGACCGAGCTTGCCGGGCTGCTGGACAAGGCAACGCCGATCTATCTCAGCGCCGTGCCGGCGCAAAGTCATCGCGAACTTGCCGAGACGGCGGCGATGGTGCGCAAAGCCGGCTTCGAGCCGGTCGCGCATCTTGCGGCTCGGCGTTTCTCCTCGGCGGTGGAGCTCAACGATTTTCTCAAGCGCGTTCGCGGCGAAGCCGATATGCGCCGCCTGCTTGTCATCGCCGGCGACAGCGAGCGTCCCGCCGGGCCTTTCAGTGACGCGCTGGCGGCGATCGCGAACGGCGCCTTGCGCGCGGCCGGCATCGAGGAGGTCGGCATTGCGGGCCATCCGGAAGGTCATGCGCGCATCGTGCAGGAGGCGATCGAGCGCGCGCTTGACGATAAAATAGCCGCGGCGGCGAAGGCCGGCCTGCGCGTCCATATCGTCAGTCAGTTTTCGTTCCAGCCCGAGGCCATTGTCGCCTGGCTCAAGCGGCTGCGCGCGCGCGGCATTGCCGCGCCGGTCAAGGCCGGCATGGCCGGGCCGACCAGCCTGCCCGCGCTATTGCGTTATGCCAAACGCTGCGGCGTGCGCGCCTCGGTCCAGGGCCTGATGTCGGGTGCCGCCGCCGCGCTCGCCGGTCATGTCGGGCCGGACCGGATCGTCGAGGCGCTGATGGCGGCCGGCAATGACATTGGCGACGTCTCGCCGCATTACTTTTCGTTCGGCGGCATCGTGCAGACCGCGCGTTATGCGCGCGATACGGCGATGGGACGCCTCGCCGCGGGACGTGCTATCAATCATGCAAACTAAGCCCGCGGCCTTCGGGCGATAAGCGGGCCATTGTTGGAGGAGCCGTCATCATGCAACGAACCAAACCACCCTTCCGCGCCGATCATGTCGGCAGCTTTTTACGCACCGCCGCGATCAAGGACGCGCGCGCCAAGCGCGACAAGGGCGAAATCAGCGCCGCGCAACTTAAGGAAATCGAGGACCGCGAGATCGAGAAGATCGTCAAGAAGCAGGAGGAGATCGGTCTGCAGCTTGCGACCGACGGCGAATACCGGCGCTCGTGGTGGCATTTCGATTTTTTCAGCATGCTCGACGGCGTCGAGCTTTATCAGCTCGACCACGGCATTCAATTCCAGGGCGTGCAGACCAAGGCGCAGAGCATTCGCATCAAGAGCAAGCTCGGCTTCTCCAAGCATCCGATGCTCGAGCACTTCAAATTTCTCAAGGCGCATACCCGCGTGGTGCCGAAAATGACTATTCCTGCGCCGAGCGTGATGCACTTCCGGCTGGAGCCGGGCGCGGTGAACAAAGACGCCTATGCCGACCGCGACGCGATTTTCGACGATCTGGCGAAGACCTATCAGCAGGCGATCCGCGCGTTCTACGACGCCGGCTGCCGCTATCTGCAATTCGACGACACCGCCTGGGCTTATCTCTGCTCGCAGGAAGAACTGAAAAAAGCCAAGGACCGCGGCCTCGACATCGGCCACTTGCAGCAGACCTACACCCGCACCATCAACAAGGCGCTCGAGGCGAAGCCCGCCGACATGACGATCACCACGCATGTTTGCCGCGGCAATTTTCGCTCGACCTGGATTTCATCCGGCGGCTACGAGCCGGTGGCCGAGCAATTGTTCGGCAAGTGCAACTACGACGGTTATTTCCTCGAATATGACAGCGAGCGCGCCGGCGGATTCGAGCCGCTGCGTTTCATCCCCAAGGGCAACAAGATCGTGGTGCTCGGCCTCGTCACCTCCAAGTCGGGGCGGTTGGAGCCGAAAGCCGACATCAAGAAACGCATCGAGGAGGCGACCAAATTTGTCGCGCTCGACCAGCTTGCGCTCTCCCCGCAATGCGGCTTCGCCTCCACCGAGGAAGGCAATGTGCTGGCGGAGGAGGAGCAATGGGCGAAGCTCAAGATGATCGTGGATTTGTCGAAGGAAGTGTGGGGCAAGTAAGGGGACTGCGAGCATGACCAAGCGTACGGCGGCGCCGTTCCGCGCCGATCACGTCGGCAGCCTGCTGCGCACGCCGGCGCTGCAACAAGCCCGCGCCAAACGCGCCAAGGGCGAGATCGATGCCGCGCAACTTAAGGAAATTGAGGACCGCGAAATCGAAAAGATCATCCGCAAGCAGGAAGAGATCGGCCTGCAACTCGCGACCGACGGGGAATTCCGCCGCTCCTGGTGGCATTTCGATTTCTTCCGCAACCTTGAAGGCATTGAGTTTTATTTCACCGACAAGGGCATCAAGTTTCACGGCGTCGATACCAAGGCGGAAAGCGTGCGCACCGTCGGCAAGGTCGGCTTTCGCGGCCATCCGCACATCGAGCATTTCAAGTTCGTCAAAGACCACACGCGCGTGGCGGCGAAGATGACGATCCCCGCGCCCGGCGTTGTGCACTTCCGGCAAGGGCGCGTGTCGATCAGCAAACAGGTCTATCCCGAGCTTGACGCCTTCTTCGACGATCTCGCGCAAGCCTACAAAAAAGCCGTGCAGGCGTTTTACGATGCCGGCTGCCGCTATCTGCAGCTCGACGACACCACCTGGGCGATGATGTGCGACGCCGCCGAACGGCAGCACTCGCGCGAGCGCGGCGACGACCCGGACAAGCTGCCGAAAATCTACGCCCGGATGATCGCCACCGCGATCAAGGATCGCCCCGCCGACATGGTGGTCACCATGCACTCCTGCCGCGGCAATTTCCGTTCCACCTGGATCGCCGAAGGCGGCTACGAGCCGGTGGCCGAAGTCATGTTCAACGAGACGCCGCTCGACGGTTATTTTCTCGAATACGACAGCGAGCGCTCCGGCGGCTTCGAGCCGCTGCGCTTTTTCCCCAAGGGCAAGAAGCAGCTTGTGCTCGGTCTTGTCACCTCGAAAAGCGGCCGGCTGGAGCCGAAAGACGAAATCAAGCGGCGCATCGACGAGGCGACGAAATATGTGGCGCTCGATCAGATTTGCCTTTCGCCGCAATGCGGCTTCGCCTCGACCGAGGAGGGCAATATTCTTGCCGAGGACGAGCAATGGGCGAAGCTGCGCATGATCGTCGAATTGGCCGACGAGGTGTGGGGCTGATCGCCCTCCTTTGTCATTGCCGGGCTTGACCCGGCAATCCATCATAAGAAACAACAAATCTCGCGTTCGAGATGGACCCCCGGGTCAAGCCCGGGGGTGACCGGTGTGAGATCGTCGCGTCTGGGGGAATAGAATGTCAGGTATCGCCGCAGGCAAGGTCGCCATCGTCACCGGGGCGGGGCGCGGCATCGGCCGCGCCATTGCGATGCTGATGGCGAGCGAAGGCGCCAGCGTATTGGTCAACGATGTCGGCGCCGGCCTCGACGGCGCCGGCAACGACGCCGGCCCGGCGCAGGCGGTGGCCGCGGAAATCGCCAAGGCGGGCGGCAAGGCGATCGCCTCGACATTGACCATCACCGAGCCGAAAAACGGCGACGCAATCGTCAAGGCCGCGCTCGACGCCTTCGGTCGCGTCGATATTCTGGTCAACAATGCCGGCATTCTGCGCGACCGCATTTTCCACAAGATGAGCTGGTCGGATTGGTCGGACGTCATCGCCGTGCATCTGCACGGCTCGTTCAACATGAGCCGCGCGGTGGCCGGGCATTTCCGCGAGCAGAATTCCGGCGCCTATGTGCACATGACGTCGACCTCGGGACTGATCGGCAATTTCGGCCAGGCCAATTACATGGCGGCCAAGCTCGGCATTGTCGGCCTCTCGCGCGGCATCGCGCTCGACATGGCGCGGTTTAACGTACGCTCGAATTGCATCGCGCCGTTTGCCTGGAGCCGGATGATCGGTTCGATCCCGGCGGAAACCGAGGCGGAGAAAAAGCGCGTCGAACGCTTGCAGCAGATGACGCCGGAGAAGATCGCGCCGCTCGCGGTCTATCTTTCCTCCGACCGCGCCGAAGGAATTTCCGGGCAGATTTTTTCCGTCCGCAACAACGAGATTTTTCTGTTCAACCAGACCCGTCCGATCCGTTCGTTGCAGCGCTCCGACGGCTGGACGCCGCAGCAACTCGACGCGCAGCTTAAAGGCGCCTTCGCGCCGTCGTTTACGCCGCTCGATCGCTCCGGCGACGTGTTCAGTTGGGATCCGGTGTGACGGGAAGCCGGCCCCTCAGCCGACAAGCCCGGCCATGACGGGAAATCTCTTATGCCCATCGTCTACGAAAAACTTCTGGCGCTGAAAATTCCCGGCGTCGAGCAAGGTTACGGCGCCAAGGATTGCATGCTGTATGCGCTTGGCGTCGGGCTTGGCCACGATCCCATGAACGAAGACGAACTCGCCTTCGTCTATGAAAAAAATCTCAAAATCCTGCCGACGATGGCCGTTGTGCTCGGCTATCCCGGATTCTGGGCGCGCGATCTCGACACCGGCATCGATTGGGTCAAGGTCGTGCATGGCGAGCACAGCATGGTGCTGCACAAGCCGCTGGCGCCGGCGGGAACCGTCACCAGCCGCACCCGCGTGCTCGACGTGGTCGATAAGGGCGCCGGCAAGGGCGCCATCGTTTATTCCGAACGGTTGCTGCACGACAAGACGAGCGGCGAACTCATTTGCACCATTGTGCAGACGACGTTCTGCCGCGGCGACGGTGGCTTCGGCGGCCCGCCGCGCGAGACGCGTCCGGCGCATCCGCTGCCCGAACGCGCGGCGGATATTGTCTGCGATCTGCCGACGCGGCCGGAGGCGGCGCTGATCTACCGGCTGTCGGCCGACCCGAACCCGCTGCATGCCGATCCCGCGGTGGCGAAAGCCGCCGGTTTTCCGCGCCCGATCCTGCATGGGCTGGCGAGTTTCGGCGTCGCCGGTCACGCGCTGCTGAAATCCGTTTGCGGCTACGATCCGGCGCGGCTGTTGAGCATTGCCGGGCGTTTTTCCGCGCCCGTTTTCCCGGGCGAAACCATCCGCACCGAGATCTGGCGCGACAATAATAAGGATTCGGGCGTGGTAAGCTTCCGCGCGCAGGTCGTGGAGCGCGATGTCGTTGCGATCAACAACGGGCGCGCCAAGATAAAGGATTGATGATGCAGCGCGTGTTGCTTTCGTTTCTCCCTCCCCCGCTTGCGGGGGAGGGTTGGGGAGGGGGAACGTTCGCCATGCCCCCTCCCGACGAGCTTCGCTCGTCGACCTCCCCCGCAGGCGGGAGAGGTAAGCAAGCGCGCACCTTTCGGGCGGGCGCATGAGCAAAGCGCGCTCTTCCGAACACGACGACCTCGCGCCGATCCGCGAGGCGGTGCGCGCGCTGTGCGCGGATTTTCCCGGCGAATACTGGCGTGCGCTCGATCGCGAGCGCGAATATCCGGCGGAATTCGTCGCCGCCTTGACCAAGGCGGGATTTCTCGCCGGACTCATTCCGGAACAATACGGCGGCAGCGGGCTTAACCTTCGCGCCGCCGCCGCGATCATGGAAGAAATCCACGCCGCCGGCTGCAACGGCGCCGCCTGTCATGCGCAGATGTATACGATGGGCACCATCCTGCGCCACGGCAGCGACGCGCAGAAGAAAAAATATCTGCCCGCCATCGCCAAGGGCGAGTTGCGCTTGCAGGCGTTTGGCGTGACGGAACCGACATCCGGCACCGATACCTTGTCGCTTCGCACCACTGCCGCCCGCACGAACGACGGCTACGTCGTCAACGGGCAGAAAATCTGGACCTCGCGCGCCGAGCATTCCGACCTGCTGCTGCTGCTGGCGCGCACGACGCCGAAGGACGAGGTGAAAAAACGCACCGAGGGCTTGTCGGTGTTTCTGGTCGACATGCGCCAGGCTTTGGGCAAGGGGCTTACTATCCGTCCGATCCGCACCATGATGAATCACGCCACCACCGAAGTGTTCTTCGACGACATGCAGGTGCCGGCGGAAAACCTGATCGGCGAAGAGGGCCAGGGCTTTCGTTACATTCTTTCCGGCATGAATGCCGAGCGCATTTTGATCGCGGCGGAATGCATCGGCGACGCCAAATGGTTCATCGCCAAGGCGGGCGCTTATGCCAAGGAGCGCGTGCTGTTCGAGCGGCCGATCGGGCAAAACCAGGGCGTGCAGTTTCCGATTGCGCGCGCCTATGCGCAGATGCGCGCCGCCGAATTGATGGTGCAGGAGGCCGCGCGCAAATACGACGCCGGCGAGGATGCCGGCGCGGAAGCCAACCTGGCGAAGCTGCTGGCGGCCGACGCCTCCTGGTTTGCCGCCGACATGTGCGTGCAGACCCACGGCGGCTTCGGCTTCGCCGAGGAATACGACATCGAGCGCAAGTTCCGCGAAACGCGGCTCTATCAGGTGGCGCCGATCTCGACCAATTTGATCCTGTCTTATCTGGCCGAGCACGTGCTGGGATTGCCGAGATCGTATTAAACTCAGTCGTCATGGCCGGGCTTGTCCCGGCCATCCCGTTTAGGGACGTACAGCCTTGCGTGAGTTCTACGTTTATATCCTGGGGAGCCGGCCCGGCGGAGCGATCTACGTCGGCGTCACCAATGATCTTGTGCGCCGAATCCGCGAGCACAAAAATCGCTTGGTGCCCGGGTTCACGAAGACATATAGAATCGATCAACTGGTTCACTTTGGAGTTTATTCATCGGCCTATCAGGCTATTCAACGAGAGAAAAACATCAAACATTGGCCGCGCGCGTGGAAGACCAGACTTATCGGACAAACAAACGCGGCGTGGCGTGATCTTTATGACGAGATTGCGTAGTCAATGAATCGGGATCGCCGGGACAAGCCCGGCGATGATTGTGGAGTTGCTGGACGTGCCGAGATTTCAAATCCCATGATGCTCCCGCTCGAAGGCCTCCTCGTCGTCTCGCTCGAGCAGGCGGTGGCGGCGCCGCAATGCACCTGCCGGCTGGCGGATGCCGGCGCGCGCGTCATCAAGGTCGAGCGGCCGGAGGGCGACTTCGCGCGCGAATACGATCGTGTCGTGCACGGCGAGAGCGCGAATTTCGTCTGGCTCAATCGCGGCAAGCAATCTGTCGTGCTCGATCTCGCGCGCGCCGAAGACAAAACGCTGCTGGAGAAGATGCTCGCGAAGGCCGACGTGTTCGTGCAGAACCTCAAGCCCGGCGCGATTGCCAAATTGGGATTCGATGTCGCGCGGCTGCGGCGCGATCATCCGCGGCTGATCTGCTGCTCGATCTCCGGTTACGGCGAGAGCGGGCCTTACGCCAAGCGAAAAGCCTACGATCTACTGATCCAGGCGGAGTCGGGATTGTCGTCGGTCACCGGCGGACCGGACGGACCGGCGCGGGTCGGCGTTTCCGTCGTCGATATCGCCGCCGGGCTCAACGCCTACGAAGCGATCCTGGAAGCGCTGATCGCGCGCGGCAAAGACGGCAAAGGCGCGGACATTTCCGTCTCCATGTTCGACGCCATGGCGGAATGGATGACGGTGCCGCTGCTGCACGATGAAGGCGGCATGCCGTTCAAGCGCATCGGGCTTGCGCATGCGGCGATCGCGCCCTATGGCGTGTTCAAGAGCAAGGACGGCGCCGACATTCTCATCGCCATCCAGAACGACCGGGAATGGCGCGTGCTGGCGGACAAAGTGCTGGGCGACGCGCGGCTCGGTGCGAATTCGAAATTCGCCAGCAATCCGAAGCGCGTCGAAAACCGGCGCGAGACCGATGCATTGGTGGCGGACGCGTTTGCGCGAATGGATGTCGCGCCGCTGATGCGCGCGTTGGAAGCAGCCGACATCGCCTTTGCGCGCGTCAACGACACTTCATTGCTGTCGAAACATACGCATATGCGGCGCATCACGGTCGCGGCACCAAGCGGTCCGGTAAGCATGCCGGCGCCCGCGCCGCTGCGCGCCGATGAAAACCGCCGCTATGGCGCGATCCCCGCGCTTGGCGCGCACACGGCAAAAATCCGCGCCGAATTCGGAGATACATAATGGATATCGGTTTCATCGGTCTCGGCAATATGGGCCGGCACATGGCGCGCCGTCTGATCGAAGCGGGACATAAGCTCACCGTGTTCGATACTCGGCGCGAAGCGATGGACAAGCTCGTTGCGCTCGGCGCGCAAGCCGCCCGCTCGCCGGCCGACGTTGCCGACCGGACGGAGACCGTGATGGCGAGCCTGCCGTCGCTCGACGCCGTGCTGGCGGTCGCCACCGGCGGCGACGGCGTCATCGCCGGCAAACGCGTGCGCCGGTTTGTCGATCTCTCCACCACCGGTTCGCGCGTCGCCCGGCAGATCGCGCAGGCGCTGGCGGCCCGCTACATCGTGCAGATCGACAGCCCGGTGAGCGGCGGCGTCAACGGCGCGCAAAAGGGAACGCTGGCGGTGATGGTCTCAGGCCCGCCCGCCGACGTCGCGCTGGTCAAGCCGCTGCTCGACATATTCGGCCGTGTGTTTGTCGTCGGCGAAAAACCCGGCCTCGGTCAGACCATGAAGCTCGCCAACAATCTGCTCACCGCGACGGCGCTTGCCGCCACCTCGGAGGCGATGGTGATGGGCGTCAAGGCCGGGCTCGATCCCACGCAGATGATCGAAATCATCAATGCCGGCAGCGGGCGCAACACTGCAAGCATGGACAAGTTTCCGAAATCGATCCTGCCCGGCACGTTCGATTTCGGCTTCACCACCGGGCTGATGATGAAAGACGTGCGGCTCGGTCTGGAAGAGGCGAAGGCGCTCGGCGTTCCGACCGAAGTCGTCAGCGCCGTCGGACGATTGTGGGAGCTGGCCTGTTCCGAAATCGGACCGGAGAAGGATTTCACCACCATCGTTCAGCCGGTCGAGCGGCGCGCCGGCGTCACCGTGCGCGCCAAAACCGAACACAAATCCGGACACAAGCAATAACTCATGTTGGAGAAACCGAAATGACCGCCAAGATCGACCGCAGAAAGCTCATCGTTCCCGCCCTCGGCGCCGTCTACGAAAAATTTTCGCCCTACAGCTACGCCTTCATGCGTTTCAGCGCCGGCGCAATCCTGGTGCCGCATGGCGTGCAAAAGCTGGTCTACGGCACGGCAGTCAACACGGCGCAGGGCCTTGCGGCGAAGGGATTTCCGTTTCCGCTGCCGCTCGCCTATTTCGTCGGCTTTGTCGAATTGTTCGTGGCGGCGGCGCTCGCCGTCGGCCTGTTCACGCGTCTCGCGGCGGCGATCCTGTGGATCGAGATGGCGGTAATCATCATCTGGTTCGTCGGCCCGAATGGATATTTCTGGGGCCGCCAGGGCTACGAATTCGCGCTGCTCTGGTTGCTGCTGTTCACAGCCATTTTCTTTGGCGGCGGCGGGCGATATTCCGCCGACCGTTACCTTCGCAAGGAATTCTGACGACCGTAACGTGGCGGCTTGCGAGGAAATTTCTTACGCCCGCTCGACCTGCACTTCGGCTTCGAGATCGACCGTGCTGGCCACGCCGATATCGTCGAAATGCGCATCGAGAAAACGCCGCGCCGCGCGCCGGCCGTCGGTACGCAGCATTTCGAAGAAGTCATAGTCGGTGCTCAGCCGGTTGGCGGCGTCGCGCGTCTTGTTCGTGCCTTCCAGCACGATGCGATGCACATTGATGCGCCGGTATTCGCCCGGTCCGCTGCCGCGCGGCAGCCGGCCCTCGTCGATCAGCCGGTCGACGAAGGCTATTCCGCGCAGTTCCGCCATCAGCGACGAATTAAACGTGATCTCGTTGACCCGGCCGATGATCTCCTCGGTGGTCTTCGGGATCGCATGGCGCTTGAGCGGATTGATCTGCACCAGTAGCAAATCCTCGGTCTGCGTTTCGCCGAACAGCGGAAACAAGGCTGGGTTGCCCATATAGCCGCCGTCCCAATAGGGCACGCCGTCGATTTCCACGGCGCGAAACAACAGCGGCAGGCAGGCCGAGGCGACGATGACATCGGCGGTGATCTTCTCGCGCGCGAACACGCGCAGCCTTCCAGTCTCTACGTTGGTGGCGGAGACGAACAGCCGCAGATGCTTGCACGCGCGCACAGCGTCGAAATCGACAAAGCGCTCGATCAGATCCTTGAGCGGATTGATGTTGAGCGGATTGAGATCGTAGGGCGACAGATAGCGCGACATCGCCTTGACCCAGATGTCCATCGGCGTGCCCTCGATCGGCACAAACGAAAACAGCCGGTCGACCGCGCGCCGTTGCAGGTCGGGCAGGTTGCCGCCGAGGCTCGCCGCGCGCCAGAAATCCGCGAGCCGCTTGCGCGCTTCCTCCGCGCCGCCGCGCGCCAGCCCGTCGGCCAGCATGATGGCGTTGACCGCGCCGGCCGAGGCGCCGGAAATGCCGTCGATTTCGAGCCGCCCGTCGTCGAGCAGATGATCGAGCACGCCCCAAGTGAAAGCGCCGAGCGCGCCGCCGCCTTGCAGCGCCAGATTGATGCGCTTCTTGCCCTTGATGGGCTTGCGACGCTCGGGCTTGCCGAATTTGCGCGACAGAAAATTCATCACTGCGCGGTCCAGCCGCCGTCGATCGAATAGGCCGCGCCGGTGATCGTCGCCGCCGCATCGCTGCAAAGAAATACCGCGAGTGCGCCGATGCTCTCGGGCGTTGAGAAGGCGTGCATCGGCTGCTTCTCCGACAGCAGCGCCAGTTTTTCCGCCTCTACCGTCGCGCCGGAAGCGGCGGCGCGATTTTCGATCTGCCGTTCGACCAGCGTTGTCAGCACCCAGCCGGGGCAGATGGCGTTGCAGGTGATGCCGTCATTGGCGGTCTCGATCGCGACAACTTTTGTCAGCCCGACGAGACCGTGCTTGGCCGCGACATAGGCCGCCTTCTGTGCGCTGGCGACGAGGCCGTGCGCCGAGGCGATGTTGATGATGCGGCCCCATTTGCGCTTCTTCATGCCCGGCACGGCGGCGCGCATGCTGTGGAACGCCGACGAGAGATTGATCGCGATCACCGCGTCCCATTTCTCGGCTGGAAAGTCCTCGATCGGCGCCACGTGCTGGATGCCGGCGTTGTTCACCAGCACATCGACCGCGCCGAAATTCTTTTCCGCCGCGCGCACCATGGCGGCGATCTCGGCCGGCTTGCTCATGTCGGCCGGCGAATGGAGCGCCTTGACGGCGAACTGCTTCTCGATGCCGGCGCGCAGGCTCTCGATCTCGGCCGCCTCGCCGAAGCCGTTGAGCATGACGTTGGCGCCCTGCTGCGCCATCGCCGTTGCGATGGCGAGCCCGATGCCGGAGGTGGAGCCGGTGACCAGGGCGGTTTTGCCCGCAAGGCTGCCTGTGCGCATGAGAAATCCTCGTAATGTCCGGCTTCGGCGCGGAGCCAGCCTGAGATAGCGCTTTTTTGTTGCAGTGCAATATAAAACTGCACCACAGGTGAATTTATCGCGATTTGCCCCTTCAAACCGCTACATTCCGCATCGAAAACGAGGTTCGCGTGGCCAGAAAGACGACCCAGGCGGTTTTTCCCGCGCCCGATCACGACCACGGCCGCTGCGCCAGCGACGCCATCGCGCATGCCGAGCAGCTCTGCGCCGCGCGCGCGCAACGCCTCACCCCGATCCGCCGCCGCGTGCTGGAAGCGCTGCTCTCGCGCCACAAGCCGCTTGGCGCCTACGAGATCATCGCGCGCCTGCGCGCCCGCGGCGCTGCGCCGGCGCCGATCACGATCTACCGCGCGCTCGAATTCCTGCGCGAGAACGGGCTGGTGCACCGCATCGAAAGCCGCAACGCCTTCGTCGCCTGCATCAACAACCATGCGAGCGGCGATCCCGTCGTGTTCCTGTTGTGCGAGCGCTGCGGCGCGGTGGGCGAGGCGGGCTCGGCGGCGATCGCCGATACGCTCAAGAGCGCCGCGCGCGCGGCCGGCTTTACGCCGAAGGCGCCGGTGATCGAGATCGCCGGCACCTGCGCCCATTGCCGGGGATAAATTACGCGCGCCGCAGCATGACGGTCATGCTTGCATCGTCTATCTAGTCCGGGCGCCGCGCGTTAGAAGCGTGGCACTACTTCCGCCGGGATTTTCCGTCATGTCGAATATGCCGCGCGCGCACGACGCCACCACCCGTGCGCTCGACCCGCTGGCCGCCGCGATCGTGGTGGTGCTGTGCCTGTCCTGGGGCTTCAACCAGGTCGCGGTGAAGCTCGCGATCTCCGACATCCCGCCGCTGATGCAAGCCGCGATCCGCTCGGCCGGAGCGGCGTTGATCGTCGCCGCCTGGGCGAAGCTGCGCGGCATTTCGCTCACCGCGCGCGACGGCACGCTGGTTGCCGGAATTGTCTGCGGATTATTTTTCGGAATCGAATTCATCTTGATCTATCAGGGTCTCAACTACACCACCGCCAGCCGCGCAGCGCTGTTCATCTATCTGGCGCCGTTTTTCGTCGTCATCGGCGCGCGCTGGGTCTTGCCGGTGGACCGTTTCAGCCTGCAGCAATGGATCGGCCTCGGACTGTCGTTCGCCGGCATGCTGGTGGCGTTCGGCGCGCCGACGCCGGCGCTCGATCCGCGCCAGATCGCCGGCGACATCATGATGGTTGGTGCGGCCGCCGGTTGGGCGGTGACGACGCTGATCATCAAGGCCAGCGCGCTCAACCGGGTGGCGTCCGAAAAGGTGATGATCTATCAGCTCATCATGTCGGCGCCGATGCTGGCGGTGGGCGCGCTCATATTGGGTGAACGTATCGTTGCCATGCCCGGCGCGGTCGCGCTTGCTGCGCTCGCCTACCAGACCGTCTGGGTGGTGAGCGTCACATTCATGATCTGGTTCGCGCTTATTGTGCGCTATTCGGCGAACCGGCTTTCCGCGTTTACCTTTCTGACGCCGCTGTTCGGCGTCGCCGCCGGCCATTTCGTGCTCGGCGAGCCGCTGACTTTGGCGTTCGCGGTGGCGGTGGCGCTGGTCGCCGGCGGGCTCGTGCTGGTGAACCAGGCGCGTTGACCCTGCTATACTGGCACGGCGCGCTTTTTCGAACTTAACTTGTGCATATGAATCCGATGTCCGCATCAGTGCAGGAACGACACAAATCGGTCGCCGTCGATGTCGGCGGCGTCGCCGTCGGCGGGGCCGCGCCGATCGTCGTGCAATCGATGACCAATACCGACACCGCCGATGTCGAGGCGACGGTGGCGCAGGTGGCGGCGCTGGCGCATGCGGGCTCGGAGATCGTGCGCATCACGGTCGACCGCGACGCGGCGGCCGCCGCCGTTCCCCACATCAAGGAGCGGCTGCTGAGGCGCGGCGTCACGGCGCCGCTGGTCGGCGATTTCCACTATATCGGCCACAAGCTGCTGGCCGATCATCCGGCTTGCGCGCAGGCGCTCGACAAATACCGTATCAATCCCGGCAATGTCGGCTTCAAGGACAAGAAGGACCGGCAGTTTTCCGCGATCGTCGAAATGGCGATCCGCCACAACAAGCCGGTGCGCATCGGCGCCAATTGGGGCTCGCTCGACCAGGAATTGCTCACCCGGCTGATGGACGAGAACAGCCGCAAGGCTGCGCCGTTGGAAGCCCGCGCGGTGACGCGCGAGGCAATGGTGCAGTCGGCTTTGCTTTCGGCCGCGCGCGCGGAAGAGATCGGCCTTGCGCGCAACCGCATCATCCTGTCGGCGAAAGTCTCCGCGGTGCAGGATTTGATCGCGGTCTACATGGAGCTCGCGCGCCGCGCGCCTTACGCGCTGCATCTCGGCCTCACCGAAGCCGGCATGGGCTCCAAGGGCATCGTGGCCTCTGCCGCCGCCATGGGCGTGCTGCTGCAACAGGGCATCGGCGACACGATACGTGTTTCCTTGACGCCGGAGCCGAACGGCGACCGCACGCTGGAAGTGCAAGTGGCGCAGGAATTGTTGCAGACCATGGGGCTGCGCACCTTCGTGCCGCTGGTCGCCGCCTGTCCCGGCTGCGGGCGCACGACCTCGACCACGTTCCAGGAACTCGCCAAGGACATTCAGGATTTCATCCGCAGCTCGATGCCGGCCTGGAAAGCGCGCTATCCCGGTGTCGAGAATCTCACGGTCGCGGTGATGGGCTGCATCGTCAACGGGCCGGGCGAGAGCAAACACGCCGACATCGGCATTTCGCTGCCCGGCACCGGCGAGCAGCCGACGGCCCCCGTGTTTATCGACGGCAAGAAGGCCGCGACCCTGCGCGGGCCGACGCTGGTGTCGGATTTCAAGGCGATGCTGACCGACTATATCGAGCGCCGTTTCGGGCAGGGCGCGGGCCGCAGCGCGGCGGAATGATCGTATTCTAAATCGCGCTCGCCGCGATGTTCACCGTGAGCGCCAGCAAAGCGACGTTAAACAAGAATGCGATGACGCCGTGCGCGGCGACGGTGCGCCGGATCATCTTCGAGGAGATCGTCACGTCCGACACCTGCGAGGTCATGCCGATGACGAACGAGAAATAGACGAAATCCCAGTAGTCCGGTTTTTCGCCGCCGGGAAATTCCAATCCGCTCTTTTTCCCGCCCCCTTCGCCGTAAAATTCATGCGCGTAATGCAGCGCAAAAATCGTGTGAATGAAGGCCCACGACAGCACGATCGTCAGCGTCGCCAGCAGGAGATAGATCGGATCGCGCGCAGCGCCGGCCAGCGGCGACCCGAGCAGCGCGACGATGGCGCCGATGCTGGCGAGCGCGGCGGCGACCGTGAGCGCAAGAATGCCGAACTGGCTTTCATCCTCGATCGCCGCACGCCGGCGAATGTGCGCGACATCGGCGCGATTGATGATCTCGAAAGCAGCGATGAGATAAAGAATGACGCCGGCATCCCAGCCAACCAGCGCGCGGGTCGCGAACCGCCAATCCGCCGGCAGCGCCGCGACCACGATGAGGCCGATGATGGCTGAAATGAATAGCCGCGGTCGCGCGCGCACGATGCGCACGAAGCGCGGCAAGTGACGATGGGGATTTAAATTCTTAGCCGCCATTCGTTTCCTCCAGATTGCTCCCTGTGCGGCGTCTCAGGACTTGCGTTCCGCCACGAAGCGCGCGGCGGCCATGAGGACATCGGCCTTGGCGCCGAAAGGCGCCAGCGCAGCATCGGCCTCGGCGACCAGTGCGGCAAGCCGTGCGCGGGCGCCGGCGGCCCCAAGCGCATTCACCAGCGTCGCCTTGCCGGCGGCGGCGTCCTTGCCGGTCTGCTTTCCCATGAGTTTCGCGTCGCCTTCGATATCGAGCAGGTCGTCGGCGATCTGAAACGCCTGCCCGATGGCGCGGCCGTATGTGTCGGCGGCCGCGCGCATGGCAGGTTCGGCATTGCCGAGGATCGCGCCGGCGCGGCAGGCGAAACGCAGCAATGCGCCGGTCTTCATGGCTTGCAGGGTGGCGATTTCGATTTCGGCCAGCTTGCGCGGCGCCGCGAAGCGCCCCTCGGCGGTCAGATCGAGCATCTGCCCGCCGGCCATGCCGCCGATGCCGGCCGCGCGCGCGAGTTCCGAAACCAGCGCGATGCGCACCGCCGCGTCGGGATGCGTTTCCACGCGCGACATCAGGTCGAAGGCAAACGTCAAAAGCGCATCGCCCGCCAATATCGCGGTGGCCTCGTCGAACGCCTTGTGCACGGCCGGCTGCCCGCGCCGTACATCGTCGTCGTCCATCGCCGGCAAATCGTCATGCGCCAGCGAATAGCCGTGCACACATTCGAGCGCCGCGCCCGCCATCAATGCGCGCTCGCGCGGCACATCGAACAGCGCCGCGCTTTCGATCAGCAGGAACGGCCGCAGCCGTTTGCCGCTGCCCAGCGTGGCATAGCGCATGGCTTCGAGCAGGCGGGGCGGGCGCGCGATCTCGCCCTCGGCCATTCGCTCGCTCAGGAGCCGGTCGAGCAGGGCTTCCATCTCGGCGGCGGCGGCGTCGAGCCGTGCGGCAAACTGGGTCAAAGGCATTCCCCGTGGGCCGCTAGTGTTAGCCTTAGCGCAGTATCGTCCGCAAACGGCTTGGCAGATAGGCTAGAATCCGCGCGTGTTCCGGCCGGCGAAAAGATACGGGCTCATTCGCGACCTGCGGGTGCCGCTGTTGCCGCGCCCGGTCCGCATCGTCGCGTTCGCCGTGCTGGCGGTTCTGCTGCTGCCTTATGCAATCGCGCCGTTTTATCGTTTCGGCGAGCCGATCTCGACCGTGATGCTGTGGCGCTGGGCGACCGGGCAACGGGTGCAGCGCGATTTCGTCCCGCTGGCGCGCATAGCGCCGGTGCTGCCGCTCACCGTCATCCTGTCGGAAGACGGCCGCTTCTGCGGGCATCGGGGCGTGGATTTGCAGGAGCTGAAGGAGGCGCTCGCCGACGCCGAGGATTTTGACGATCTGCGCGGCGGCTCGACCATCACCCAGCAGGTGGCGAAAAACCTGTTCCTGTGGCCGGGGCGCAGCTTCGTGCGCAAGGCGCTGGAATTTCCTCTGGCGCTCTGGATCGATCTGGTGCTGCCGAAACGGCGCGTGCTGGAAATCTACCTCAACATCGCCGAGTGGGGACCGCGCGGCGAATTCGGCGTCGAGGCCGGCAGCAGGCGGGCGTTCGGCAAGCCGGCAAAGGACGTGCGGCCGCACGAAGCTGCGCTGCTCGCGGCCATGCTGCCGAACCCGATCCGGCGCGATGCCGGCAAACCCGGTCCCGGATTGCGGCGGCTTGCCGCGCTCTATGTGCGCCGCGCAGCCGGCGCGCCCAATGCCGATAGCTGCCTGCGGCGCGCGCCTTAACCCTCACCCTCCTAGAATTCGATCTGCTCCAATTGGATCAGGGCCTGTTTCTGTCTTTTTGCTTGAGCATGATCTTTTCCGAAAACCGGTTCCCACTTTTCGGGATCATGCTCTCACCCCCTAGCCTTGGCGGATGCCTTCCTCTATAAGCCCGCCTTCATCCAGACATTCGCGATATCCGGGAGTTCCGCCATGGCCGTGCCAAAAAGAAAAACCTCGCCGTCCCGCCGTGGCATGCGCCGCTCCGCCGACGCGTTGAAGCGGCCGAGCTATATCGAGGACAAGGATTCCGGCGAGTTGCGCCGGCCGCACCACATCGATCTCAAGACCGGCATGTACAATGGCCGGCAGGTGCTCAAGGCGAAGAAAGAGGCCTGACGCCGGCCGAACGCATAGGCGGTAAGGGAGGCTTCGCATGTTCCTCATCGGCTTTCCGCTGCTGATCGTTCCGTTCGCGATCTACAACATCGTCGCTTTCCTGATGCCGGGCCTCAATTGGACCGATCCGCTCACGCGCGTCCACATGACCTCCGGCGTCGATTGGGTCATGGCGCTCGGCGACATGCTGATCGCGCTGGCGATCTTTTTGCTGTTTCTCGAAATGCTGAAGGCGACGCGCATCGGCGTTCGCACCATCATCGATCATTCGCTTTCGCTCGTGCTGTTTCTTGCCATGGGCGTTGAATTCCTGCTGGTGCGGCAGGCCGCGACCTCGACCTTCTTCCTGCTGCTGGTTGCGAGCTTCGTCGACGTGATCGGCGGATTCGCGGTGACGCTGCGCTCGGCGCAGCGCGATCTCAATGTGGAAGGGATCGAGCGGATCTCGTCTTAAAACTTCGGCCGCGCGAAGCGCCTGAATTCATGTCCCGCGATTTTCACCTGCCCGGCCGTTCGCCTGTCATCGCCCGCGAAGGAATGGCGGCGACGTCGCATCCGCTGGCGACGATGGCCGCCGTCGAGGCGCTGCGCGCCGGCGGCAGCGCGGCCGACGCCGCGGTGGCCGCGTCCGCGGTGCTTTGTGTCGTGGAGCCGCACTCGACCGGCATCGGCGGCGATTGCTTCTGCCTGGTGGCGCAGCCGGACAAGCCGGTCTGGGGCTATAACGGCTCCGGCCGCGCCGGCGCCAAAGCCTCGACCGAAGCGCTGCTGGAACAGGGCATGCACGAGATCGGCATGTCGATTCATGCCGTCACCGTGCCGGGGGCGATCGATGCCTGGGCGGAAATTCTTAAAGCCCACGGCCGTTTCGGCCTCGACCGCGCACTCGCGCCCGCGATTGCTTATGCCGAAGGCGGATTTCCCGTCGCCGCGCGCGTCGCGTCCGACTGGGCCGGACATGTTGCGAGGCTCAAAAACGATCCCGGCGCATCGAAGCATTATCTCTTCAACGGCCGCGCGCCCGCGCAAGGCGATGTCATCAGATTTCCGGTGCTTGCCGCGACGCTGAAAACCATCGCGGCCAAGGGGCCGCGCGCCTTCTACGAAGGCGAGATCGCCGACGACATGGCGGCGACCGTCGCCGCGCGCGGCTCGTTTCTGACGGCGGAGGATTTCGCGCGGCATCGCGGCGAGCAAGCCGCGCCGATCGCAACCAGCTATCGCGGCCTCGACCTTATCGAACTGCCGCCGAACGGACAGGGCGTCACCGCGTTGGTGCTGCTTAATATCCTGGAGAATTTCGATCTCGCCGCGCTCGATCCGCTCGGGCCGGAGCGCTTTCACATTGTGCTGGAAGCCGCGCGCATGGCGTTCGCGGTGCGCGACACGCATGTCGCCGATCCGGCCTGCATGCGCGCTTCCGTGCCCACGTTGCTCGACAAGGCGTTTGCGAAAAAGCTCGCCGGCAAGATCGACCGCTCGCGCCGCGTGGCGCTGCCGGATGTGGCCGCGCCCGGCGGCGACACCATTTATCTCAGCGTGGTCGACCGCGACCACATGGCGGTGTCTTTCATCAACTCGCTCTATTCCGGATTTGGCGTCGGCATCTGCACCGAGAAAACCGGAATCATGCTGACCAACCGCGGCGCCTGTTTCGTGCTGGACCCCGCGCATCCCAATACGTTCGGCGCCGACAAGCGGCCGATGCACACCATCATCCCCGCGCTCGGGATGCGCAACGGCCGCTGCGAGATGTCGTTCGGCGTGATGGGCGCGCACTACCAGCCGATGGGCCAGGTGCAGATTGTGCTCAACATGCTCGACTACGGCATGGACGTGCAGCAGGCGATCGACGCGCCGCGGGCGTTTTTCGAAGGCGCGCAAACGCTGGTCGAGCGTGGCATGCCGGCCGCGACCGTCGAGGGTCTCAGGGCGCGCGGGCATACGGTGGCGGTGAGGGCTTCGCCGTGGGGTGGCGCGCAGACCATTCGTATCGATTGGGATCGCGGCGTGCTGATCGCCGGATCGGACGCGCGCAAGGACGGCTGCGCGATGGGTTACTAGCTTACATCGCGCGCGAAAAATTACGCCCGCTCAAAGTCGAATTTGCCGCCAATCCCGATTCATAGCTTTGCACGGCGTCTTCCGGCTGCGCGCGCCGCCGCTCGCGCGTCTGCGGGTGCTGGGCATGTGTCGCGATGAGATGGGCGAGGAAGGCGGCGGGGCG
>CAMAWF010000019.1 GCA_945861895.1 Rhizobium sp. Q54
GAGATTGCCGAACATGGTTTCGATGGTCCAGCGTTGACGATAGCGGGCGAGCGCATGCCGCGCGCTGCCGGAACAGGCCAAGGCCAGCAGTTCGCCTGAGGCAAGCCGCATCACCACGAGCCGCACCGGCGAGGACAAAGTCTCGTCGCGACGGCCGAGCCGGCAGAAGCCTTTGACGATCATTCTTTCTCCGATTTTGAGATGCCGCGCGATGGCGGCAATCGACATGGCGGCATAGCCCTCGCGCAGGACGTGCTGGTTCTCACGCAAGCGCAGGATGAAGGGGATGTTCTGGCGCTGCAGATAGGCCATCCAGGTATCACCGATGAACTCGCGGTCGCCCATCAGCGCCGCGATCTTCATGTCGGGAAACGCCGCGCGCAGCCGATCAAGAAGCTCGGTCCGCTCCGACGTGTGCGAGTTTCCAGCCTTTGGCAGCAGCATCCACAGCAGCGGAATGCCCATGCCGTTCCATGTCACCGAGATCATCAGGATGTTGATCGTGGTCTTGCCGAAATCCCAGTTCGTGCGGTCAATCGCCAGAACCCATGGCTTGCCGCCGAGCCCCAGAAGCTCGACTACCACGTGCGCCGCCAGTGCGCTGTCGAGTTGGACGAACTGAAAGAACCGGTAAAACCGCCGCCGCACCGAATCGGTCTGCGCCACGCTTGCCACATACGCCGCCAGCCGCCACAGGCAGATTGTTCCATGCTGCATGATCAGCAGCGTCAGCCACGACAACGTCTCGCGTCTTGTGACCGACACGTCGATGTGTTTTGCTACCGACCTGGATAAGGCGTTCGAGAATATCGATTGCATGAGGGTGATCCTTCGCTGCCAGGCAAAGAATCCCTTTTATGAATCAACTCAACGCCTTATCCAACTGCGTCGAGTACTATGGACTGGATGACAAACACGTCCAATTGGGCGCGCATCGGCGCGCCGATCGTGCTCGCATTGCTGCTCGCGGGCTGCGCCGGCACGCCCGGCATGGAAGACCGCCAAATCTTCCTGCCGGAGACGCCGAAGCAGGGCGAGATGCAGCCGGCGACCCAGCGCGAACACCAGCGTATTCTCGCCACCTATGGCGGCGCTTATGACGATCCACGCCTGGAGGCGCTGATCGGCAAGACGGTGGACAAGCTGGTGGCCGCCTCCGAGCGGCCCGATCTGAAATATCGCGTCACCATTCTCAACTCGCCCGCGGTGAACGCCTTCGCGCTGCCGAACGGCCAGCTTTATATTTCCCGCGGGCTGATCGCGCTCGCCAACGACACTTCGGAACTGGCGTCCGTACTTTCGCATGAGATGGCGCACGTGATCGCGCGTCACGCGGCGATCCGCGAGGACCAGGTGCGCCAGGCGGCAATCGTCGGCGCGGTGGTAAGCGATGTGCTCAGCGATCCCAATCTGGGCGCACTGGCGCTCGCCAAGTCGAGGCTCGCGCTCGCAAGCTTTTCGCGCGCGCAGGAATTCGAGGCCGACGGCATCGGCGTCGGCATTTCGGCGCGCGCGGGCTACGATCCGTTCGGCGCGACGCGCTTCCTCACCGCGATGGGGCGCAACGCCGAACTCAAGCCCGTGGGCGCCAATTTCGATCCGCGCTCGCTGGATTTTCTGTCCTCGCATCCGGCGACGCCGGAGCGCGTACGCAACGCCCAGGCGAATGCCCGCCAGTTCAGCGCTCCCGGCGCCGGCGAACGCGACAAGGCGGAATATTTGGCCGGTCTCGACGGCTTGATTTATGGCGAAGATCCGAGCGAAGGCTTCGTGCGCGGGCGGCGTTTCCTGCACCCGAAACTCGGCTTCACTTTCATGGCCCCGCCGGGCTTCGTGCTCGACAATACCGCGCAGGCGGTGCTGGGCATCAAGGACGGCGGCGGACAGGCGCTGCGCCTCGACGTGGTGCGCGTGCCGGCGGAGCAGACGCTGCCGGATTATCTTGCCTCCGGCTGGATCGAAGGCATCGAGCCGCCGAGCATCGCGGAATTCACGGTCAACGGCTTCCCGGTGGCGACCGCAACCGCGACTGGCGAACGGTGGTCGTTCCGGCTCTACGCCGTGCGCTTCGGCAGCGACGTCTACCGCTTCATCTTCGCGGCCAAGAACAAGACCGCGGAGATCGACCGTTCGTTCCGCGAATCGATCGGCACCTTCCGCCGCATGAGCCTGAAGGAAAGCCAGTCGGCCAAGCCGCTGCGGCTCAAGGTGGTGACCGCGGGAGCGGGCGATACGGTGGAGAAGCTGGCGCGACGGATGGCGATCGCCGACCATCCGGCGGAGCGTCTGCGCGTGCTCAACGGGCTGGAGCCGGGCAACCGCGTGAAACCGGGCGATAAGATCAAGCTGGTGGTGGAATAACGGGCGCGGCGCGTCATTTGTAGTATCAACGGGCGAACGTCATGGTTGGCCGCCGGCTGCGCCGGCGGTCTTAACGGGAGGGCGCGATGGCTTACGGCACTCAGAGCGGCGGTTATTCAACGCTCGCAAAGACCTTGCACTGGCTGGTGGCGATCTGCGTCTTGTCGATCGTCACGATCGCGTTCTGGATGAGCAATGCGCCAGAGGGGCCGCTGCAGAACCGGCTGTTCATGCTGCACAAATCGCTCGGCATGCTGATCCTGATCTTGATGGTGTTGCGCATCGCCAACCGTTTGATCGCCGGCGCACCTGCGCCCGATCCCACGCTGGAACCCTGGCAGCGCAAGGCTTCCTCGGCGGTTCACGGATTGCTTTACCTGCTGGTGCTGGCGATGCCCGTCATCGGCTATGTCGGACATTCGGCGTTCGGCGTATCGACGCCGTTCTTCGGTCTGTTCGAATTTCCGCCGATCATCGGCAAGAACGAGCCGCTGTCCGAAAAGCTGTTCGTGCTGCATCGCTATCTTGGCTGGGCGGTGACAGCCGTGGTCGTGCTGCATATCGGCGCGGCGCTGCAGCATTACTTCATCCGCCGCGACCGTGTGTTGCAGCGGATGCTGCCGGGGTGAAACAAATAACAGTCACCGAAAACAAAAAGCCCGGCATCGCTGCCGGGCTTTTCATTTATCCGTTTCAGCCGGACCGATTTCAGGCCGCCTCTTCCTCGGTGGTGGTTTCGGCTTCCGGTTCGTCGGCGGGCTTCGGACCGCGGCGCGGGCCCTTGGCGAGCGCCGCTTCGATTTCCTTGATCGCCTCGGTCTCGGTCACCTTCTGCACCGCCGCGATCTCGCGCGACAGCCGGTCAAGCGCGGCTTCGTAGAGCTGCCGTTCGCTGTAGGACTGCTCGGGCTGCTGCTCGGAGCGGAACAGGTCGCGCACCACTTCCGCGATGGCAACGATGTCGCCGGAATTGATCTTGGCCTCGTATTCCTGCGCGCGGCGCGACCACATGGTGCGCTTGACGCGGGCGCGGCCCTTGAGCGTCTCGAGCGCGCGCTTGACCACCGGCGGCTCGGCGAGCTTGCGCATGCCGACCGTGACGATCTTCGCCGTGGGAACCCGCAGCGTCATCTTGTCCTTGATGAAATTGATGACGAACAATTCCAGCTTGGCGCCGGCGATTTCCTGCTCCTCGATGGCCAGAATCTGGCCGACCCCGTGGGCGGGATAGACGATGAATTCGTTGGTCTTGAAGCCTTGACGTTGAGTCGTCTTCTTGTTGGTGGTCATTCCGGGCAAAACTCCTTCACCGGCACCCTTGCGGGGGCCGGCTTTGGCGACGGGAGCCCCGCGGCGGACACTGCCGCGCGAGGCATGCGAGGTTCGCCGCGAAACGGCGGACTTTTTGGTCCCACGGCTTGCGCCGGAGGACGCCTTCTTCGACTTCTGACGCGTTTTTCCTGCCACTGCTTACGCGTGGGTTACACGCCCTCTGAAAGACCCTCGGGAATGGCCCCGAAAAAATAGGCTCCCAACGGGGAGCGCGATTCGGGCCCTTTTTCTCCTGATTTGATAAATATAGCACATTTTTGGCTGGAATCAAAGTCTTATGGCACTGCAAAATCGCAATTCCGGCCTGCGAATGGCGCAAATTTCTCCAGCTTGGGTTAACGCCGGAGCGCTAAGGCCGGCTCCGCCCGGAGGTGGCCGCATTTAGTCGCCGGTCCCAGGATTCGGAGAAAAGAATTTCGCGAATTTGTCCGGCACACCTTCCCAGTCCTTGGAATCCGCGGGCGGCTCCCTTTTGACTGTAATATTCGGCCAGGCCTTGGCGTATTCCGCATTCAGCTCCAGCCATTTCTCAAGGCCAGGCTCGGTATCGGGCTTGATCGCATCGACCGGGCATTCCGGCTCGCACACGCCACAGTCGATGCATTCGTCCGGATGGATGACCAGCATGTTTTCACCCTCGTAGAAGCAATCGACGGGGCAAACTTCCACGCAATCCATCAGCTTACATTTAATGCAGCTTTCGTTGACGATGTAGGTCATCGACGACTCCGGACACGACGCGAGCAATCTTGCGTCCCTAGCGTAAGGCCCCCCAGCACGCAAGGTATGCGGTCCGGATTGACTAGGCTTTATCGGGTGAACTCGAAGCCCGCGCACCATCGGCACCGGTCAAATCCCGATACAGCGTACGCGCGGCACTGGCCGATCCCCGCCGCTCGGAAAATCCGGCGACTTTCAGCACGCGCACCGAGCGATCGAGCGCCAAGGTGACCACGTCGCCCGCACGCACCATGCAGCTTGCAGCCAGGATGCGCTGTCCATTGCAGCGGACATGGCCGGCCGCGGCCAAATCGGAAGCAGCGCTGCGGGTGCGCACCATGCGCGCGTGCCAGAGCCATTTGTCGATGCGCTGGCGGTCCACGGCCGTCAGCGTGAGCGTCTAGCGCCGCTCTTTGGCATTTGCCTCGAGCTGCTGCTTGAGCGCCGCGAGCTTGGCGAAGGGCGAATTCGGATCCGCCACTTTTTCCCGCCGCTCGCGCACGGGCGTGTGCGGCTTGGCAAAGGACGGACGGCCGCCCTGCTCGCGGCCAGGCCGATCAGGCCGATGCGAGCCATGTCGTTTGGGGCGCTCAGGATGCTCGGTGCGGCTGGGTTTTTCGCCCTCGGTTGGTTGAGCCGTAGCAGCCTGTCCTTCGGAACGCCCAAGTTGTTCAGGCCGGCGTCGGCGTGGCCTGCGGCTGCGGCGGCTCTCGGGTTTTTCTGATGCGTCCGCGCTGGCCACCGCTGCATCCGGCGTTACCGGCGCGTCAGCCGAAACTTGCGCCGCCTGCACTTCCGGTTGCGCGCCGTCTTGCTTGGCGCGGCGCGGATTGGGCCGGCGATGGCGCCGCGGCTCGGAACGTCCGCCCGGCCGCCACACTTCGATAAAGACTTGCTCTTCCGCGGCAGCCTCGCTGTTGGCGGCAGGTTCGCCGGCCGGATCGCCGGCCGTCGCAAGCATGACCGCAGGTTCCACAGATATCTCCGGGATCGGCTCCGGCACGCCGACTGGTTCAGGCGGCGCTTCGGCCGCAACCGCCGCCATCAATTCCGTCTCCGGCAGCAGCGCGACCGAACCCGGCGCGGCCGAGGACGCGGCAGCTTCCGGCGCTGCGATTTCCGCGGCCGGCGGGATTTCAGCCGGCTTTGGCCGGCGATCCATGCGATAGCCGAGCGAGCGCAGGATCGACGCAAAATCCTCGCCTGCGGCGCCGGTGAGCGAGGTCATCGCCGGGCTGACGGTAAAGCCGCCCGCGATCGCGCCCGCCGGTTTTGCGCCCGCAACGCCCTCGCGCCAGGCCAGCGCCGGACGGATGAGATCGGCAAGCCGTTCGAGAATATCGACGCGCACGGCGCGCTCGCCGCACACCCGGTAACCGGAGGTGCGATAGAGTACCTTGGGCGTCTCCGGATCGACCGGGATCGAGGTACGTCCGCTCGCGGTCACTTGCAGCAGCGTATCGATGCCCTTGGCTTCTGCGCCCTGATGCTTGAGCGCCCATAATTGGGTCGCCAGCGCACGCGGCGCGGGCTTGAGCAGCGCCGGAATGTAGATGTGAAACGCACCGAAGCGCACCCCGTATTTCCGTAAAGTGGCGCGCGCCGGCTGGTCGAGACCTTTGACCTCGTCCGACACCTTCTGCCGCTCAAGCACGCCGAGCGCCTCGACCAGCTGGAAGGCGACGCCGCGCGCCATGCCGGTGACATCGTCGGCGGCGGTCAACGCAAACAGGGGCGCCAGCAGTTTCTCGATATGCGTCTTGAGCCATAGATCGAGCCGCACCTGCACCGCTTCACGCGGCGGTCCGGTGAGATGATCGTCCGCGAGAATGCGCACGCGTGGACGCAAGACCTCGTCGCCGGCGACAAGCCTGCCGACCGCATCGCCGATCCAGCGGATGGCGCCGTCGCCGGCCAGCACGATCTGATCGTTTGGCGCCTGCGACAGCCGCGTGGCGCGCGCATCGATCTCGCCGGCCAATGCCTTTTGCGCAGCCGCGTTGAGCGCTTTGGCTTCGGAGCCAGCGGCCGAGACATCGGGCGCGAACATGAAACCGTCGAGCCGGCCGATTGCATGGCCTTCGACTACCACTTCGCCGGTTTTTCCAATTTCAGTTTCCAAGACCGTGTTCTCTCGCAGCCGCCGCATCAACACGCTGGTGCGGCGATCGACGAAGCGCTCGGCCAGGCGCTCGTGCAACGCATCGGAGAGCCTGTCTTCGACGGCGCGCGTGACGGATTGCCAATGCTCGGGATCTGCCAGCCAATCGGGCCGGTTCGCGGCAAAAGTCCAAGTCCGTACATGCGCGATCCTGTTGGAGAGCGTGTCGATGTCGCCGTCGGTGCGATCGGCCTGCGCCACTTGACGGGCAAACCAGTCGGTCGGGATATTACCCTCTCGCGTCAGGAAACCATAGAGGGTGACGGCAAGCTCGGCATGGGTGGCCGGCGCGATCTTGCGATAGTCGGGAACCTGGCAAACCTCCCATAACCGTTCGATCGCCTTGGAAGTGCACGCGAGCGAGCGCACATCCTCATCGCGCGCGGCATGTTCGAGCACCAGAATGTCCTCGGCGACCGGCGCGCGGGTAAGTCCGCTTTCGCCGGGCGTTGCGGCAAGCGAGGCTTGCAGCGCGCCGATGGAGGAGAAATCGAGCTGCGAATTGCGCCATTGCAGCAGGCGGATCGGCTCGAAATTGTGGCTCTCCAGCGCCCGCACCAGCTCCGGCTCAAACGGCGGGCAGCGTCCGGTGGTGCCGAAGGTGCCGTCGCGCATTGCGCGGCCGGCGCGGCCGGCGATCTGGGCAAGTTCCGCCGGATTGAGCTTGCGGAACTGGTAGCCGTCGAACTTGCGGTCGGAGGCGAATGCGACGTGGTCGACGTCGAGATTGAGCCCCATGCCGATAGCGTCGGTGGCGACCAGGTAATCGACGTCGCCCGACTGAAACAGCGCGACCTGGGCGTTGCGGGTGCGCGGGCTCAGCGCACCGAGCACGACGGCGGCGCCGCCGCGCTGACGGCGGATCAATTCGGCGACGGCGTAGACCTCGGCGGCGGAAAAGGCGACGATCGCCGTGCGCCGCGGCAGGCGCGTGATCTTTTTCTCACCGGAAAATGTGAGCAGCGACAGCCGCGGGCGGCTGACGATGTGCGCGCCGGGCAACAGCTTCTCCACCATCGGGCGCACGGTGGCGGCGCCGAGCACCAGCGTCTCCTCGCGCGCGCGCTGATGGAGCATGCGGTCGGTAAAGACATGTCCGCGCTCGAAATCCGCCCCCAGTTGCACCTCGTCGATCGCCAGAAAGGCGACATCGAGATCGCGCGGCATCGCCTCGACGGTGGAGACCCAATAGCGCGGATTTGCCGGCTTGATCTTTTCTTCGCCGGTAATCAGCGCGACCGCCTCCTTGCCGGCGCGCTCGACCACCTTGTTGTAGACCTCGCGCGCAAGCAGCCGCAACGGTAGCCCGATCATGCCGGAGGAATGCGCGAGCATGCGCTCGATGGCGAGATGGGTCTTGCCGGTATTGGTCGGCCCGAGAACGGCGGTCACGCCGGAGCCGCGGGCGCGCGGCCCACGGGGAGAGGTCGGGGATAATGCGAGTGTCATGACCTTGTCCGGGGTGGCGGCGGGGCCGGCATGAGCTCTCCCGCAGGATTTCTGTACCACAATGCGACGGTGGAAGAGTTTGCGATTAAGCTCTGGAACGAGTCTGGAACGAATCGCGCCCGAATCGCTGACTCAGGGGCTGTAGAGTTTCGTTCACGGCGATATCTGGCTCATGCAAGAGGTATCGCTACAAGATCGAGTGTCGTGGACGCTATCGACTGCCCGTTTGCGACCCGAAAACGTTAACGGCGGTTGAGATCACGCTTGCCGGCGCAGTCAAGCCGGCGAATATAGCCGCCCCTACTGGGTCTTGGTCGCGGCGGCGGCCGGCCGCGACGGCTGCGCGGCGGTGACGAACTGGGTCGCTTCGAGCACTGCCAACCCAATCGGCGTCGGAACCTGGACGCGGTAGGGCACCAGCACGCGGGTGCCAGCCACCGGCGCCAGCCAGGCTTCGATCTCGCGTAATTCGACGAGATATTTGATCGCCGCGCGGCCCGGATTAAAGCCGGCGATCGGCGAGAAATAGACGGCACAGACGAGGACCGGACCCTTATAGCCCTTGTCGGCCCGCACCTTGTCCATGCGCTTGAACGCCATTTGCAGGTCGTAGCGCATCCGGCCGTCGAATATCGACAACGTGCGCTGGCACGCCTGCGGTCCCATCGGATTTTCACTGCCCGGCGTGCGCAGCAGCGAGGCGGTCATCGGATCCATCACGCCGCGGCGCAGCGCATCGGTGACCGGAAGACGTTCGGGGTCGTCGTTCACCGGCGGATTGACATGAAATTCCTTGACGACGCCGCCATTGACCAGGATGCGCACTTCGTCGGTCTTCTTGTCGAGCTTGACGGTGGCGGCATAGTTCGAGGCCACCGGCTGGCCGGCCGCAAGAACGCCGCGCGCGGCTCCGCTGCCCTGGCCGCTGGAAAACATTTTCAGCAGCCCGGTCGTCGCCCAGTTCGCCGTCGCCGTGTAATGCGTATCGCCGATGTCGATGACCCAGGTGCCCTTGCCGAGCGGGATGCCGGCGAGCGAGGCGGTGTAGCGCGCTTCAAGCTTGCCTTGGGCGATGGCCGGACGGCCTTGGACGGTTCCGCCCGCCGCCAGCGCGGCGGCGAACAGGACGGCATAACGAACTGCGAGCCGGGGTGATGCCAACACGAATGTCATATCCTTTGTCGAACCAGCACCAGTTTTCCAACCGGTCCGCACCCGCCCTGTCTGCACCAAACCCGGCAAGTACCATATATCGCCAGCGTTAAAAATCGCCACGCCAGAATGGTTGGGGCAAAATGGCTTAGCAGCTAGGATGTAAGACGGGCGACCGTGAATTCTGTTTCGAGCGCGATTGAGTCGAATCTGTGATGCCGCCCGCACCGTGCAAAATCCGGGTTTTTCTTGCAATCCGGCTCGGCTTGACGCCTGTGGACGGCCTTACTATACGTGCCCGTCTTCAAACGATGATCGACGGGGATCGGCGCCGGACGGCGCAAGGTTTATTCGAGGATTTTCAGCCATGTCGTTTCGTTGCGACCTGACCGGCAAGCGGGCCCAGGTGGGCCACAAGGTCAGCCATTCCAATCACAAGACCAAGCGCCGGTTCTTTCCCAATCTGCGCAACGTCACCCTGATTTCGGATGCGCTCGGCCGCTCGGTGCGGCTGCGGATTTCCGCGAATGCACTCAGGACCGTCGACCACCGCGGCGGTTTCGATGCCTTCCTGATGAAAGCCGACGACAGCAAGCTGGCGCCGAAGGTGCTCGAACTCAAGCGGCAGATCGCCAAGAAGCGCGAAGCCGCCCCCGCGGCGGAATGACGGCGATCGGACGGTAGCCGCCGCTACGGCTCCAGCAACGTAAATTGCAGTAAAATTGTCCGCTGAATCGCGGAGAAATTGTCGTCCGAGACGAGCGTGAGCACGACCTCGCCCTGCGCCGTGCGATGCACCGCCAAGCCTTCCATATTGTCGATCTGGAATCCGAGATCGGCTTCGACCAGCACCGGGCCGTCGAGCAGCATGCCGGGCCGCACGCTGTTCTGCGCGATGCGCCGCAACCGCATGGCGACGCCGCGCGCAATCGAATAATGCCGTTCCAACACCAGTAGATCGCCGCCCGGCAGTAGCGCCGCGTCGCTGATGTCATAGTCGCCGCTGCGCTTGATGGTGAAATCGCCCGGACGCGGGCCCCCGATCAGGAAGCCGCGGATGTTTCCCGCGCTGTCGAGACCTCGCTCCGAAATCGCGATCAACGTGCCGGCCAGCGGCGATCCGCGCGGCACGAACACCAGCGCCTCCAGCCCCCGATTATAAGGCAGCGTCTTGATTTCCGGCGGCAGGGCAATCCGCTGTCCGCGCGCGAGCAATCCGTCGCGGCCATAATCGAAGCGCACGATTTCATTGACGCGCTCGATGCCGACATACAGCGTGCCGCCGTCGGCGGCGATCGATTCGGTATCGAACCAGCCGCGCGCGGCAAGCGGAAATCCGTCGGCACCGAGGATTGGCGCCATCTCGGCGTTGGCGATGCCCGCCGGCCGGCCAGCTTGATAGACGATGCGGCCGCGCAGCCATTGGCCCTTGTCGCTTAACGCGATGAAAGCTCCACCGTCGCCCGCGACGTGAATTGCGGAAATACCCCCGAATTGCTTGTCGCTCGAGGTGAGCTGCAACCCGCCACGAAACTCCAATGCGCCGAACTGGCGGCGTGAGGTATCGCGATTGTCGAACGACTCGATCGGAGTTGCGCGCACGACGATCGAACGCGGCGGCGCGGCCGCGCGCGGCGCATCGGCGATGGCCGGAAACGCCGCGATGAAAAACAGGCCGGCGAGCAGCGAAGCCGGCCGCGACCAATGGCTGTGACCGGCCGCGGCGCTCAAGCCACCCGTCTCCGCCTGCGCGGACGCCGCTCGGGTACGCTCTGGTCGTCGAACAATTCGGCCAGCTTGTCGGTCATGGCGCCGCCAAGCTCTTCGGCATCGACAATCGTGACGGCGCGCCGGTAATAGCGCGTGACATCGTGCCCGATGCCGATGGCGATCAGCTCGACCGGCGAGCGCGTCTCGATGTCCTCGATCACCCAGCGCAGATGGCGTTCGAGATAATTACCCGGATTGACCGAAAGCGTCGAGTCGTCGACCGGCGCGCCGTCGGAAATCATCATCAGAATTTTTCGCTGCTCGGTGCGCGCCAGCAGACGCTTGTGCGCCCAATCGAGCGCTTCGCCGTCGATATTCTCCTTCAACAGCCCCTCGCGCATCATCAGGCCGAGATTTTTACGCGCGCGGCGCCACGGCGCGTCGGCGGATTTGTAGATGATGTGGCGCAGATCGTTGAGCCGGCCGGGATTGGACGGCTTGCCGGCGGTGAGCCAGGCTTCGCGCGACTGGCCGCCCTTCCAGGCGCGCGTGGTGAAGCCGAGAATCTCCACCTTGACGCCGCAGCGTTCCAGCGTGCGCGCCAGAATGTCGGCGCAGGTCGCCGCCACCGTGATCGGACGCCCGCGCATCGAACCGGAATTGTCGAGCAGCAGCGTCACGACGGTGTCTCGGAAATTGGTGTCCTTTTCGGACTTGAACGTCAGCGGGTGCAGCGGATCTGTGATGATGCGCGAGAGCCGCGCCGGATCGAGCTGGCCTTCCTCCAGATCGAATTCCCAGGAGCGGTTCTGCTGCGCCATCAACCGGCGCTGCAACCGGTTGGCCAGCCGCGCGACGACGCCCTGCAAATGCGAGAGCTGCTTGTCGAGATAGCCGCGCAGGCGATCCAACTCCTCCGCCTCGCACAGATCCTCGGAGGCGACGATCTCGTCAAACCTGGATGTGAACGCGCGATAGTCGGGGCCGCGCGGCTCGTTGGCGCCGTGCTGGCGCGGCCGCCACGGCTCGCCCGGCGTCTCGGCATCGCCCATCTCGCTGTCGTCCGCCATGTCGGCGGTCGGCGCATCCGCGCTCTCGGCGGCGCTGTCGGGCGTTTCCTCGGCCGAGACCTCGGTGTCCTCGGAGGCCATGCGCTGCATCTCGTCGGCGTCGGCGGCTTCGCCATTTTCGCCGGAATCCTGCTTGCGGCGCTCGTCCTCGCCTTGTTCGTCGTCTTCGTCCTCGGAATCGCGGCTGCGGTCTTCGCCCATTTCCAACGCGTCGAGCAGATCGTGCACCGCGTCGCCGAACTGGCGCTGGTCCTCGACCAGGTCTTCCAGCCGCTTGAGGCTGCGCGCGGCGCGATCTTCGATCAGCGGACGCCAGAGATCGACCAGCTTTTTCGCCGCCGCCGGCGGCGCCTGGCCGGTGAGCCGCTCGCGCACCAGCATGGCAAGCGCGTCCTCGATCGGCGCATCGGCGCGGTCGGTAACCTCGTCGAGTTTGCCGCGATGAAATTTGTCGTCGAGCATGGCGGCGAGATTTTGCGCCACGCCTTGCATGCGGCGCGCGCCGATGGCTTCCACCCGCGCCTGCTCCACCGCCTCGAACACCGCGCGCGCCTGCTGGCCGCCCGGTTGCAGGCGGCGATGGACCGATGCGTCGTGGCAGGCAAGCCGCAATGCAATGGCATCGGAATGGCCGCGCACGATCGCGGCGTCGCGCTTGGAAAGTTTGCGTGGCGGCTCCGGCAGCCGCGCCTTGCCGCCCATCAGGCCCGGCCGCTCGGCGGCAAACGACACTTCAAGGTCGGGCTTCTTGGCGATCGCGCGCAGGCATCCGGCGACCGCGCGCTTGAACGGCTCGGTCGGACTATCCTTGGCCGGCGATTTGCTTTTGATGTTGGAGGCCATCTTTTTTTCTTCTCCCTCTCCCCGCTTGCGGGGAGAGGCGATGTTAAGACAGCGCCACGTTGACCGAACTCTCCGGCAGTTCCTGGCCGAAGCAGCGCTGATAGAATTCCGCGACGATCGGCCGTTCCAGCTCGTCGCATTTGTTCAGGAAGGTGAGCCGGAAGGCGAAGCCGATGTCCTGGAAGATGTCGGCATTCTCCGCCCAGGTAATCACCGTGCGCGGGCTCATCACCGTCGAGATGTCGCCGTTCATGAAAGCGTTGCGCGTCAGATCGGCGACACGCACCATCTTGTTGACGATGTCGCGGCCGGCCTCGTTGCGATAGTGCTTGGCCTTGGCGAGCACGATCTCGACCTCGTTGTCGTGCGGCAGATAATTCAACGTGGTGACGATCGACCAGCGGTCCATCTGGCCCTGGTTGATCTGCTGGGTGCCGTGATAGAGGCCGGAGGTGTCGCCGAGCCCGATCGTATTGGCGGTGGCGAACAGCCGGAATGCCGGGTGCGGCTTGAGCACCTTGTTCTGGTCGAGCAGCGTCAGGCGGCCCGACTGTTCGAGCACGCGCTGGATCACGAACATCACGTCCGGGCGCCCGGCGTCGTATTCGTCGAAGCACAGCGCGACATTGTGCTTGAACGCCCACGGCAGGATGCCGTCGCGGAATTCGGTGATCTGATTGCCATCCTTGATGACGATGGCGTCCTTGCCCACGAGATCGATGCGGCTGATGTGGCTGTCGAGATTGACGCGCACGCAGGGCCAGTTGAGCCGCGCCGCCACTTGCTCGATATGGGTCGATTTGCCGGTGCCGTGATAACCGGTGACGATCACGCGGCGGTTGCGGGCGAAGCCGGCGAGAATCGCGAGCGTGGTCGGCCGGTCGAAGCGGTAGTCAGGGTCAAGCTCCGGCACGTGTTCGTCGGCCTTGGAATAGGCCGGCACCTCCATGTCGCTGTCGATGCCGAAAAGCTGGCGGATCGACACCTTCATGTCGGGCAGGCCTTCGACTTCTTGTACTGCGGCGGTCATTGATCCTCCGTGGTTTCGGAAGCCCGAAACCCCTGCGATTCGACGAAGACGGTCCGGATATCGGGCGGCAACCTAGCAGAAAGCCTGCGGCGGAATAAACCCGCTGCTTTCAATGAATGTCATCAATGTTATCAACAAGATAGGAGGCGGCAGGCGGATTTGGAAGGCTGCCCTGCGTTTTTTATGGCCGGGCGCGGATCGAAACCGGCATACCCGATCGCGCCTCAGCCAAACCCGACCGACTTCAAATAGTTATACGCCTGGATGATCTCGCGCAGCTTGTCCTCGGTCGAGCGGTCGCCGTTGTTGGCGTCGGGGTGATGGCGCTTCACCAGCGCCTTGAAGCGCGCCTTGATCTCCACCGCGCCGGCGCTGACCTCAAGCCCCATGGTTTCAAACGCCTTGCGCTCGGCGTTGCGGATCATGCGGCCTTCCGGCTTGTGGGTGGGATCGGGACGCGAATTGCTGTGCCCGCCGAATTCGTGGAACACGCCGAGCGGGTCGGCGGCGCCGTCGAGCCCGGGTCCGCGGTTTTTGCCGGTGCCCATCTTCCAGGTCGGGCGGTGGCCGGTGAGCGCGTCCTTCTGATAGGCCAGCACCGCATCGTCGCTCATGCCGGCGAAGAAATTGTAGGAGGCGTTGTATTCGCGCACGTGATGGAGACAGAAATTCCAGTATTGCTTCTCGCGCCCGCGGCCCTTGGGCGCGCGATGCTCCGCCGCCCCGGCGCAGCCGGGCCAATTGCAGGCAATATGATCCGTCTTTGGCCGGCGGTCCTTGTCCGGCTTGACGCGGATACGATCGAAAATGGGCGATTCGGATTTCATGACCGGTCAGTATGCGGGGTTGGCGCCATTGCGTGCAAGACTTGAATGTCGGCTTTCAGGTTTTTCAACGCGGCAAACCGCATTGAAAAACCGCATTGACCTGACGCCATGCCAATGGCTAAGCGGGATGACATGAGCACCGAAAACATTATCACCGGCAAGTTGACCCAGGCTTTCGCGCCGGAAAGCCTGCGCGTGCTCGACGAGTCGCATTTGCATGCCGGCCATGCCGGCCATCGCCCGGGCGGAGAAACCCATTACCGTGTCCATATCGTGGCGGAAGCCTTCAAAGGTAAGAGCCGGATCGAACGCCACCGCATGATAAATGCAGCGTTGGCGGCGGAACTCGCAGGCTCGGTGCATGCGCTCGCGATCCACGCCTCGGCGCCGGGCGAAGCCGGTGGCTAGCCCGCCTTCGCGACCGGCTTGCGCGCGAGCGGCTGGATGCGCAGCGCGGTGATGCGGTTGCGCGAGCGGCGCAGCACGCGAAAGCGGAAACCGTGGAAGGTGAAACTCTGGCCGGGCTCGGGAATCGAGCGCACCTCGTGGATGACCAGGCCGGCGACTGTCGTCGCCTCCGCGTCCGGCAGGTTCCAGTCCATCGCGCGATTGAGGTCGCGGATCGGCACCGAGCCGTCGACATTGACCGAACCGTCCGGCTGGCGCCGCACGCCCGGCATCGCGACGTCATGCTCGTCGGTGATATCGCCGACGATCTCCTCGATGATGTCTTCGAGCGTGACCAGACCCATCACCTCGCCATACTCGTCCACGACCAGCGCGAACGGCGTCTTGCGCCGGCGGAATTCCCTGAGCTGCTCGGACAACAGCGTAGTGCCGGGCACGAACCACGGCGGCGTCATGATCGCGGCGATATCGATCTTCGAGGCATCGCCCTCGGCCGCATGCAATGCGCGCAGCAGATCCTTGGCATGAAGCACGCCGACGATATTTTCCGGCGTGCCACGCCACAGCGGCAGCCGCGTCACCGGCGCCGCCAGCGCCGCGTTCACCACATCCTGCGGCGGATCGCCGGCGTTCAAGGTGATCATGTTGGTGCGATGGATCATCACGTCGGAAATTTCCAGCTCACCGAAGCGGAAAACGTTCTGGATGTATTCTGCCTGGCCCTCCTCCATCTTGCCGTGCTCGGCCGACACCTCCACGAGCCCCTCGATCTCGACATCGGTCAGGATTTCATATTGCGAGAATTCTCTGACGCCGAGCATCCGTAGGATCAAACGCGACGCCGCATTGAGCAGCCAATTCAATGGGTAGAAGAGAATGAAGGAGACATAGAGCGGATACGCGATCCATTGCGATACCGGCTCCGGTTCTCTGATCGCCAGGGTCTTCGGCACTTGTTCGCCGACGACGATATGCAGCGAGGAGAACACAAGAAACCCGACCATGAACGAGGTGAAATGCAAGGCCGAGTCCGGCATCCCAAGCGGGGTCAAGACCGGCTTCAGCAATGCAGACACGGTTGGTTCGCCGACCCAACCGAGGCCGAGCGAGGCCATGGTGATGCCAAGCTGGCAACATGCGAGATACGCTTCGATGTTCCTTAGTATCCGTTGTATGAGGCGGGCGCCGAAGCGATTCTTCTTCGCCATGGCGTTGATGCGGAAGCCACGGCACTTCACGAGCGCGAACTCCGCGGCAACGTAAAATGCGTTGGCGGCAAGCAGGAATATGGCAAGCAGCAGATTGACGATCGTGTCGGTCATCCCGACAACTGCTCCTCGAGGAAGGCGCGCACCTCGGCGGGATCGACGTTGTTTTCGATGAATGCCTGGCCGATACCGCGCACCAAAATAAAGGTGAGCTTGCCGCGTTTCACTTTTTTGTCCTGCGCGATCAGATTCATCAGGCGATCGGCGTCCGGCCGCGGTCCTTTTATATCTTTTATATGGGTGGGCAGACCGACCGCCGCCAGATGGCCGACAGCGCGCTCGGCATCGGCGGGCGATAGCAGCCCCTTGCGGGCGGAGAAGGCGAAGGCAAGCGCCATCCCGAGCGCCACCGCTTCGCCGTGCAGCAGCCGGTCGGAGAAGCCGGCCGCGGCCTCGAACGCATGGCCGAAAGTATGACCGAGATTGAGCAAGGCGCGTTCGCCGGTTTCGCGCTCGTCGCGGCTGACGATGCCGGCCTTGCCGCGGCAGCACACCGCAATGGCGTGCTCGCGCGCCAAGCTCTCGGAGGATTTGCCGCCGGCAAACACCTCCTGCCAATTGGCTTCCAGCCACGAGAAGAACGCGGCGTCGCCGAGCAGGCCGAATTTCGCGACTTCCGCGTAACCGGCGCGGAATTGCCGCGCCGGCAAGGTGTCGAGCAGCGCGGTGTCGGCCACCACCAGAACCGGCTGATGGAACGCGCCGATGAGATTTTTGCCGTGACTGGAGTTGACGCCGGTCTTTCCGCCTACGGATGAATCGACCTGCGCCAGCAATGTCGTCGGCACTTGCACGAAATCAAGTCCGCGCCGCACCGCGGCTGCGGCGAAGCCGGCGAGATCGCCGATCACGCCGCCGCCGAGCGCGATCACCAGATCGCCGCGCTCGATGCGCGCCGCAATCAGCGCTTCGCAAACCCGCTCAAAACCAGCGAAGCTTTTTGAAGTTTCGCCCTCCGGGACGATGACGCGGGAGGATTCGATCGCGGCAGCCGCCAATGCCGCCTCGGCGGCTGCAAGATGATGCCGCGCGACCGTTTCATCGGTGACGATGGCGGCCTTGGCACCCGGCCGCAGCGTCTTGATCCGCTCGCCAAGCGAGGCCAGCAGCCCGCGGCCGATGGCGATGTCGTAGGCGCGCGTCCCGAGCGCGACGTTCACCACGACAGGATCGCCGGTGCGCAGCGGCGCGGTCATGGCTTGCCCTCCGTCGCCGGCCGAACGGAAATTTTTGTTGCAAGACCCAACGGCCGTGCCAGCGCGGCAATGATTTCATCGACGATGGTATCGTGCGGCACTTCGCGCGACTGCACGATGACATCGGCCTCGGCATAGGCGGATTCGCGTTCGCGCATAAGCTGTTGCAGCCGTTCGGCCGGATCGCCCTTGAGCATCGGCCGATCGAGATTCGGCCGGCGTTTCACCCGGCGCATCAGCACCTCGAACTCGGCCTTGAGCCAAACCGAAACCGCGTTGATGCGGATGATGGCGCGAGTCTGCTCGTTCATCACCGCGCCCCCGCCCGTCGCCAGCACCTGCGGACCGCTTTCGGTCAGCAGCCGCGCGATTACCCGCGCTTCGCCGTTGCGAAAATAGGGCTCGCCATGGGTCTCGAAGATTTCGGGGATTTTCATGTCGGCGGCTTTTTCGATCTCGGCATCCGCATCCACAAACGGGATGCCGAGCCGGTTTGCGAGCCGGCGGCCGATCGCCGACTTGCCGGCGCCCATCATGCCGACGAGCACGATCGAGCGGCGCCCGAGCGCCGCGGCGATCGCGCTTTCCAGCACATTTTCCGGGCCGTTTTCAGCCGCTTTTTGACCGGCAATTTCAACCATGACGGGCCTTCACAAATCGGGGCAACGGTTCCATCATAAACCATCCGCCGAGACAACCGAGAGCGCCGTCCTTGCCAGACCTGCCTTATCATGGTCGTACTCGGTGCGTATTGCCCACCGGCCCCGCGCAGCGCATGAGCCTCGAAGATGCCGAGTCTGTTCAGATTTTTGATATTTGTCGGGATTCTTGGCGGCCTCGCTTACGGCGCGGTGTTTTCGCTCGCCACCTTTGTCGATCTGAAGCCGCGCGAGATCACAGTCACGGTCCCGCCGGACAAATTCTTCAAAAACCATTGACGCCGTAACCGGGCACCGCGATGGCCCGTCAGGCGAAACACTCCGACGAAATTTTGGTCGAACTGTTCCTCGACATGCTCGCTGCCGAGCGCGGCGCAGGCGAGAATACGATTTCCGCCTACGGCCGCGATCTCGCCGACCTCACCATCCATCTGCGCGAGCGTGGCGGTTCGCTCGCCAAGGCCAGCACCGACGATTTGCGCGGCTATCTCAGCGCGCTGGCTGCACGCAGATTCAAGAATGCAACGGTGGCGCGGCGATTGTCGGCGGCCCGGCAGCTCTATCGCTTCCTCTATGCCGAGGGACGGCGGGGCGACGATCCTGCCGCTGTGCTGGAAGGTCCCAAACGCGGGCGCACGCTGCCGAAGGTGCTCTCGATTTCGGAAGTCGACCGCCTGCTGGCGCAAGCGCATGCGGCAGTCAACGCCGACGACCCGCCGTTGCCGGAGCGGCTGCGCGCCGCGCGGCTCGCATCGCTGCTGGAAGTGGTCTACGCCACCGGCTTGCGTGTGTCCGAGCTGGTTGCGCTACCCGCCGCGGCAGCGCGGCGCGATCAACAAATGCTGGTCGTGCGCGGCAAAGGCGGCAAGGAGCGGCTGGTTCCGCTCAACGAGGCGGCCAGGCGCGCCATGCGCGATTATCTGGCGCTGCTCAAGCAAGCCTCCCGCACAGCGCAATCAAAATGGCTGTTTCCCTCCTTCGGCGACAGCGGACATCTGACCCGGCAGCATTTCGGCCGCGAGCTCAAGACGCTCGCGGCAAGCGCCGGCATTGCGGCGGATCGCGTGAGCCCGCACGTGTTGCGCCACGCCTTCGCCAGTCACTTGCTGCACAACGGCGCCGATTTGCGCGTGGTGCAGACGCTGCTCGGCCATGCCGATATTTCCACCACGCAAATCTATACCCACGTCCTTGAGGAGCGGCTCAAGAGCCTGGTGCGCGACCTGCATCCGCTGGCCGACGAGTAAACTACCGTCAATCCGCCCTTAACCGCTTTGCTTGACTAGATGCCTCGGCAATGGCCAGTTTGGCCCGGTTTCGCTAGGCGGCGCGTTTCGCCACAGTCAACGGAAAGATTACGACAATTCCCTCCATGCGCAGTTATCTCGATTTTGAAAAGCCGGTCGCCGAACTGGAGGCCAAGGTCGAAGAACTGCGCGCGATGGAAGCGAGCGGCAACGCAGTGGCGGTCGGCGACGAAATCTCTCGCCTCGAGGTCAAGGCCGCGCTCGCGCTCAAGGAACTCTATGCCGAACTGACACCGTGGCAAAAGACGCAGGTCGCGCGCCATCCGCAGCGGCCGCATTGCCTCGATTATGTATCGGCGCTGATTACCAGCTTTGTGCCGCTTGCCGGCGACCGCAAATTCGGCGACGACGAAGCCATCGTCGGCGGCTTCGGCCGCTTCCGGGGCGAAAGTGTGTGCGTGATCGGCCACGAGAAGGGTTCCTCGACCGAAAGCCGGCTCAAGCACAATTTCGGCATGGCGCGGCCGGAAGGCTACCGCAAGGCGGCGCGGCTGATGGAGATGGCGGATCGCTTCGAGATTCCCGTCATCTGCATGGTCGATACCGCCGGCGCCTATCCCGGGATCGGCGCGGAAGAGCGCGGCCAGGCCGAGGCCATCGCGCGCTCGACCGAAGCTTGCCTCGCGCTCGGAGTTCCGAATGTCGCGGTCATCCTGGGCGAAGGCGGCTCCGGCGGCGCCATCGCCATCGCCACCGCCAACCGCGTATTGATGCTCGAGCACGCCATCTACAGCGTGATCTCGCCGGAAGGCGCGGCATCGATCCTCTGGCGCGACACCACCAAGGCGCAAGAGGCCGCAACCAACATGAAGATCACCGCGCAGGACATGGTGCGCTTCGGCGTGATCGATACGGTGGTGCCGGAGCCGACCGGCGGCGCCCATCGCGACCCGGCAGCGGCCATCGCCGCCAGCGGGGACGCCATCGCCCATGCGCTTGCCGGGCTGCGTGGGCTTAACCGCGCAACCGTACGCCAACAGCGCCGCGATAAATTCTTGGCCATGGGACGAAAGATCGATTGAGCGGAGTTTTCGCCCTCGCGGCCAAGGGTTTGAAAGTTTTCAACCGGTATAAGTGGAAAAATACCGCCGATGTGGCCGGCCGCGGCGGCCCCGGAACACCAATAACCTTGGGTTCGATTCCGCTTGCCAGCCGCGGGGAATCTCCCGATTTACCATTGCTTTACCATAGGCTTGCCGGGAACCCGATACCCGGAACCATTGCCTTGCGGATGCCACATCTTAAGGATAACGGTTATACAATAAGGGCTTGCGAGGAGCCCTACGGGGAGTAATCGCGTTTGAACCGACGTCCTCTCGTCCGCACGCTGCTGGCGTCCGCGGCCATCGCCGCCGCGATCGCGCTCGCCGGTTGCGATACCGACGGCAGCATGATGCCGGGCCGCGCGCTCGCGCCGCTGTCGGAAAAAATGATCGCCGAAATCGAGCAGAAGAATATGGACAAGGATTCCCCGATCCTTGTGCGCGTCTTCAAGACCGAAGCGGAACTCGAAGTCTGGAAGAAGGATCGCAGCGGACAGTACGCGCTGCTCAAGACCTATCCAGTCTGCCGCTGGTCAGGCGACCTCGGGCCGAAGATCAAGGAAGGCGACCGCCAGGCGCCGGAGGGCTTCTACACCATCACGCCGGGGCAGATGAATCCGAACTCGCAATTCTATCTGGCATTCAATCTCGGATTCCCCAATGCCTACGATCAAGCCAACGGCCGCACCGGACAATTTCTGATGGTGCATGGCGACTGCTCCTCGCGCGGCTGCTACGCCATGACCGACGAGCAGATGTCGGAAATCTACGCGCTTGGCCGCGAATCGTTCTTCGGCGGCCAAAAGGCATTCCAGGTGCAGGCCTATCCATTCCGCATGACGCCGGCAAACATGGCCAAGCACCGCAACAGCCCGCACATGGCGTACTGGAAAATGATCAAGCAGGGCTACGATCATTTCGAAGTAACGCACCAAGAGCCGAAAGTGGACGTCTGCGAGAAACGCTATGTCTTCGACGCCGCCGCGCCGGCCAATTCCTCGCGTCCGGTCTCGTTCAACCCGCGCGGCAAGTGTCCGGTGTTCGAAGTGCCGCAGGAAATTCGCGACGCCGTCAATGAAAAGAAACGGCAGGACGAGTATTGGACCGCCCAGTTGATTGCCCGCGGCACGCCGGTGGCGCCGAACCGCAATGGCGTCGATGGCGGCATGAACCAGGTGTTCCTGGCCAAGCTTGAACAGAGCGCAGGGGCTGCGGATGCCGATGCACGCATGGCGATGGTAGCGAACGCGGCGCCGGGCAGCATTCCATTGCACACCGTCGCGCCGGCGCGGCCCACCACGGCTGCCGAGGCGACGCCCGCGCCTGTTGTCGTTGCGTCGAATGTCCCGGTTCCACGGCCGGCGCCGCTCGCCAAGGAAGGCGTAGCGCCTGAACCGCCGCCGACCACGATCGCCAGCCTGTTCGACAGCGTCTTCCGCACCGCGTCCGTGGAATCAAAGCCGGTACAGATACCGGAACCGGCAGAAAACGTGAGATTGCGCGGCTCCGAAACCGCCAAGGCGGCTGCTCCGCCAGCTCCGGTTGCCGCGGCGACTTCGGCTCCTCCGGTTGCTTCTCCGGTTGCTTCTCCGGTTGCTCCTCCGGTTACTCCTCCGGTTACAAGAGCAACGCCTGCGCCACCGGCCCGCGTGGCACCGCCCGTTCGTATTGCGGCTCCTGCTCCGGCCAAACCCGAACCGAAGCCTGAAGTGCTGCCGCCCGCACCCCGCGCCGTCGCCAGCGCGACCGTCGCTTCGCGCTGGCCTGAGCCGGTCGCAGTGCCGCCGGCGCCGAAGACAATCGCCAGCGCGCCGGTCGTCGCGCCAAAGCCGGAACCGGTCGCGAAGCCGCCGACGCCGAAGACAATCGCCAGCGCGCCGGTCGTGGCACCGAAGCCGGAACCGGTTGAAAAACTTGCCACGCCGAAAGCCGTCGCACGCTCGCCAGCTGTGCAGCCCAAGCCACGCGCGGTCGAGGAGGCGAAGGCGGCACCGGCGTCTCAGCTACGCACCGCATATGCCGCACCCCTAGCGAGCAATGCAGGCCTGCTGAGCGGCGCGCAACCGGTGGTCCCGATCGGCTCCTTCGCCAGCCGATAGTCGGAAATGCGCTGAGGCATGACGCCTCCTGTTTGCTGTCATCCGCCGGCTTCAATGGAATGTTTCGTCTACATCCTCGGCAGCTCCGGCAAGGACCGCTACCTGACCTATGTGGGCTGGACGAACGATCTCGACAAGCGTCTTGCCCAGCACAATGCCGGCAAGGGCGCACGCTCGACCCGCGGGCGAATTTGGGTGTTGTTGTATTCCGAACGGCACGCGACGCGCGGCGAGGCGATGAGCCGCGAATGGCATCTCAAGCGCGACCGCGCATTCCGCAAGCAATTGGCGCAAAGTCAGCGCACGCGATGAGACGCGCGGCTTAAGCGTATTTTCCGTGGCAGTGCTTGTATTTCTTGCCCGAGCCGCACGGGCATAATTCGTTGCGGCCGACCTTGCCCCAGCTCGCTGGATTCTTGGGATCGCGTGCGGCGGCGGCGGTGCCGTTGCGCGACGGCGGCGCGAAGTCGCCGTTAGCCAGCGCCATCTGATCCTCGCCGGTGGAGGGATCGATCTTGTGGGCTTCCATATAGGGCAACTCGTGATCGCCATCGGTCGCCGGCGGGCCTTGCACGATCTCGACACGCATGAGCTGCGCGGTCACCGCCTCGCGCAATTGCGCGACCATGCCCTCGAACAGGCTGAAGGCTTCGGCCTTGTACTCGTTGAGCGGATCGCGCTGGCCATAGCCGCGCAGCCCGATCACCTGGCGCAGATGTTCCAGCATGAGCAGATGCTCGCGCCACAGGTTGTCGAGCGTCTGCAACAGAAGCGATTTCTCCACGTAGCGGATGACCTCAGGGCCCCATTGCGCGACCTTCGCCGCCATATGCTCGTCGGCGCGGCGCTCGATGCGCGCGAGGATTTCCTCGTCCGCGATGCCTTCTTCCTTCGCCCATTGATCGGCCGGCAGATCGAGACCGAGCACGCGGGTGAGTTCTTCCTTCAGCCCCTTGGTGTCCCACTGTTCCGGATAGGCGTTTTCGGGAACGTGCTTGGCGACGAGGTCCTCGACCACGGCGTGGCGCATGTCGGAGATTGTCTCTTCCACCGTGTTGTCGCGCATGAGTTCGAGGCGTTGCTCGAAAATCACCTTGCGCTGGTCGTTCATCACGTTGTCGAACTTGAGCAAGTTTTTGCGGATGTCGAAATTGCGCGCCTCGACCTTCTGCTGCGCCTTCTCCAGCGCTTTGTTGATCCACGGATGGATGATGGCTTCGTTCTCTTTCAGGCCGAGCTTCTGCAACATGCCGTCGAGCTTGTCGGAGCCGAAAATCCGCATCAGATCGTCTTCCAGCGACAGGAAGAACTTGGAGTGCCCGGGATCGCCCTGGCGGCCGGAACGCCCGCGCAGCTGGTTGTCGATGCGGCGGCTCTCATGCCGCTCGGTGCCGAGCACATAAAGCCCACCGGCGGCGAGCGCCTTCTCCTTCAGCCGCGCGACCTGCGATTTGATCTCGGCGGCGCGCGGCGAGCGTTCGCGCTCGCGCGGATCGGCGATATCGGTGAGCTCCTGGCGGATGCGCATGTCGGCATTGCCGCCGAGCTGAATATCGGTGCCGCGGCCGGCCATGTTGGTGGCAATCGTGATCGCGCCGGGCACGCCGGCCTGCGAGACGATATAGGCCTCCTGCTCGTGATAGCGGGCATTGAGAATGGCAAACACCTTCGCCTTGGTGGCGCCCTCGTCGCCCGAGTAAAGCGCGGCGAAGGCATTGGGATCGGTGAAATCGTGCTGCTCCCAGCCGGCCTGGCGCAGCATCTCGGCCAATTGCTCGGACTTCTCGATCGATGTGGTGCCGACCAGCACCGGCTGGCCGCGCAATTTGCAGTCCTCGATCAAGGTGAGGATCGCGCGGTATTTCTCTATCGCCGTGCGATAGACCTCGTCGTCGTCGTCGATGCGCACCATCGGCAGGTTGGTCGGGATTTCCAGCACTTCGAGATTGTAGATGTCCATGAATTCGTCGGCTTCGGTCGAGGCGGTGCCGGTCATGCCGGAAAGTTTCTCGTACATGCGGAAATAGTTCTGGAAGGTGATGGTCGCGAGCGTCTGGTTTTCCGGCTGGATCGGCTGGTGCTCCTTGGCCTCCAGCGCCTGGTGCAGCCCCTCCGAGAAACGGCGCCCCGGCATCATGCGGCCGGTGAATTCGTCGATGATGACGACCTCGTCGTTGCGGACGATGTAATCCTTGTCGCGCGCAAACAGCTTATGCGCACGCAGCGCCTGGTTGACGTGGTGCACGACCGTGACGTTTTCCACGTCGTAGAGCGAGTCGCCCTTGAGCTGGCCGGCCGCGCGCAACAGCTGTTCCATCTTTTCCGTGCCGACCTCGGTCATGGTCACGGTGCGCTGCTTCTCGTCGACCTCGTAGTCGGCCTTCTCCAGCTTGGGAATGTAGGCATCGATGGTGTTGTAGAAGTCCGAGCGGTCGTCGAGCGGCCCTGAAATAATCAGCGGCGTGCGCGCCTCGTCGATCAGGATGGAGTCGACTTCATCGACGATCGCGTAAATATGCCCGCGCTGGACCATGTCCTCCAGCCGGTACTTCATGTTGTCGCGCAGATAATCGAAGCCGAGCTCGTTGTTGGTGCCGTAGGTGACGTCGCAGTCGTAGGCCTTTTTCCGGTCCTCGTCCTCGAGCCCGTGCACGATCACCCCGGTGGTGAGGCCCAGGAAGCCGTAGATCTGCCCCATCCATTCGGAGTCGCGCTTGGCAAGATAATCGTTGACCGTGACCACGTGCACGCCGCGGCCGGCGAGCGCATTGAGATACACCGGCAGCGTCGCCACCAGTGTCTTGCCTTCGCCGGTCTTCATTTCGGCGATGCGGCCCTCGTGCAGCACCATGCCGCCGATCAATTGCACATCGAAATGCCGCTGCCCGAGCGTGCGCTTGCTGGCCTCGCGCACGGTAGCGAAAGCCGGCACCAGCAGGTCGTCGAGGCTTGTCCCCGCCGCCACCTGCGCCCTGAATTCCACAGTGCGCGCACGCAGGGCTTCGTCCGAGAGCCCCGCCAACTCCGTTTCCAAAGCATTGATTGCGGCCACCTGCGGCGCATAGGTTTTGATCCGCCGATCGTTCGCGGAACCAAACAATTTGCGGGCGACTGCGCCGATCATGCAAAAGTCCTTAAACCTAAGCCGTTCGTCCCACTCGAATTACGCTGCCGGGCCGGATGTTCTTCCGGCCGGTCCGGAAATGCGGCACTTTTCAGGTAATTGCAACGCGGCGCTCGTCCGTGAAGCACAATCAGAAGATGGCCGAGAGATAAGAGTGGGTCTAACCCTTGTCAATTGGCCGTTTTTTCGCTCACGCGGTCGTTAAAAGCGCCGGCCGGCCGGCCATTGCAAAGCCATAATGATTGGGCGACTGTCCCGCGCCGTTCGCCCCGGCGGACAAATTGCCGCCAGCCCCAAGGACCGCGCCATGCCTTCGCATGCCCTCACTGCCACCCTCGCCGCATTGGCGCTGCTTATCGCCGCGGCAGCACCGGCCGGCGCGCAGAGCACCGATCCGGTGATCGCCAAGGTGAACGGGGTGGAGGTCCGCCAGAGCGATCTCACGCTTGCCGAAGAGGAAGCCGGAGGCCAGTTGCCGCCGATGACGCCGGAAGCCAAGCGCGATTATCTCGTCGCCTTCGTGGCCGACATGATCCTGGTCTCCAAGGCCGCCGAAGCGAAAAAAATGGGCGACGGCGCCGACTTCAAGCGCAAGCTCGCTTTCACCCGCAACAAATTGCTGATGGAGGCGCTGCTGCAAACCGAGGGCAAGACGGCGCTTACCGACGCGGCCATGCGCAAGGTCTACGACGAAGCCGTCAAACAGATGGGTCCGGAGCAGGAAGTCCACGCCCGCCATATTCTATTCCGCGTCGCCGACCCGGCCGACGAAAAGGCAGGCAAGGAAGCCGAGGGCAAAATCAAAGCCGTCATCGAACGCATCAAGAAGGGCGAGGACTTCGTCAAGCTCGCGAACGAGCTCACCGAGGACCCCTCCGGCAAGCAAAACGGCGGCGATCTCGACTATTTCAGCAAGGAGCAAATGGTCCCGGAATTCTCCGAGACCGCCTTCAAGCTCGAAAAAGGACAGATTTCCGAGCCGATCAAAACCCAGTTCGGCTGGCATGTACTCAAGGTCGAGGACAAGCGGGTCAAGCCGGTGCCGGCATTCGACCAGGTCAAATCGCAGATCGAGACCTTTGTCGTGCGCAAGGCGCAGGCGGACCTCGTCACCAAGCTGCGCGAGGGCGCCAAGATCGAACGCCTGGATAAAAAGCCCGAGGCGAAGCCGGCCGATCCGGCCAAGAAGAAATAGCTGGAAGCTGCCATGGCGAATGCGGTTTCTCCGCTCGCGCCGAAAAGCGTTCCCGATATGCCGGCGATTTCCGGCGTGCGGCTGGCGACGGCTGCCGCCGGCATCCGCTATCCCGGACGCACCGACGTGCTGCTCGCGCTGTTTGCGCCGGGCACCACCGCGGCCGGCGTATTCACCCGCTCGAAATGCCCGTCGGCTCCGGTGGAGTGGTGCCGCGCGCATCTCAAGCCGGGCAAAGCGCGCGCACTCGTCGTCAATTCCGGCAACGCCAATGCATTCACCGGCAAGAGCGGGCGCGCGGCAACGAAGCTCACCGCCGCATTGGCAGCCAAGGCCGCCGGCTGCCCGGCCACGCAAGTATTCCTTGCCTCCACCGGCGTGATTGGCGAGCCGCTCGATGCGCGAAAATTCGGCCCGGTGATGAGCGGGCTTGCCGCGCGCGCGGCAGCCGGCGGTTTTCATGGCGCCGCCAAGGCGATCATGACCACCGACACATTTCCCAAGGTGGCCACCGCAACGGCCCGCATCGGCAAGACCAGAGTTACCATCAACGGCATCGCCAAGGGCGCCGGCATGATCGCGCCCGACATGGCGACGATGCTCTCGTTCATCTTTACCGATGCGCCCATCGCCGCGCCGGCTTTGCAGAGAATACTCAATGACACGGTGACCGATACGTTCAACGCCGTGACGATCGACGGCGACACTTCGACGTCCGACACCTTGATGGCGTTCGCAACCGGCGCCGCCGCCGCGCGCGGCGCGCCGAGAATCAGCAAGCCGGGCGATCCGCGTCTGCGCGGCTTCCGCAAGGCGTTCGCGACGGTGCTTGCCGACCTCGCCGAGCAAATCGCACGCGACGGCGAGGGCGCGCGCAAGCTGGTCGAGATCGAGGTCGAGGGCGCGGTCTCGAAAATCTCCGCGCGCAGAATCGCCATGTCGATCGCCAATTCGCCATTGGTGAAGACGGCGATTGCCGGCGAAGACGCCAATTGGGGCCGCGTGGTCATGGCCGTCGGGAAAGCCGGCGAACCCGCCAACCGCGACAAGCTTTCGATCTGGTTCGGCGGCATCAGGGTGGCGCATCGCGGGATGCGCGATCCGGCCTATGACGAGGCGAAAGTGTCCGCCCGCATGAAACAGCCAAAAATCTCCCTGAAGGTGCAGCTTGGCATGGGCCGCGGGCGCGATCGCGTGCTGACCTGCGATCTCACCAAGGAATACGTCGCCATCAACGGCGATTATCGCTCTTAGCCCGACCGCCTCCACCGCAACCGCGTAGGATGAAGGCCCGCCTATTGTTGGAGCTATTGACAACACGGAGATCATGTTGTTGTTTACTCCAACATGAAGGCCGCGGTGCTAATCGACGAACGTCACGTGCTGGATGCCGGGACCTTCGTTGAGATCGTGGTCTGGCGCCTGCCGCGGCCGGCTCGTGGCTCGGCCCACCGGTTCAAGTATCGGCTGGCGCTCGTCGTCGATGGGGTCTGCGTGCTGCGCTACGACAATGAGGCCGGCAAGGGTGACCACAGACACGTGCTGGATGCGGAGGAGCGCTACGACTTCACCGCCCCAGAGACGCTCCTGGCGGATTTCTGGCGGGACGTGGAAGAACGGAGGCGATGAGATGAAGACCGTGACGCTGCAAATTGCTTCGCTTCAAGAGGTCAAGCGGCGGGCGCAGGACGCCTTCAAGGGCAAGAAGCAGGGCGCGCGCATCAGCTTCGCTACGCCGGAGGTTCTATTCCGGCTCATGACCGCGAAACGTTGGGAACTGATCCGCGCCATGGCCGGCGCAGGACCGCTGACAATCCGAGAGGCGGCGCGTCGAGTGAGCCGCGATGTGAAGGCCGTGCACGGCGACGTGCATGCACTGCTCAATGCCGGCGTCCTGCAGAAAACCGCGCGCGGCCTGGTCGTCTTCCCCTTCGACGCGATCCGCGTCGATGTCATGCTGCGGGCGGCTTGACGCCCTTCGCGCGCGATCCGGCCTATGACGAGGCGAGAGTGTCCGCCCGCATGAAACAGCCAAAAATCTCCCTGAAGGTGCAGCTTGGCATGGGCCGCGGGTGCGATCGCGTGCTGACCTGCGATCTCACCAAGGAGTATGTCGCCATCAACGGCGATTATCGCTCTTAACAATCGGTTAACCCCGTGATGAAGTGCGGCGGGCGTTCCGATATCGTTGAGCCGCTCTTAACCAGCGCTTGCTTATCTTCGAGGGAGAGGCCGTGAGTGTCGAAATCGTGCTTGTCGCCGCCTGTGCCCTCGTCGATGCCGATGGGCGCGTTCTTATTGCCGAGCGCCCCGCGGGCAAGACGATGGCGGGTTTGTGGGAGTTCCCCGGCGGCAAGGTCGAAGCGGGCGAACGGCCGGAAGAAACCTTGATTCGTGAACTGAAGGAGGAACTCGGGATTGTCATCAGTGAGCCGTGCCTCGCGCCGCTCACCTTCGCCAGCCACACCTATCCGGGCTTTCATCTCCTGATGCCGCTCTATGTCTGCCGGCGCTGGGAGGGACAAGCCACCGCACGGGAAGGTCAAAGGCTCGCCTGGGTGAAGCCGAACCGGCTGCGTGACTACCCGATGCCGCCCGCAGACGAGCCGCTGGTATCGCATTTGATGGCGCTGTTGTGATCCCGCCGCCAGGCCTGAACAGGATTGATCCGATGAGCAGCTTCGCAATCTCGACCATCGACCGGTGCAAGCGCCTGCTCGCCGACGAGCGCGGCGCGTCCGCGATCGAATACGCGCTGATCGCCTCCGGAGTTGCCGGAGCCATCGTCGCCGCCATCACCACGCTCGGCGGCTCGGTGAGCGACATGTGGACAACCATCAAGAGCGCGTTCGGCTAGAGCATGATCCCGAAAAGTGGGAACCTGTTTTCGGAAATGATCATGCTCAAACAAAAAACTAGAGCCGAGCCCCGATTCAATCGCAGCCGATCAGACTCTAGCTCCGGGGTTTTTCGCCCGCCGGTATTTCCTTGGTTCCCAGCGCATCGGCCAGCCGCCGCTTCGCCGATCCCGGCTTGAGCGGCTTCTGCTGGCTCTCGTGCGGCGCCCAGCCCGACAGCCAGACGATTTCGAAGGTTGCGCGTACGCGGCCGTCGGCATCGGCGAAGCGTTCGCGGTAAATCTCAGCCATACGCATCAGCGTTGCGCGCTTGAGCGGGGCGCGGCGCCGCTCGATCAATGCGTTCGTAGCTCCCATCCGGCGCAAGTCCTGCATCAACGCAAAGGGCGTGGCATAGCGCACGGCGATCCGGTCGGAATCGGCCACCGGCAGGGCGAAGTCCGCGCGCTGCAACAATGCCCCGAGCTCGCGCAGATCGGCGAACGGCGCGACACGCGGCGACAAGCCGCCCTCCACGTCCATTTCGGCGTCGGCGAAGGCCTCCCGCAGCTCGATCAATGTATCGCCGCCGATCAGCGCTGCAAGCAGCAGCCCGTCCGGCTTGAGCGCGCGCCGTATCTGCGCCAGCGTGCCGGGCAGATCGTTGACGAATTGCAGGGCCAACGCCGAGACGACGAGGTCGAGCGAGCCATCGGCAAACGGCAAAGCCTCTTCGTCGGCGGCGACCCGGCTGAATTTATTGTCGAGGCGGCTTGCGGCGGCATCGACGGCGACGATCGTTCCGATTTTTCCCGCGCGCATGACCGCGCGGCGCACGGCATCCGCCGGCGTGCCGAGATCGACGGCACGCTCGAACGACCGCAGCACCGCCGACAACCGCTCGGCAAAGTCGTCCGCCACGCGGTCGAGCAGGAATGTCGCCGGCCCGAGCGCCGCCGCTCGGCGCCGGCGCAGGCGCAACAATCGGCGGTCGAAAATGACAGGGTTTGGTGACATAATTGATATTCGGCTTGCTGCGGGGGCAACTCGTAAGCAACGATTGCGGTGATTATGCCATTGAGCGCCCAATACGACGAGCGGTCCCCGCGACGCGCAAAGTTACTGGGCGCGATGCGCTCGGCTTTCGGCGCCGTCCGCGACTTCGCATTGCCGCCGTTGTGTCCGTCCTGCCGCGCGCCCTTGGGCGATGGCATGGGCCTGTGCGCCGAATGCTGGTCGAAACTCTCCTTCATCGAGCCGCCGTTTTGCGCGCGGCTCGGTATCCCCTTCACCTACGATCCCGGCCCCGGCCTGTTGTCGATGCAGGCGATCGCCGATCCGCCGGCTTACGACCGTTCGCGCGCCGCCGTGCGCTATGACGACATCGCGCGCACGCTCGTTCATGCCTTCAAATATGGCGACCGGCTCGACTTCGCGCCGGTGATGGGCCGGTGGATGGCGCGGGCGGGGCGCGAATTGCTCGAAGGCGCCGACGCGCTGGTTCCCGTGCCGTTGCATTGGCGGCGGCTTTGGGCAAGGCGGTTTAACCAATCGGCGGCGCTGGCCATGGAGATATCCGGCGCGAGCGGCATTCCGGTCGTTCACGACAGTCTCAAGCGCGTGCGCGCGACCGTCCAGCAGGTCGGCTTGTCGAAGACCGAACGCGCGGAAAACGTGCAAGGCGCCTTCCGGGTTTCGGGCGAAGGCAAGGCCGGTATTGCGGGGCGCCGGCTTGTGCTGGTCGACGACGTGCTGACATCGGGTGCAACCGTCGATACCTGCGCGCGCGCCTTGTTGCGCGCGGGCGCCGCCCATGTGGACGTGCTGGTTTTTGCACGGGTTGTAGCCCCCGCGCGCACGCCCATATAATTGGATGTTCAGAGAAGCCCGAACCCATATGCCGCCGATCGAAATCTACACCACCCGGTTCTGTCCCTATTGTCGTGCGGCCAAAGCTCTGTTGACGCGGAAGGGCGCGGCCTATAGCGAAATCGACTTGGCCGGCAATTGGGAGCGGCGCGACGAAATGATCGAACGGGCGAACGGGTGCGTGACGGTGCCGCAGATATTCATCGGGTCGCTTCATGTCGGCGGCAGCGACGAGTTGCACGCGCTTGAGCGTGCGGGAAAACTCGACGCATTGCTTGCCGGCGCGGGAGCGAAGCCATGACGAAAGCCAGCTTCAAGGCCGGCATGATCCAGCTGCGCTCCGGCCTCGCCCCGCAGGCCAATATCGACGTCGCCGTGCGGCTGATCGGCGAGGCGAAGAAAGCCGGCGCGGCCTACGTGCTGACGCCGGAAATGACCAACATCATGGAGGTCAAACGCGAGCGTTTGTTTGCCGGCATTGTTGCGGAAGAGGCCGATACTTCGCTGGCGACGCTGCGCGAACTGGCGCGCGCGCTCGGCATCCACATCCATGTCGGCTCGCTCGCGATCAAGGTTTCGTCCGACAAGGCCGCCAACCGCTCGTTCCTGATCGATCCGAAGGGCGAAATCGTCGCGCGTTACGACAAGATCCACATGTTCGATGTCGACCTTGCTGACGGCGAGAGCTACCGGGAATCGCGCAATTACCGTCCCGGCGACTTTGCGGTATTGACCGATCTGCCGTGGGGCCGGCTGGGGTTGAGCATTTGCTACGACCTGCGTTTCCCCGCGCTCTACCGCGCATTCGCGGAGGCCGATGCTTCGTTCATCGCGATCCCTTCCGCCTTTACCCGCGTCACCGGGGAAGCGCATTGGCATGTACTCCTGCGCGCGCGCGCGATCGAGAACGGCTGCTTCGTATTCGCCGCCGCGCAGGGCGGCAAGCACGAGAACGGGCGCGAAACCTTCGGCCATTCGCTGATCGTCGATCCCTGGGGCAGGGTTTTGGCCGAAGCAGGCACCGAGCCCGGCGTGATCCTGGCCGAGATCGATCCGGCGGCGGTCGCCGCGGCGCGGGCGCGAATTCCCTCGCTGCAGCACGGACGCCGTTTCGAGGTCGTCAAGCCGATGGCGCAGCCCACGCATCTGCACGTGGTGGGCAAGCCATGATCCGTTACGCGCTGGTCTGCAACCGCAGCCACAATTTCGAAAGCTGGTTCCAAGATTCCGCCGCCTACGACAAGCAGTCCAAGCGCGGGCTGGTGAGTTGTCCGCATTGCGGCTCGTCAAAGGTAGAAAAGGCAATCATGGCGCCGCGGCTGGCGTCATCCGAACAGCGCGAAGCGCCGGCCGAGATGCCCCCGGCCGCCGCCGCGGCGGAGGAAAAGACGCCGGTTGCGATGGTGTCGCCGCAAGAACATGAGTTTCGCAAAAAGCTCAAGGAACTGCGCGACCATCTGACCAAGAATGCCGACCATGTCGGACCGAAATTCCCCGAGGAAGCGCGCAAGATGCACTACGGCGAGATCGAGCACCGCTCGATCTACGGCGAAGCCTCCCCCGATGACGCCAAAGCGCTGGCCGAGGAGGGCATCGAATTTCATCCGCTGCCGGTGCTGCCGGATGACCGGAATTGACGGTCTTCCGTCATTCCGGGACGGCGCGCAGCGCCGGGCCCGGAATCCAGATGCAAGAATTGAACATGTTTTTGGATTCCGGGTTCGCAAGCTTCGCTTGTGCCCCGGAATGACGAGTTAGTGCATCCACACCAATAGCGCGACACCGGCAACCACCAGCACGATCCCGAGCGCCTCGCGCGGCGTGGTCGCCTGCTTGAAGATGAAGCGCGAGATCGCCTGCGCAAACAGCACTTCCACCAGCGCCAGCGTGCGCACGCTTGCCGCAGTCGCTATCGCAAAGGCGAGGAACCAGAATTCCGAGGCGAAGGCCCCCATGAAGCCCGCGAACATCGACGGCCGCCAGGCCCGCGCAATGGCGCGCAGCACGCCGGGGTCGCGCAGCGCCAGATACAGCGACAACACCGCCGCCTGCAGCACCAATCCCACCGCGAGCGTGAACGTTGCGCCGAGCACGAAGTCCGGCTGTTCGAGCGCCAGAATGGCGCCGCGATAACTGGTGGCGGACAGCGCGAACATCGAGCCCGCGCCAAGGCCGATCAGCGTCGAGCGCATGCTGCCGCCGGCGCCTGCACCGGGCTTGAGCGCCATCACAACCACGCCCGCGGTCGCGATCAATATGGCGGTGGCGATCGGCGGCGTGACGGTATCGCCGAGAAAAATCAGGCCGAACAGCGCCACCTGCACCGGCTCGGTCTTGATATAGGCATAGGCGACGACAAACGAGCGCTCGCCCATGGCGGCGAGCATCAGTGCGGTCGCCAGCACCTGCGCCAGCGAGCCGGCGAGCACCCATGGCCAATAGGCAAGCGGTACTTGCGGCAACTCCCGGCCGGTCGCGAGCAGCAGGACGGCAAGAAAGATCAACGCGAAGGGAAATCCGAACAGGAAGCGCACGTGCGTGGCGCCGACCGTGCCGAGGCTGGCGGTCAATTCGCGCTGCATGGCATTGCGCACGGTCTGCGCGGCGGCCGCCAGCAGCGTGAAGACTATCCAGAGCGAACTTGAATCGATCATGCGGGAGACACGGAAAGACAGCGGCGCGCAGCCTTTATCACGCGCCTTTCGCCGCCACGACCATGTAGTTCACGTCCATGTCGGCGGACAATTGCCAGCGGTCGGCGAACAGATTGTAGATCACGCCTTTTTCAGCCGCGATCCGCATTCCGCTCTGCTCCAGCGCGATTTCCAACTCGTTCGGCGTAACGAACTTGTCCCATTGATGCGTGCCGCGCGGCAGCCAGCGCAGCACATATTCGGCGCCGACGATGGCGAGCGCGAAACTTTTCAGCGTGCGGTTGAGCGTCGCGACGATCAGCAAGCCGCCGGGCTTTACCATCGCGGCGCAAGTTTCGACGAACAGCCGGACGTCGGCGACATGCTCGACCACTTCCATCGCCAGCACCAGGTCGAAACTTTCCTGCGCGGCAGCTAAATCCTCCGCCGTCGTGCTGCGATAGTCGACCTTCACCCCGGCCGCGGCCGCGTGCTCGGTTGCCACCGCGATGTTGCTTGCGGAGGGGTCGGCGCCGACCACGTCGGCGCCCAGCCGCGCCAGCGGCTCGGCCAAAATGCCGCCGCCGCAGCCGATATCGAGAATCCGCAGCCCGCCGAGGCAGTCGAGCTTCTTCGGGTCGTGGCTGAAGTGGGCGGTGGCCCGATCGCGGATATAGGCCAGCCGCACCGGATTGAACTTGTGCAGCGCCGCCATCGGGCCGCGCGGGTCCCACCACTCGCCGGCGAGCCGGGAGAAACGTTCGACCTCGGCGTCATCCACCGTGGCAGAAGCGGCGCGGGCTCGTGTGTTAACCATACGCTCTTCTCGCTTAACAACAGGCTCAGGTTGCGGGTGGTGACACCCACCGGTATGTATACGCGTCTTTTCAGTTTTCCGGGATAGCCATGGCTCGGCTGGTGATGAAATTCGGCGGAACGTCGGTCGCCGACATCGACCGCATCCGCAATGTCGCGCGCCACGTCAAGCGCGAGGTCGACGCCGGCCATGACGTCGCCGTCGTGGTCTCGGCCATGGCCGGGCGCACCGACGAATTGGTCAAGTGGTCGCGCGAGGCGTCCAGGCTGCACGACGCGCGCGAATACGATGCCGTGGTCGCCTCCGGTGAACAGATCACCGCCGGACTGCTGGCTATCGTGTTGCAAGACATCGGCGTCAGCGCGCGTTCCTGGCAAGGCTGGCAATTGCCGATCTTCACCAGCAATGCACACGGCGCGGCGCGCATCCTGGACATCAACGGCGCCGAATTGATCAAGCGCTTCAAGGAGCGCGGCGAGGTCGCCGTCATCGCCGGTTTCCAGGGCATGCACAAGGAGACCGGCCGCATCACCACGCTCGGGCGCGGCGGCTCCGATACCTCCGCCGTGGCGATCGCCGCCGCCATCGGCGCCGACCGTTGCGACATCTACACCGATGTCGACGGCGTCTACACCACCGACCCGCGCGTGGTGCCAAAGGCGCAACGGCTCGACAAGATCGCCTACGAGGAAATGCTGGAGCTCGCCTCGCTTGGGGCCAAAGTGATGCAGGTGCGCTCGGTCGAACTCGGCATGGTGCATAATGTGCGTATCTTTGTGCGTTCAAGCTTCGAGAAGCCGGAAGCCATCGACCCGCACGCCGCTCCGTCGGGTACACTCATTTGCGATGAGGTTGAAATCGTGGAACAGCAAATCGTCACCGGAATAGCGTTCTCCAAGGACGAGGCGCAGATTTCGATCCGCCGCGTGCAGGACAAGCCCGGCGTCGCCGCGGCGATCTTCGGGCCGCTGGCGGCAAGCAACATCAACGTCGACATGATCGTGCAGAACGTGTCCGCCGACGGAAAGACCACCGATCTCACCTTCACCGTGCCCTCGGCCGACTACGAGCGCGCGCGCGACACCATCTCCAAGGCCAAGGACGCCATCGGCTACGAGCGGCTCGACGGCGCCACCGATGTCGCCAAGGTCTCGGTCATCGGCATTGGAATGCGCAGCCACGCCGGCGTCGCCGCCAAGGCGTTCGGCGCATTGGCGGAGCGCAACATCAACATCCGCGCCATCACCACCTCCGAGATCAAGTTCTCGCTGCTGATCGACGCCGCCTATACGGAGCTTGCCGTGCGCACGCTGCACACGCTCTACGGGCTGGATAAATCTTGAAAGCCGTTTTGCGATGAAACTAAGCGTGGCGGTGATCGCGCCCGGACACATGGGAGCGGGCGTCGCTGCGCGGCTGGTCGAGCACGGCGCGGCGATCATCACGTCGCTCGATGGGCGCAGTGCCGCAAGCGCGCAGCGCGCCGCCGCTGCCGGAATGTCGCCGGCAAGCGATGCGGAAATAGCCGCCGCCGATTTCGTCCTCTCCATCGTTCCGCCCGGGCAGGCGCAGGCGCTGGCGGAGCGGCTGCTCCCGGCGCTGCGCGCGGCCAACCGCAAGCCTGTCTATGTCGAATGCAACGCAGTGAGCCCGGACACCGTCAAGCGTATCGCAGCTGTCATTGCGCAGGCGGACTGTCCGTTTGCCGACGCCGGGATCGTCGGCGGCCCGCCGCGCGCGGGTTATGACGGGCCGCGCTTTTATGTCTCCGGTCCGCAGGCAAAACGCGTGGAGGCGCTGGGCCAATATGGCCTGCGCATTTGCCCGATGGCCGGATCAATCGGCGACGCCTCCGCCATGAAGATGTGTTACGGCGGCCTCAACAAGGGATTGATCGCGCTTGGTTCGGCGCTGGTGCTGGCCGCCGACCGGGCCGGCGTGGGCGAGGCGTTTCGCGCCGAGCTGGCGGCAAGCCAGGCGCCGGTGCTGGCGCAGCTCGCGCGCGGCGTGCCCGGCATGTTTCCCAAGGCCTACCGCTGGGTCGATGAGATGGAGGAAATCGCCAGCTTCGTCGGCCCACGGCCGGAGGCAAAGATATTCGAAGGAATCGCCGGTCTGTACGAAGCCCTGGCCGCCGATGAAGCCGGGCAGAAAGCGGAAACCGGCGCGCTTTCCCGGTTTTTCTCGGCGGTCAAACCGGCCGGAAAGTGACCGGAAAATCAGCGCCGAATCGGCTCTTTCCAGCCGCCCGCGCCTTCCGTGTGCAGTCCGCCTTTTGAAAGCCGCTTTGGCTTGCCCCTTGCATGGCGCATTGGCTATAGCCTGACGGGTAGCCCAGAAGGATATCGCAATGCGTGGCGCGCTCGGCGGTCCGCGCGTGCTGTTGCGCCGGCTTCGCGAGGTGATGGCGGAGCCGGTCAGCGCGCAGGAACGCCTCGACAAGGTCGTCGTGCTGATCGCTGCCAACATGGTGGCGGAGGTTTGCTCCGTCTACGTGTTGCGCATCGACAATACACTTGAGCTTTACGCCACCGAAGGTCTCAAGCGCGAGGCCGTCCATCAGACCGTGCTCGCCGCGCATGAAGGCCTCGTCGGCCTGGTCGCCAGCGAAGCCAATCCGATCAATCTCTCCGACGCGCAGAACCACCCCGCCTACTCCTACCGGCCGGAGACGGGCGAAGAGATTTATCACTCCTTCCTCGGCGTTCCGATCCTGCGGGCGGGCAATACGCTCGGCGTGATGGTGGTGCAGAACCGCGCGCGGCGCACCTACACCGAGGAAGAAGAAGAGGCGCTGCAAACGACGGCGATGGTGCTCGCGGAGATGATCGCCTCCGGCGAGCTGTCGGCGCTGGCGCGGCCCGGCGCCGAGCCCGCCGCACGGCACACTTTGCATCTTACCGGCGCAGCGCTCTCGGACGGCATCGCGCTCGGTCATGTGGTGCTGCACGAGCCGCGTGTCGTCATCACCAATTTCATCGCCGACGACGTGCAAAGCGAACTCAAGCGCCTGGATGCCGCGATCGCGAACTTTCGGACCGATCTCGACCGCCTGCTCGAACATGGCGACGTCGCCGACGGCGGCGAGCACCGCGATGTGCTGGAAGCCTACCGCATGTTCGCCTACGACCACGGCTGGCTCGACAAGATGCGCGAGGCGGTGATGACCGGGCTGACCGCCGAGGCGGGCGTCGAGCGCGTTCAGTCCGACACCCGCGCGCGCATGCTGCGCCAGACCGATCCCTATATCCGCGAGCGCCTGCACGATCTCGACGAACTCGCCAACCGGCTGATGCGGGTGGTGATGGGCAAGGACCACGCGCCCTCGAAGGAGCAACTTCCGGAGAACGCCATTCTGGTCGCGCGCTCGATGGGCCCGGCGGCGCTGCTCGATTACGACCGCAAGCGGCTGCGCGGTCTCATTCTTGAGGAAGGCGGCCCGACGTCGCACGTTTCGATCGTGGCGCGTGCGCTCGGCATTCCCGCCGTCGGCGAAATTGCCAACGCCACCGGACTGGTCGAGTCGGGCGACGCCATCATCGTCGATGGCGCGACCGGCGATGTGCATGTGCGCCCGCCGGCCGACATCAAGAATACCTATGGCGAGCGGGTCAAGCTGCGGGCGCGCCGGCAGGAGCAATATCGCGCGTTGCGCGACAAACCTTGCGTCACCAAGGACGGCCAGCCGGTGTCGCTGATGCTCAATGCCGGGCTGCTCATCGACATGCCGCATATCGATGAGACCGGCGCCGCGGGCATCGGACTGTTCCGCACCGAACTGCAATTCATGGTCGCGCCGTCGTTCCCCCGCACCAGCGAGCAGCTCGCGCTCTACCGCGCCGTGCTCGATGCTGCCGGCGAGCGGCCGGTGACATTCCGCACCCTCGACATCGGCGGCGACAAGGTGCTGCCCTATATGCGCAACGTGGATGAGGAGAACCCGGCGCTCGGCTGGCGCGCGATCCGGCTCGGGCTCGATCGGCCGGGCCTGCTGCGCAGCCAAATCCGCGCACTGCTGCGCGCCTCAGGCGGGCGCGGGCTCAAACTGATGTTCCCGATGATCGCGACGGTCGAGGAGTTCGATCAGGCCAAGGCGCTGGTCGAAATGGAGCTCACCCATCTGCGCCGGCACGGTCACGCGCTACCCGAGCGGGTCGAGATCGGCACCATGGTCGAAGTGCCCTCCCTGCTTTACCAGCTCGACGAATTGCTTGAACGCGTCGATTTTCTCTCGGTTGGCTCCAACGATCTCATGCAATTCTTGTACGCGGCCGACCGCGGCAATGCTCGCGTATCCACTCGTTTCGATCCGCTCGCGGCGCCGGTGCTGCGGGTGTTGAAGGATATCGCCGACAAGGGCCGCGCGCACGGCAAGCCGGTCGCGCTTTGCGGCGAGCTGGCCTCGAAGCCGATTGGCGCGCTCGTTCTGGTCACGCTCGGATACCGGTCGTTGTCGCTGACGCCTTCCGCGGTCGGGCCGGTCAAGGCCCTGTTGCTCGATCTTGACGCGGCCAAGGCCGCAGCGGCGATTCTGCCGGCGATTCAAAGCCCGGTCGGCAGCGTTTCCGTACGCGAAAAGATCGAAGCGTTCGCCGCAGCCGAAGGCCTGCAACTTTGACCGTGCTTCCGCAACAAAAGCTCGACGCGCTGCTGGCGCGTCACCAGGCGATCGAGGCGGAGCTTGCGACCCAGCTTGCGCCGGAAACCTACGTGAAGCTGTCGCGGGAATTTTCCGAGCTCAGCCCTGTCGCCGAAAAGGTCAAAGCCTATCGCGCGGTGCTTGCCGAAATCGCCGACCTCGCAGCGCTGATCGACGATGCCGCGACCGAACCGGCGATGCGAAGGATGGCGGAGGCGGAAAAGCCGGTGCTGGATGCGCGCAGGACCGCGCTCGAACATCAAATCCAGCTGTCGCTCATCCCGAAGGATGCGATGGATGAGCGCAACGTCATCCTCGAAATTCGCGCCGGCACCGGCGGCGACGAGGCTTCATTGTTCGCCGGCGATCTGTTCCGGATGTACGAGCGCTACGCCGCCAAGCAGGGCTGGAAGGTCGAGCTGATGGCGGCGAGCGAAGGCACCAAGGGCGGCTACAAGGAAATCATCGCCGAAATTCGCGGCCGCGGCCCTTTCGCCAAGCTGAAATTCGAATCCGGCGTACATCGTGTGCAGCGCGTGCCCGACACCGAGGCGTCCGGACGCATTCACACCTCGGCAGCGACGGTCGCGGTACTGCCGGAGGCGGAAGAGGTCGATATCAAGATCAAGGACGACGATCTCAAGGTCGATACCATGCGAGCGAGTGGAGCGGGTGGCCAGCACGTCAACAAGACCGAATCCGCCATTCGCATCACCCACCTTCCGAGCGGAATCGTGGTGTACGTGCAGGCCGAGCGTTCGCAGCACAAGAACCGCGCCACCGCGATGGCGATGCTGCGCACCAAGCTCTACGACGCCGAGCGCAGCAAGCTCGACGCCGCCCGCGCGGCCGACCGGCGCGGACAGATCGGTTCCGGCGACCGCTCCGAACGCATCCGCACCTATAATTTTCCGCAAGGACGCGTGACCGATCATCGCATCAATCTGACGCTCCACAAGCTGCCGCAGGTCATCGAGGGCGAGGCGCTGGGCGAACTCATCGATGCGCTGATGAGCGAACATCAAGCGGAACTGTTGGCGGCCGAGGGCGTCGCGTGATCTCCGGCGCAGCAATCTCACTTGTCCCTCCACTTGCAGGGAAAGGTAAAGAGTGGACGATTGCCGGCGCGCGGCGTGCACTCACCAATGCCTTTCGCACCGCAGCAATCGAATCCCCGGAGCTCGACGCGCGTCTGCTGATCGGCCATGCGCTTGGCCTGGATCACGCCGCGCTCACGGCGGAGGCGAACAAGCCCTTGGCCGCGCAGCATGTGACGAATATCGAGGCGCTTGCGGCGCGCCGGCTGGCGCACGAACCCATTGCGCGCATTACTGGCCGCAAGGAATTCTGGAGCCTGGCCCTGCGTGTGAACGACGCGACGCTGGTGCCGCGGCCGGAAACCGAAACCGTTGTGGAAGCCGCGCTCGATTTCATCGTGGCCCGAAGCCTGCGCGCGGAAAGGCTTCGCCTGCTCGATATCGGCACCGGGTCGGGCGCGCTGTTGCTGGCGCTGATGTCCGAGTTGCCCAATGCGTTCGGCGTCGGCACCGATGTCAGCGCCGCTGCGCTCGCCATGGCGCGTGACAATGCCAAAGCGCTCGGGCTTGCCGCGCGCTGCACTTTCCTTGGATGCAATTTCGCCAGCGCCCTGCGCGGCCGGTTCGATCTCGTGGTGTCGAACCCGCCCTATGTGGCAAGCGGCGACATGCATTCGCTTGCGCCGGAGGTGCGCGAATACGATCCCCGGCTTGCGCTCGATGGCGGTCCCGACGGCCTCGATGGTTACCGCGCCATTGCCGCCCATGCAGAAACGTTAATCGCGCCCGGCGGCCGGCTGATCGTGGAACTTGGAGCGGGTCAGGAAGCCGCGGTTTCGGCCCTGTTCGCCGCCGCAGGGCTTGCGGCGACGGCTCCCGCGCGCAAGGACCTTGCCGGCGTGCCCCGGGCGCTGTCGGTCAAACCGGCGCCATGATTGCAAAGCATTGCGGGTTGGCGAAAAAAGCACTTGGATTAGCGCCCAAGACGGACTAGCTTCCGCCCAGGAATCGACCCGAAACGATTGCGTCGCCACGAAGCCCGGAGCAAGGCTCAGCGAGGCTAGCGGCGCAAGCTAAGGTGGATGACGTAGAGCCGGCATAAACGGCAAGCAACGTGACGGCAAGCAGGGTCGCCACCTTCGGGTCTGGATGCTTCACCGGTTAGGCGCTTAAATTTATCGCCAATTTGAGCGATGCGCATAACGAGAGGTAGGCGAGCCGCGGCAATGCCGCGACCGAGGGGTTGCTTCGGCTATCGCGATAATAATCGGATGCGACGACGATTCGTGCCGCATGCCTGTTTTCATTCAGGCGCGGTCGCCGGAGCGGTCCGTATGCGGTTTCAAGTCTGGCAAGACGTTTGGTGAAACAATCGGCGGATCACACCGCCTCAAATCGAAGGATCGGCGAACAGGCAAGCCATGAGAAACGGTCAAAACAACAAGCGTATGCGCGGGCGCAACAACAATAACAACAACAACAACAATCGTAAGGGTGGCCATCACCACCACAATCCGTTGACGCGGCTCTACGAGTCGAACGGACCCGATGTGAAAATTCGCGGCAATGCATCCCACATCGCGGAAAAATACATTCAGCTTGCCCGCGACTCGCAGAGTTCCGGCGATCCGGTCGCCGCAGAAAACTACTACCAGCACGCGGAACATTATTTTCGCCTGATCGCCGCGGCGCAGGAGCAGTTCCGTCAGCAAAACCCCTACGCCAACCGCCCGCCTGAGGGCGGCGCCACGCAAGGAGCGCAAGGCGAAGACTCCTTCGACGACGGCAGCGACGACGGTCCGGGAATTTCTCAATCCGGGCAGAACGAGCCGAGCTACGTTCCGCGCGAGCCGCAGCCGCAGGCGCAGCCCTATTTGCCGCGCGACGCGCAGCCGTTTCCGCCGCGCGATCAGCAATTTTCGCAGCAACAGCCGCGTCCGCAGCAGCAACATCATCAGAACAATCAGCCCCCTCAGAAAAATCCGCAACATGTCGACGGGCAAACCGGTCATACGAGCGGCAATGCCGGCGGCAACCAGGAGGTCGGCGGCCTGCCCTCTTTCATCACCGGCGGCGTGCAGCCGCAGCCGCCGCAGCCAAGCCAACAGCCGCAGGGCAACGGTCAGAACGACTACGACAATCAGGATCGCCTTCCGTTGCACCGCCGCCGACGGCGCCATCGCGGCCCACGCCCGGAATTCGGCAACGCCCCGAATGCGCCAAACGCCCCGAATGCGCCGAACAGCGCGGCAGGCGAGAGCGACGACGAGCCGCCGCGTCAGCCCGGCGAGTGATCGAAAGCTAGTTGGAGTTTCGCGCCGCGCCACCCGATGAGGGCGCCAGCGCCGGCTCGAAGCGCGGCACCAGCCGGCTTTTTTCGCGCCGCGCCGGAATCGCGCGATACACCTGTTTCGTCGCCTCGACGATATGCACGCCCGCGAACGGCGCGGAAATCGTCGCGCCGGTGCGCTCCCAGGCCACGGCCGAGCGCAGGAACCAGCCGCGCGCGATCGGGGGGACGTAAAGCGCTTCCGCCCATCCGGTCGGCGTAAACCAGGTATCGCGCAAAAGATTTGTGATCTGCGAGCGCGAATACGGCCGCCCGTGCCCGAACGGCGTATGGTCCATGCGCGCCCACAATCCGCGCCGGTTGGGGACGACCGCCAGCAACCTGCCGCCGGACGCCAGCACGCGCCACGCCTCGCGCAGCAAAGCCGGCGCGTCTTGCGTCATCTCCAGCGCATGCACGAGCAGCACGCGGTCGACGGCGGAATCGGCGAGCGGAAATTCGTGTTCGTCCACCAGCGCCGTCAGCGCCGGCCGCGTGGATGGCCATTTCACCACGCCTTGCGGCGCCGGCATGAAGGCAAGGCAGCGCTCCGCCTCTTCGCGGAACAAGCCGAGATAGGGCGTGGCGTAGCCGACGCCGAGCAGGCGCTGGCCGGCGGTCTCCGCCCAGCGGCTGCGGATGCCGCGGCTGACAAATCGCCGCGCCACCACGCCGAGGCGCTGGCTGTAGAAATCGCGCAGGTCGACAACGTCAATCGTCATGCGGCAAAACTAGCATAAATTCGTCCGATCCGGCCGGATCGCGCGCAAACGTCCGCGTTCAAGACAATTCATCCGCGTGCTACGGTTAATGCAATCGACGACAAAACGAGGACGCAATGACCGCGCAAATCCACCTTTTTCCCTGCCGTCAGGACAATTTCGGCGTGTTGCTGCACGATCCGGCCAGCGGCGCAACCGCGGCGATCGATGCGCCGGAAGCAGCCCCGGTGGAGGCCGCGCTCAAGGCCAAGGGCTGGAAACTCACCGACATCCTGGTGACGCATCACCACGCCGATCACACCGACGGCATTGCGGCGCTCAAGAAAGCATACCAGTGCCGCGTGGTGGCGCCGCGCGCGGAGGCCGCGCGCATTGCCCTGGTCGACGAGACGGTCGCCGAAGGCGACAAAGTCAGCGTCGGCAAACTCACGGCAAATGTCATCGAAACGCCGGGCCATACGTCAGGCCACATCGCCTATTGGTTTCATGGCGACAAGCTGGCATTCGTCGGCGACACGCTGTTTTCGATCGGCTGCGGCCGGGTGATCGAGGGGACGATGGAGCAGATGTGGCGGTCGTTGCTCAAGCTGCGCGATCTGCCGGACGACACGCAAATCTATTTCGGCCACGAATACACCGAGGCCAATATCCGCTTCGCGCGCACCATCGAGCCAAATAATAAAGCGCTGCTGGCGCGCGAGGCGGAAGTGAAGCAATTGCGCGCGCGCAATGCACCGACCTGCCCGGTCAAAATCGGCGACGAGAAAGCAGCGAACTGCTTCCTGCGCGCCGACAATCCGGAGGTCGCGGCCTCCCTCGGCATGGCCGGGAAACCGGCGGCGCAGGTGTTTGCGGAAATTCGCGAACGCAAGAACAGGTTCTAGTTTACCGTCGCCCTTCGAGGCTCGCTTCGCTCGCACCTCAGGATGACGGAACGAGGCAATGCCATGATCGTTTCCACCCTGACCGCAGCCGATATCATCCGCCTGCTCGATCTCAAGCCGCATCCGGAAGGCGGGCACTTCCGCGAGACGTTCCGCGATACGCGGCTCATCGGCGGACGCGCGGCGTCGACCGCGATCTATTTTTTGCTGGCGCGCGGGGAGCGTTCGCATTGGCACCGCATCGACGCGGTGGAGACCTGGCACTTTTACGCGGGCAGTCCGCTGCTGCTTTCGATCGCCGAGGCAAAGCAAAGCCGGCCGGTCAAACTCGGCAGCAACCTCGCGGCCGGCGAGCTTCCGCAGGCGCTGGTGCCGGCGCACACCTGGCAGGCGGCGGAAAGCCTCGGCGACTGGACGCTTGCCGGCTGCACCGTGGCACCGGGATTTGAATTTTCCGGTTTCGAGCTGGCGCCGAAGGGCTGGTCGCCGGGCTAAGCACTGACATTGTTCTTCCTCTCCCTGTGGGGAGAGGGTCAAGGCAAGGGGGCATCAAGACTGGCTTGGGCGTGCACTCATAAACACGTCCTGGGACGATTTGCTAGATTTCGCTTTTGAGCCGTAAGCGGCCGTCACTCGCGGCAGGCAGCAGTTCCGGGATGCGCCAACACCGAACACGTAACACGGTGTTCTTTGATTTTTTGGCTTAACTGGCGCGCGCCTCAGCACTAGTATTGAGGGCCTCGATGATAGGGCACGAAGATTGATCGCCGGGACGACAGGCGTCGGTCATGTTCTTGAGCGCGCGTTCGAGCCGCTTCAGGCTCGTGATTTTACCATGAACGTCAGCGAGATGCCGAAGCGCTATTTTTTTCGCTGCGCCACATTCCGTATTCCCATCATCCACCAGCGCAAGCAGCGCGCGGATATCGTCTAACGAGAAACCCAGCTCGCGGCTGCGTCGAACGAAGTTTAGCAGCTGAATGTGTTCTTCGTCGTATACGCGCCATCGTCCCTCGCTGCGTGGAGGTGAGGGCAGCAATCCCACCCGCTCGTAATAGCGGATGGTCTCGATGTTGACGCCGGTTCTTTCGGCCAGCGTACCGATCAGCACTGATTTCGCTCGCGAATTCGTGACCATGATTATCAAACTCCGGGCTTGCATCTGTAGCAGCTACAGATAGTAGCGTGATGTCAGGTTGCGTTCCATCGACCGATGCCTCGGTCTGATTTAGGGAGAATCCGGATGATTGCTCGATTGATAATCGCCGCCGCGACGCTGCTCGCACTCGGGGTAACAGCATTCGCCGTGTGTCCGCTCTGTCCGTAACCGGGGTGGCGCCAGGGAATCGACTTCGAGCGCAATTCTCGCGTTGACAGGAATTTCTTGGAGACCTGGAATGCTCACAAAGCTTCTGGCGGGCGGTGGATTGGTAGCCGCGCTGGCCGCTTCCACGTGTTGCGTTATTCCATTGTCGCTGGGCGCGCTTGGCATCGGGGGCGCTTCATTGTCGATGTTCTCGATCTTCGCTCCTTATCAAACCGCCTTCCGCGTTGCCGCCATTCTCATGCTCGGAGTTGCTTTCTGGCTGGTCTATCGACCCCCACGGGCGGAGGTCGAAGGCGCTGCCTGCGCAGTAAATCCTTCGCAGCAATTGACGAAGACGGCTTTGTGGATTGGGGCTGCCATCACCGGGCTGGTGGTAACCTCCGGTTGGTGGGAGCGATTCGTTGCCTAACCGTGGGCAATCTGCGATGTCGCCGCAGCCAAAAGCGACAGACGTAATCGCAACGCACTCGACAATTACTTGCCCGGAGTGCGGCTTTCACGCGATCGAAATGATGCCGACGGACGCCTGCCAGTACAGCTACGACTGCAAGCGGTGCGGTGCCCGCATGAAGCGCAAAGCGGGCGATTGCTGCGTCTATTGCTCGTACGGGTCGGTCCCATGCCCTCCGATCCAGAAGGAGCAATTTGGGCTCAGTAGCGTTGAGCCGTGTTGCTTATCGTGACGGTGCCGGTCCGATGTATGTTCCAGGTCAAACTGAGAGGTAATGGAGCCCAAAAGGCATGTCCGTTTTGCG
>CAMAWF010000020.1 GCA_945861895.1 Rhizobium sp. Q54
CCGGTCGCCGCCGCCGAGATGGTGCTGGTGCGTATCGCCTATGCCGCCGATCTGCCGAGCCCGGACGAAGCGATCCGCGCTTTGGGCGATGAAAGCGCGTCCGCCCCCGCGCGCCCGCAGGGCAATGGCGGTGCGGCGGCCGTGCCAAGTTCCGCGCCAAGTTCCACGCCAAGCGCCGGGTCAAGCGCCGGGCAATCGTTTGCGCCGCGTTTTGATTCCCCGCGCGGGGCGCCGCGTTCCGCGCTCGCGACGGCGCAACCGGCCGGCGATCCGGCGCCGGAGGTGCCGACGATCGCCGTCGGCACGTTCGAGCAGTTGATCGCGCTCGCGCAGGACAAGCGCGACATCGCGGTGAAGCTGGCGCTCGAACGCGACGTCCGCCTGGTGCGCTATGAAGACGGCCGGCTGGAAATCGCGCTCGAATCGAGCGCGGTGAAAACGCTGGTGCACGACCTGCAACGGAAGTTCTCGTCCTGGACCGGCAAGCGCTGGATCGTGGTGGTCTCGGCCGAAGCAGGCGCGCCGACCGTGCGCGCCAAGGCCGACGAACTTGAAGCGGAGATGAAGCGCGGCGTGCGCGCCGATCCGCTGGTGCAGGCGGTGCTGGCGCGTTTCCCCGGCGCGGAAATCGTCGGCGTCAGCAAGCGCGAGCCGGACGGCGTGGAAATTCCGCCGGACGCGGACGGCGAGAACGAACAGGATTAGCCGATGACGGATTTTCTCGGCCTGATGCAGCAGGCCTCGCAGTTACAAACCAAAATGCAGGAGCTGCAAGCCCAGCTCGACCAGATCGAAGTCGAGGGCGCGGCCGGCGGCGGCATGGTCAGCGTGCGGCTCACGGCCAAGGGCGAGCTGAAAGGAATCAAGCTCGATGAATCTTTGCTGAAGCCTTCGGAAAAGGAAATCCTCGAGGATCTGCTGGTCGCCGCCCATGCCGACGCGCGCCGCAAGGCCGAAGCCGTGATGCAGGAAAAAATGAAGGGCCTCACCGGTGGATTGCCGTTGCCGCCGGGAATGAAATTGTTTTGATGTCCGCCATGACTTTTATTTTAGTCATTCCGGGACGCGCCGAAGGCGCGGACCCGGAATCCATAATCCCGGTTTGTGAATATGGATTCCGGGCTCGCCGCTTCGCGGCGCCCCGGAATGACATCTAGCCATGCCCGCCGCCGTCGCCGGACCCGAGATCGAACGCCTGATCCAGTTGCTGGCGCGCCTGCCCGGCTTGGGTCCGCGCTCGGCGCGGCGCGCGGCGCTGCATCTGATCAAGAAACGCGAACTGCTGATGGCGCCGCTCGCCTCCGCCTTGCAGGTCGCGATGGACAAGATCGTGATCTGCGGCGTGTGCGGCAATATCGACACGCAAAACCCCTGCACGGTATGCACCGACGTCAAACGCGATCCCTCCATCATCGTCGCGGTCGCCGATGTCGCCGATCTCTGGGCGCTCGAGCGCGCGCACGCGGTCAGCGCGCGCTATCATGTGCTCGGCGGCACGCTGTCGCCGCTCGACGGCGTCAGGCCGCAGGATCTTGCCATCGATTCACTGGTGTCGCGCGCGCATGACGATGCCGTGAAGGAAGTGATCCTGGCGCTCAACGGAACCGTCGATGGCCAGACCACCGCGCATTACATCACCGACTTGCTGCACAACGCGAATGTGAAGGTGACGCGGCTGGCGCATGGCGTGCCGGTCGGCGGCGAGCTGGATTATCTCGACGAGGGCACGCTGTCGGCCGCGATGAAACAGCGGACGTTATTTTAGCCGGCGCTGGGCGTGGCCGCGCGCTTTTCCAGGCCCGCGAAATGCCCGCGCCATTGCAGCCACCACAGCAGCAGCAAACTGGGGATCGCGGCGAGCGCGGTGATGACGAAGAACACCACCCAGCCGGTCGCTTCCGCCACATAGCCGCCGCCGGAGGCCAGCGTCGTGCGCCCGACTGCGGCGAGCGCGGTGAGCAGCGCAAACTGCGTCGCGGTGTGGGCGCGATTGCCGCATAGCGCCGACAAATAGGCGACGAAGATCACAGTGCCGATGGCGCCGGTGAAATTCTCCACGATGATGGTGGCGGTGAGCGCCGGCACGCTCGGCCCGATCAGCGCCAGCCACGAAAAAGTGAAGTTCGACGCCATCTGCAAAATGCCGCCGATCCACAGGCTGGTCGAAAGCGGCAGCGCGCGCGCGATGGCGCCGCCGGCAAAGCCGCCGATCAGCGCCGCCGCCAGGCCGACGCCTTTGACAACCGCGGCATAGGTAGCCTTGTCGAATCCGATACTGATGACGAAGGGCGCGGTGAGCACGCCTGCGAAAGCGTCGCAAAACTTGTACAGCACGACGAACAGCAGAATGGCGATGGCGCTCTCGCGGCCGAGGAATTCGCCGAATGCGCCGGCGGCGGTGGACATCACCCGGCGCAGCGGGGCGGCGGCCATGTCGGTGCGCGCGGGCGCGTCCGGCTCGGTGGCGAGCAATGTCGCGATCAGGCCGACCGCCATGAAAGCCGCTGCGGCGATATAGCCCCACATCCACACCGCGTCGCGCGCGACGCCGACGTTTTCGAGCCAGGCCACCAGCAGCAGCACGCCCGCGCCGGAGGCGAGCATGCCGATGCGATAGGCGGCGACGTAGCCGGCCATGCCGGCGGCCTGCTCGTTTGTTTCCAGGCTCTCGACGCGGAAGGCGTCGACCACGATGTCCTGCGTGGCCGAGGCAACCGCGACCATGACGGCGCCGAGCGTAATCAGGCGGATCGAATTGACCGGATCGCAGAACCCGAGCAGGACAATCGCGGCGGCGAGCAGCAGCTGCGAAAAAACCAGCCAGCCGCGCCGCCGCCCGAGCAGCCGCGAGAGCACCGGCACGTCGAGCGCATCGACCAGCGGCGCCCACAGGAACTTGAAGGTGTAGGGCAGGCCGACCAGCGAAAAAAGTCCGATGGTGGCGAGATCGACCCCGCGCTCGACCAGCCAGACCGACAGCGTCGAGCCGGAGAGCGCCAGCGGCAGGCCGGAGGAAAATCCCAGCAGCAGCACGATGAGCACGCGCGGCTTGAAATAGACCGCGAGTGAATCGAAAAATCCGGGGCGCGCAGACGCGGCGTCGGGTGCCGCCGTCATTATTCGCCCGCCTCAAGCTTGCGGATCGGCGCCGGGATGACGGCGCGCGCTTCGCGGGCGCTCTCATCGGTTTCGAATTCCAGCGACTCGATCCGGCCGCCGCGCTTGGCGACCTTGTCGGCGGAAATCAGGATTTGCGACACGTCTTCGTTGGCCTGACCGAAATGCTGCTGCAGCTTGAGCACGCGCTCGCGCAAGCGCCCAAGATCGTCCATCAGATGGTTGACCTCGCCCTGGATCGTCTGCGCCGCCGCGCGCATGCGCGCGTCCTTCTGGATTTGCTGCATCACCTGGATTGCCAGCGTGAGCAGCGCCGGCGACACCAGCACCACGCGGGCGCGATAGGCTTTTTGCACGATGTCGTCGAAGCTGTCGTGCAATTCGGCGAACACCGACTCGGACGGTACGAACATCAGCGCGACGTCCTGCGTCTCGCCGGGGATAAGATACTTTTCCGAAATGTCCGCGACGTGCCGGGCAACATCGCCGCGCAGGCGCTGCGCCGCCTGTTTTTTCTCCTCGTCGTTGCGGGCGTCGCGAAAGGCGGTGACGCCCTCGAGTGGAAACTTGGCGTCGATCACCAGCGGGCGGTCGTCGACGGCGAGGAACACGACGCAGTCCGGCCGCGTGCGGTTCGAGAGCGTGAACTGGAATTCGTAGGAGCCTTTCGCCAGCCCGTCCTGCACGATCGCTTCCATGCGACCCTGGCCGAATGCGCCGCGCGACTGCTTGTTGGAAAGGATGTCGCGCAGCGATGTCACCTGTGAGGTAAGGTCGGTGAGGTTTTTCTGCGCGCCGTCGATCACCGCGATGCGCTCGTTGAGTTTCTGCAAGCTGTCGACGGTTTGTTTGGTCGACGTCTGCATCGACTGGCCGAGATGCTGGGTCACGGCGTCGAGCCGCTCGTGCACGGTCTGCTGCAGCTGCGCCTGTGCGCGCGTGAGCATCTCGGTCATCGTCTGCATGCGGCCCGAGAGTTCGATCACCTGCTGCTCGGCCGCGCGGTCCGGCACCGGCGCGCGCGCGCGCAGCAGAACGAACACGAGCGCGGCAACGCCAAGCCCAACGACGAGACCGGCAGCGATCAGGAGAGTTTCCATCATGTGGGGGGTTCTACCTCGATTCGCTTTGGCGGCGCGAACGAAGGGCGAACGGTAGGGCGATTATCCCGCCCACTCAAGCAGAAAGGCTGGGTTCCATTGACCTCAAATCGCCCAGCCCTTACATCGCCGCGCATGGCTTTGCGCGAGATCATCACTCTGCCCGACAAGCGGCTGCGGCTGGTTTCCGAACCGGTGACGAAATTCGACAAGGACCTGCGCAGGCTGATCGAGGAGATGTTCGAGACCATGTATGAGGCGCCGGGCATCGGGCTTGCCGCCATCCAGGTCGGCGTACCCGCGCGCGTCGTCACCATGGACCTCGCCAAGAAGGACGAACCGAAAGACCCGCAGGTCTATATCAATCCCGAATTGGTCTGGGCGTCGGACCAGAAAGCCACCTACGAGGAGGGCTGCCTCTCGATTCCGGAATATTACGAACAGGTCGAGCGGCCGGTGTCGGTGAAGGTGAAATATCTCGACCGTGACGGCAAGCCGCAGGAAATCGAGGCTGGCGGTCTGCTGGCGACCTGTTTGCAGCACGAAATCGATCACACCAACGGCGTGCTGTTCATCGACCACATCTCCAAGCTCAAGCGCGAGCGCGTCATCAAGAAATACAAGAAAGCCGCCAAGCGCGGCGGAGATCATGCGCCGGCCGCGCGCGTCGAGCCGAGTTCGCGCGGTCTTTAATGCGCCTGATCTTCATGGGCACGCCCGACTTCGCGGTGCCGACGCTGCTTGAGCTGGTCGCGCGCGGCCACGATGTTGCGGCGGTCTATACGCGGGCGGCAAAACCGGCGGGCCGCGGCATGGACGTGCAACCGTCGCCGGTCGAGCGTGAAGCGCGGGCGCACAAGCTTGCGGTGCTCACGCCGGCGACGCTCAAGAGCGCCGACGCCGAAGCGGAATTTCGCGCGCACCGCGCCGAAGCGGCCATCGTCGTCGCCTACGGTTTGCTGCTGCCCAAGCCGATCCTCGACGCCGTTTCCCTCGGCTGCTTCAACCTGCATGCCTCGCTGTTGCCACGCTGGCGGGGCGCTGCGCCGATCAACCGCGCCATCATGGCGGGCGACGGCGAGAGCGGCGTCACCGTGATGAAAATGAACGAAGGTCTCGATACCGGCGACATGGCGATGGCGGAGCGCATCGCCATCGGGGCCGACATGACGGCGGGCGAATTGCACGACGCGCTGGCGCGCATCGGCGCGGATGTGATGCTGCGCGCGCTCGGTGCGCTCGATCGCGGTTCGCTTGCGTTCACGCCGCAGCCGGCCAGCGGCGTCACCCATGCGGCGAAAATCTCCAAGCACGAGACGCGGATCGATTGGTCGAAGCCGTGGAAACAAGTGCACGACCATATGCGCGGACTTTCGCCGTTTCCCGGCGCCTGGTTCGAACTCGGCGGCGCGCGCGTCAAGGTTTTGCGCTCGACCGGGGGCGACGGATCGGGTGCGCCCGGCACCGCGCTCGACGACAAGTTGACGATTGCCTGCGGCGAGGGGGTGGTGCGCCTGGTCGACGTGCAGCGCGCCGGCAAGCAGCCGATGCGGGCGGAGGAGTTCCTGCGCGGCACACCGGTTGGGCGCGGTATGCAAATCGCGTGACGCTCGCTTTTTTCCCTCTCCCCTTGTGGGAGAGGGTACCGAGCGGACGCAAGTCCGCGAGGTGGGTGAGGGGTCCGAACTCTCGCGAGGCGCTGACCCCTCACCCGGCTCGTTGCTTGCAAGCTCGCAACTCGCCACCCTCTCCCACAAGGGGAGAGGGGAAGTTAGAAAGTGCCCAACCCATGCCGCGCTACAAGCTCATCATCGAATATGACGGCACGCCGTTTCTCGGCTGGCAGACGCAGACCGACGGCTTGACCGTGCAGGGCGTGCTCACCGCCGCGATCGAAGCCTTCACCGCCGAGACCGTCATGGTGCAGGGCGCCGGCCGCACCGATGCCGGCGTGCATGCGCGCGGACAGGTGGCGCATGTCGATCTCGCCAAAGAGTGGGACATCGACACGGTGCGCGATGCGCTCAACAAGCATCTGCGGCCGCATCCGGTCGCCATTTTGTCGGCGGAAAAAGTGCCGGAGGGGTTCAACGCCCGAACATCGGCGACCAGGCGGCATTATCTCTACCGAATATCCAATCGCCGGCCCGATCTCGCGCTCGATGCCGGCCGCGCCTGGCGGGTGGTGCGCCCGCTCGATGCCGCGGCCATGCATGCGTCCGCGCAAGCGCTGGTCGGACATCACGATTTCACTACCTTTCGCGCCACCGAATGTCAGGCCAATTCGCCGTTGAAAACCCTCGACCGGCTCGATGTCGCCCGCGACCGCGACGAGATCGTCATCCGCGCCGCGGCGCGCTCGTTCCTGCATTCGCAAGTGCGCTCGATGGTCGGCTCGCTGGAATTGGTCGGCGCAGGAAAGTGGAACGTGGACGATCTCGCAAAAGCACTCGCCGCCCACGACCGCAAAGCCTGCGGCCCGATCGCGCCGCCGGACGGGCTTTATCTGATGCGGGTGGAGTATTGATGCTAACACGACATTTGTCATCGCCGGGCTTGTCCCGGCGATCCCGATAAGGCTCGCACTGATCGTGCCCACCTAAGCGAGATGGCCGGGCCAAGCCCGGCCATGACGAAATTGTTTAGTCGAAATATTTATCGATGATCTTGCGATAGATCGCCGTCAGCGCGGTGAGATCTGCGAGCGGCACGCGTTCGTCCACCTGATGCATGGTCTGCCCGACGAGGCCGAATTCCACCACCGAGCAATAGTCGTTGATGAAGCGCGCATCCGACGTGCCGCCGGTGGTCGAGAGTTCCGGCTTGCGCCCGGTCACCTCGGCGACCGCGGCCGCCACCAGATCGGTGAACGGGCCTGGTTTTGTCACGAACACCGCAGCGTTCGACGGCTCCCATGCAAACGAGAAACGGATTTTCCCCGCCGCCGCTTCGGCGGCGCGTTTATCGATCAATGCCTTGAGTGAGTCCAACGTGTGGTGATCGTTGAAGCGTATATTGAAGCGCGCACGCGCTTCGCCCGGAATCAAATTGACGGTCTTGTTGCCGACATCGACCGAGGTGAATTCCAGATGCGAGGGCGGGAAATGCGCGCTGCCTTGGTCGAGCGGCTTGGCGTTGAGCGCAGATACAAGCGCCACCAGTCCGCGGATGGGATTTTCCGCGCGCTGCGGATAGGCGACGTGACCCTGGCGGCCGCTCACCACCAGCGTGCCGTTGAGCGAGCCGCGCCGGCCGATCTTGATGGTGTCGCCGAGCGTTTCCTGGTTGCTCGGCTCGCCCAGGATGCAATGGTCGAACTTCTCGCCGCGCTCGGCCGCCCATTTCAACAGCTTCGGCGTGCCGTTGACGGCGATGCCTTCCTCGTCCCCGGTGATCAGGAAAGAGATCGAGCCTTTCGGCTTTTTGTTGGCGGCAAGATGATCGAGCACGGCGGCAAGCGCGCAGGCAATGCCGCCCTTCATGTCCACCGCGCCGCGGCCATAGAGCGTATCGTCGGTGACTTCTCCCGCAAACGGCGGATGCCGCCATGCGCTCTCTTCGCCCGGCGGCACCACGTCGGTGTGGCCGGCGAACATCAGATGCGGCGACGCAGCGCCGATACGCGCGTATAAATTTTCAACCGGTTCGGCGCCCGCTTGGTTGAAGGTCATGCGGTGGACCGCGAAGCCCGCCGCTTTCAGCGTCTTTTCCAGAAAGTTCAGCGCGCCGCCTTCCTGCGGCGTCACCGAGCGGCAGCGCAGCAGGTCGCGGGCGAAGGCAACGGGATCGGCGGCCATGAACTTTCTCCGCCTTCAATCCCGCAGCAATTCGTTGATGCTGGTCTTCGAGCGCGTCTTTTCGTCGACGCGCTTGACGATGACGGCGCATGAGAGGCCGGGACCGCCGTTTTTTCCCGGCAGCGTGCCGGGCACCACCACGGAATAAGGCGGCACCTCGCCTTGTAAAATGCGCCCGCTCTCGCGATCGATAATCTTGGTCGAGGCGCCGAGGAACACGCCCATGGAGAGCACCGCGCCGGTGCGCAGGATCACGCCTTCCGCCACTTCCGAACGCGCACCGACGAAGCAATTGTCTTCGATGATCACCGGCCCCGCCTGCAACGGCTCCAGCACGCCGCCGATGCCGGCGCCGCCGGAGATGTGGCAATTTTTTCCGATCTGCGCGCAGGAGCCGACGGTCGCCCAGGTGTCGATCATCGTCCCAGTGTCGACATAGGCGCCGAGATTGACGAATGACGGCATCAGCACAACGCCCGGCGCGATATAGGCCGAGCGGCGCACGACGCAGCCCGGCACCGCGCGAAAGCCGGCCTTGCGGAAGCGCGCGGCGTTCCAGCCTTTGAACTTGGAATCGACCTTGTCCCACCACACGGTCTTGCCCGGCCCACCCGGGATCACGCTCATGTCGTTCAAACGAAACGACAGCAGCACCGCTTTCTTGAGCCATTGATTGACGCGCCAGTTGCCGTCGGTTAGCCGCTCGGCGACCCGCGCCTCACCGCGGTCGAGCAGGTCGAGCGCGGCGTTCACCGCCTTGCGCACGGCGCCTTTGGTTTTCGGGCTGATGCCGTCGCGGCTTTCGAAGGCGGCGTCGATGGTTTGGGCGAGATCGGTCTTCGACATGGGTGCCCCGGCGTTCGTTGGCGAGCGGTTTGTCGGGGGACGGGGAGGGGATGTCAAGCGCAAGCCAAGCCGCTAAACTTGCCGCCATCATGCCGGGAGAATGTCGTGCATAAAAAATGGATTTGGGCGGCGCTCCCGATAGCGCTATGGGCCGGGCCGGCCTTCGCGCATCACGTCATGGCCGGCCGGCTTCCGCTGACGTTCGCGCAGGGACTGCTGTCCGGGCTGGCACATCCGATCATCGGCCTCGACCATTTCGCCGCGGTCATAGCGGTCGGCTGCCTCGCGGCCGCGCATCGCGCCGGGCCGGCGCTCGCCGCCGGTTACGTTCTGGCGATGATCGCAGGCGTCGCGGGACATATGCGCGGGGCAGGTGTGCCAGGCGCGGAAATTCTGGTGGCGCTCACCGTGGTCATCCTCGGCATGACGATGCTGCGGCGCCAATCGCCGTCGCCGGCGGCGGCCTTGACGCTGTTCGCGCTCACCGGCGTCGTGCACGGCTATGCGCTTGGCGAGTCGATCTATGGCGCCGAAGCGTCGCCTTTGACGGCGTATCTGATCGGGCTTGCGGCGATCCAGACCGCGATCGCGCTCGGCGCAATGGCGCTTGTGCGCGTGCTGGCAAAACGATGGGACGAAAACCTCTCGCCGCTGCGGCTGGCCGGCGCCGGCATCGCCGGTATCGGGGTCGCGTTGCTGGCGCAGCAGATCGCGTCCGGCGCCTGATACCCAGAGCATGATCGGCTGAGTTTATCAGGACCGATCGGACGCCAGCGCGCAGCCGCCGGCTCCGGCTTGACGTCATCCGCGCGGGCGTCGAATGTCCGCACAGTGAGCGTCTCCCCGACATTTCCCCTAGTGGATTCCCCCAGCGCCTGGCTGCGGCTTGTTGCTTCGGTCGCGCTCGGCACCGTAGGCGGCGTCGGCATGTGGTCCGTTCCGGTCGCGCTGCCGGCAGTGCAGGCTGAATTTGCCGTCGCCCGCGCGGACGCTTCGCTGCCTTTCACCTTGACAATGATCGGCTTTGCCTTCGGCGGCGTGCTGATGGGCCGCATCGCCGACCGCTTCGGCGTGCTGACGTCGCTATTGTTAGGGACCATATTGCTCGGCGCTGGCTATGTCCTCGCCGGCTTCGCGACCACGCTATGGCAATACGCGCTGGTGCAGGGGCTGCTGGTCGGCGTCGGCTGCGCCGCGACCTTTGGCCCTTTGATGGCGGATATCTCGCATTGGTTCGTGCGCCGGCGCGGCATCGCGGTCGCCATATGCGCTGCGGGAAACTATCTCGCCGGAACGCTATGGCCGACGGTGTTGCAGCATTTCATTGCGACCGACGGCTGGCGCGCGACCCATATCGGCGTCGGGCTGTTTTGCGCCGCCGTCATGCTGCCTTTGTCGATGGCGCTGCGCCGCCACGCGCCGTTGCAACATGCCACTTCGGTGCCGGTGGGCAGCGCGCATGGCGCGCTCGGCCTTTCGCCGAACACGTTGCAGGTTCTGCTCTGCGTCGCGGGCGTCGCCTGCTGCGTGGCGATGTCGATGCCGCAGGTGCACATCGTGGCTTATTGCGGCGATCTCGGTTATGGCGTCGCGCGCGGCGCCGAAATGCTATCGCTGATGCTGGCCTTTGGCATCGTCAGCCGCGTGGCCACCGGTTTCATCGCCGACCGCATCGGCGGATTGCGCACGCTGTTGCTTGGCTCCGTGCTGCAAGGTGTAGCGCTGTTGTTCTATCTGCTGTTCGACGGGCTCATCTCGCTCTACGTCATCTCGGCGATGTTCGGTCTGTTCCAGGGCGGCATCGTGCCGAGCTACGCCATCATCGTGCGCGAGTATTTTTTGCCGCAAGAGGCCAGCACGCGCGTCGGCCTTGTGCTGATGGCGACCTTGTTCGGGATGGCGCTTGGCGGCTGGATGTCAGGCTTTATCTTCGATCTCACCGGCTCCTATCAGGCCGCCTTCGCCAACGGTCTCGCCTGGAGCTTGTTGAACGTGGCGATCGTGCTGTGGCTGCTGCTGAGGCCGCGGCGGCGTCTCGCGCACGCTTAGGCTATTTCGACGAATCGCGGAACAGCGCGCTGAAAGGGTTGCCTAGCAGGCTCGGCGTTGCGGTGCTCGCCGGCTTCGCAGCTCGCGGGCGAATTTTGCGGCTGCTTTTTCCTTCGCTGGCGACCGGAGGCTTGGCGCGCTCCGGCTTGACCTGCGGCGGCTGCAACCCGGGAACGGATAATTCGGTCGAGCTTGTCACGCCGATATCGATCGGGATCGTCACGCCCGGCGTCCGGGTGACCGATCCGGTCTCGTCGTCGGGTGCGAAATCGAGGTTGCGGGTGGGCATATTCGCCAGATACGCGCCGCCGTTTCTACCCGGCACGCGGCCGGGAAGCTCGCTCAGGCGGTTAAGCTCATCGGCGCGGCGCAGCGCTGCGTGCACCAGGAATTGCTTCCATTCCGGATGATTGGCATGCTCGATCAGCGCGCCGCGCGCCGGCAAGGCGGCGCCCGCGGGCGTGACATAGGAGCGCGATGTCGCAACCAGGCCGAGCCCGGTCATGAGCCCGATCAGGGCCGCGCAGAATCCGCCGAAAATCAGCCGAAGGCCGGGCAACATGCGCGATCCATATCTGAGTCGCGCCGCCCGCCATAACCAACCCGGCATGAGTCCTTGCCGCAGCCACACGCAGAACGAGTCCACGGTTGCAGGCCTGCAATGGGCCAGTGACACGGCCCGCCGCCGTTGATAAGAACCGCAACCGGCCTTCGGCCGATTTTTTCAACTCCCTGCCTGGCGGAACCACACCATGATGCAGAAGCCGAATTGCCCGATCATCGCGCTCGAAGAGCACTATTGGGATGCGGAGCTGGCGGCGCAATTCACCGGGCAGGAAGCCGGCCGCAACGACGAGATTCAAAAACGCCTCGGCGATCTAGGCCAGGTGCGCCTCAAGGAGATGGACGAGGCCGGCATCGATGTGCAGGTCATCTCCCACGGCGCGCCCTCGGCGCAGAAGCTTGCCCCCGACATTGCGGCCGCGCTCACCAGGCGGGTCAACGACCGGCTTGCCGCCGCCGTCGCCGTGCATCCCAAGCGCTTCGCCGGCTTTGCCGCGCTGCCGACCGCCGATCCAAAAGCGGCGGCTGACGAGCTTGAGCGCACGGTTTCAAAGCTCGGCTTCAAGGGCGCGATGATCCACGGCATGGCCAACGGCGAGTTTATCGACGGCAAGAAATTCTGGCCGATCTTCGAGCGCGCGCAGGCGCTCGATGTGCCGATCTACCTGCATCCCTCGCTGCCGCACCAGGCGGTGACGGATGTCTATTACAAGGACTATGCCAAGGACTTCCCGCTGGTCGTGCGCCCGGCCTGGGGCTACACGGTGGAGACCGCGACGCAAGCCATTCGCCTCGTGCTCTCGGGCGTGTTCGAAGCCTATCCGCGGCTGAAAATCATTCTCGGCCATCTCGGCGAGACGCTGCCGTTCCTGGTGTGGCGCATCGACCAGTCGCTCAAGCGGCCGGGGCAGAAGGCGATCAGCTTCCGCGACATTTTCTGCGGCAATTTCTACATCACCACCAGCGGCTTCTTCTCCAATCCGGCGCTGTTGTGTTGCGTGATGGAGATGGGCGTCGACCACATCCTGTTCGCGGTGGACTGGCCGTTTGTCGCCGACAACAAACCGGCCGTGCGCTGGATGGAAGGCGTGCCGCTGTCCGACGAGGACAAGGTCAAGATTTTGAGCGGCAACGCGAAACGCCTGTTGCGGATGTAGCGGCGGGCTTGCCGGCGGCCGCCCGGTCTTCAATTTATCGGTGGATAGAGCGTTTCCCGCGCAGGTTGGGCGTTGACTCCATTACAACCTTAGAGAAGCTTATATCGTAACTTCACTCATAGGTTGTATTCTCAGGGGGCTAATGGTCATGAAGAAAGTGGGTCTCGTTCTCGCACTTCTCGCAACCGTTTCGATGGTTACGTTGCCGGCCGTGCCATCTTACGCGGCTGCGCAGGCAACCAGCCGCACCATGGCGGCAAAATCCAATCTCGGCCGTGGTGTCGCCGTGCTCACGCAAGCGCAACTCGACGCGCTCGCCAAGTCGAGGCCCGGCCTGCATGCGAAACTCGTGGACGCGCAGAAAGCCGGTTCAGTCCCGGTCTTGTCTCCGGGCGAAGCGCGTGTGGTGCAGACGTTGAACAGGCAGGCGATGTCCAAAGTTAATGCCGGAGCGATCGAATTGGCGGCGCTGATTCCGCTGTTGATCATCGTCGTCAAATATTATTACGAACACAGGGACGACACGACAGCGACGAGTCCGGCGGTTCGGTCGGGTATTATTACTTCGATTATCTGCGGGATTGCAGCGATATTTGGAAAACCGTGCGCTCCTGCCGTCTACGTACGACCTACCCCGGAAGGCGAAAGGTAGGCTGCAGAAAACCGGGCAGTGTAATTGTAGACGCTTCGCGCTGTATAGTTATTTGCACGCGGAGCGTCGCCTTTCACCCTCAACATGATTATCGGCCATCCGAAGGACGTAGCAGTGCGACCAGTGAACCGAACGCCGGCGCGATCGGTGGCTGTGTTGCTCTTCGCTCTGCTGATCGCAGTACCCGTATCGGCCGCCGCGCGCATGCAGCCGCCCGACCCGCCTTGGATCGAGCAAAAGACCCCGACCGATTGCGGCCGCGCGGTACTCGCCTCGCTCGCTGCGCGCCGCGGCGGCGATCCAGAGGCAATGTATCGGCGCATTCCAGACCCGGAGGACAAGACACAGGGATATTCCGTCGCGGAAATGCTTCGCTACGGATCGCGGCTCGGCGTCAAACTTGTTCTGGAGGCGCCATCGGGGGTGACCAAAGCAGGGTTTTGCGCGCCCCGGCAGTCAAACGACGACTTTCTCGCCCGGCTGCGGCGGGAAATAACAGCGGGTCGTCCCGTCATTGTGCCAGTCGCCATGGATGCAGCGCGCCGGCACTATCTGCTGCTCCTGGCATCGGGGGTTAACGAATTCATAGCGCTCGACCCGGCCTCGCGCGGGCGGCGCACGCTGAGTAGCGCGGAACTTCACACCCTGATGTGCGGATTCGCCTTTATTGCCCTGATCGTACGCTGATCGCGCGGTTCTGCGGGCCGCAGCGCCGCCGGGCTTGCGGAAATGCGCCAATCGAGGTCAATTTATGCGGAATCGGCCTGCGCCCGGGCGGCGAGCGCGGGCGGGCCGAAATCGGCTGGCCGGACCAGTTTTCTTCAATTCCGGTTGAACCTAATCGCCGTCCCACGCGACTTACTTTACGAGCCGGCCGCAGCGAATGCAGGCGACTTCGGACGAAGTGCTCATCGGACGAATCGCAAGCGGCGACCGGCTTGCCATGCAGGTGCTGTTCGCCCGGCACCATGTGCGGGTCTACCGGTTCGTGCTCCGCCTCGTGCGTAACGAGTCGACGGCGGAGGACCTGATTAGCGAAGTGTTCCTCGACGTCTGGCGTCAAGCCGGGCGGTTTGAGGGACGGGCCGCCGTCTCGACGTGGCTGCTGGCGATCGCCCGCTTCAAGGCCCTGTCGGCGCTTCGGCGCCGGCCGGACGTGGAGCTGGACGACAAGATGGCGGAAACCATCGAGGACACATCGGACAATCCCGAGGTGACCCTCGAAAAGAAGGACAAGAGTGCGGTTCTGCGTCAGTGCCTCACGGCGCTGTCGGCGGAACACCGGGAGATCATCGACTTGGTCTACTACCACGAGAAGTCGGTGGAGGAAGTGGCCGGGATCGTCGGCATCCCGGAGGCGACGGTGAAGACGCGCATGTTCTATGCGCGCAAGAAGATGGGCGAACTTTTGAAGGCCCAAGGAGTGGAAAGAGGCTGGCCATGAATACGAAGAGCTCACAGGCGCCTGAGCGCCAAGATATCGAGGAGCTCCTGCCGTGGCATGCGGCGGGGACACTCAGCCGCCGTGACGCCAAGCGCGTCGAGGACGCGCTCGCCAATGACGCCGAGCTGGCGCGCCGCTATGAACTGGTGCGCGAGGAACTCTCCGCCACCATCAATCTCAACGAAACGCTCGGCGCGCCGTCGGCGCGCGCGATGGAGAAGCTGTTCCGCAAGATCGACGCCGAGCCGGCGCGCAAAAGCATTGCCTCGTTCAACATCAGCGCGCGGGTGGCGGAATTCCTCGCGGGCTTCTCGCCGCGCACGCTGGCCTGGTCCGCGACCGCCGCGGTGCTGGCCATCGTCTTGCAGGCCGGGCTGATCGCGGGCGTCATGCTCAAAGAGCCGGCCGCGGGCGGCTATCAGACCGCGTCGGCGCCAAGCGCCGGGACCGGCGAAGGAGCCTTTGCCATCATCCGCTTTGCCCCGCAGGCGAGCGCCGCCGACATCACCAAGTTTCTGGAAACCAATAAAGTAACGCTAGCGGGCGGTCCGCTCGCGGGCGGGTTATACCGGGTGCGCGTTGCGGTCACCGGCCTGCCGAAAGACGAGCTGGCGCGCATCGTCAAGCGGCTGCAGGAAGACAAAGTGGTCGGTTTCATCGCCACCGCCGAGTAGTTTCAGGTCACGGATAGAGGAAAACACCATGCGCAAGTTCGGACATGGTTTGGGATTTGCCGCGGCGGCGGTTGCGCTATCCGTGATGATCCTCGGCGACATGATCGCGGGCGCGGCCTGGGCGCAAAAATACAATACGCGCGGCCCGAGCCCGAATATCGGCTCGCGCACGCCGAGCGGACCGAGCGGGCAAGGACCTGGATACGGGCCCGGCGGATATGGTCCGCGCGGACCGGGCTTCGGCGCGGCGGTGCCCGGCATTCTGCTTGGGATTCCCAATCGGGGGCCGCCGCCCGGCTACGTTATCGACGACGGCAATTTTGACGACGATATTCCCGGACGGCGACGGCCTCCGCAAAATCGCTCGGCCCGGCGCGGCGGCAGCGGCGTGCCGCCGGCGAACGAGCGGCGTCTGCTGCCCGACGAAGTCGTGGTCGAAGTCTCCAACACAATGACGCCGCAGCGCATCGCCGCGCTCGAGCAGCGCCACCGCCTCACGCGGCTGGAACAGCAAAGCGTGCAGCTCACCGGCAGTACGATGATCCGCTGGCGGATTCCCGATCGCCGTTCGGTCGCGGCGGTTGTGCGCGCGCTGGAAGCCGACGGCAGCGGCACTGTATCCTCGGCGCAGCCGAATTACCTGTTCGCGCTTCAGCAGCAGGCCGAGCCGGTCAAGGCGGTCGCGGGCGAACCCACGCAATATGCAAACGCCAAGCTGCGGCTTGCGCTCGCCCACAAGATCAGCCAGGGCGACGGCGTGCTCGTGGCGGTGATCGATTCCGGCATCGACACGGCGCATCCCGAATTTGCCGGCGTGATCGCCGGCACGTTCAATACGCTCGATCCACCGGAAAAGCCGCACGCCCACGGCACCGGCATCGCCGGCCTGATCGCGGCGCGTGCGCGGCTTGTCGGGGTTGCTCCCGCCGCACGCATCCTTGGCGTCACTGCGTTCGGCGCCAACAGCAACGGCGCGCAAGCCACCACTTTCAATATTCTCAAGGGGCTCGACTGGTCCGCGGCACAGGGCGCGCGCGTGATCAATATGAGCTTCGCCGGGCCGGCCGATCCGGCGATCCACCGCAGCCTGGAAGCCGCGCGCAAAAAGGGCATCGTGCTGATCGCGGCGGCCGGCAATGCCGGACCGAAATCTCCGCCGCTTCATCCGGCGGCCGACGCCAACGTGATCGCGGTGACCGCGACCGATGCCGAGGACAAATTGTTCGCCGCCTCCAACCGCGGACGCCACATCGCGGTGGCGGCGCCCGGCGTCGATATTCTCGCGCCCGGGCCGGATGCGAGCTATCAGGTGTCCTCCGGCACCTCGATGTCGGCGGCGGAAGTCAGCGGCGTGGTGGCGCTGATGCTCGCGCGCAAGCCGAGCCTCACCCCGGATGCCGTTCGCAATATATTGCTCTCGACCGCCAGGGATCTCGGGCCCAAAGGACGCGACGACCAGTTCGGCGCTGGCCTCACAGATGCCTATCAGGCAATCATGGCGATCGAGCCGGCATCGGCCTCCGCCGTGCCGTCTTCGCTCAAGCAGGGCCGAAATTAGGGCTGCCGGGACGCTAAGCTCACATTGTCCAGCCCCCAATCGGGTTGCTACAAGGTGCCGCGCCGGGCCCGTAGCTCAATGGTTAGAGCCGACCGCTCATAACGGTCTGGTTGGAGGTTCGAGTCCTCCCGGGCCCACCACGCAGTCCACTTAGTCCCCACAGTCTCTGATGCTGTCACGAAGGCCTCGAACCCTGGCGGATTTGCGGGTTGAAGTCGGCGACGTGCGGTCTCTGCAGATACGTAAAGTCGCTTGGAGGCAGTTTTGGGCACTTTGTCTCTGCCGTCCGGGAAGCCGTTCCTGGCTCAAATCCTATTGGCCTCGATCGCGGTCGCCAGCTCTTCGCCGGAAAAATATCGTCCCTTCTTGGCCTGCAGCCCGATCCGCGTCAGGCTGTTGTCGCCAAAGGCCTCTTCGAACTGCTGTTCAGTCGCGAGCGGGATCGTTGGCTTCACCGCATGCTTGCGACCGGTGGACCTCGCTCGTGCAAGCTGCTTGGCAGTCCGGCGCGCAGGTTTTCGGGCCATGCTTCGTCTCCGCAACCCAAGGGCATCGCAAGATTAAGCCACCTGACATGATTCAACGCAGTCGCGATACGAGTGAGCCATTCGGGTACCGGATATGAACCAACGAGTGTTGTTTTGATGCGAGTCGATGGGCTCATGCCACACTCCCTTTATGAACAGATTTCATCAGAATTAATCGTTGACCTATCAGGCTTACGCTCCGGCTTGGTGACACGCTACTTGGCACAGCACTTGCGCTCCCGCGTACAAATCATCCTGTTCCGCGCTTTCCGCCTCACTATGGCTGACGCCATCTTTGCAAGGCACAAAGATCATTCCCGTCGGGCAAACTCGCGCTAAAAATTTTGCGTCATGGCCTGCCGCGGAAAGAATAGACATGGCGTTCAGATTAAGCTGCTTGGCGGCGCTTGCTATCTGTTCTTGTAATATTTTCGAAAACACAACAGGTGGATCATTGACCAGCATCTCGCACTCGACGTGACACGGACTACTATGATTGCTGCAAACCTTCAAAATCTCAGTTCCGAGATGATCCAATATCTTGGAATTCGGATGTCGAAGGTCGATAGAAAACGACACCTGGGCAGGCACAACTGAGGGTGCATTGGGTTGTACCGTAAATCGACCAACGGTGAATCTAGTTACGTCCTTTTGGTCCCTCGTAATCTTGTCTAATTTACTTACAAGTGAAATCGCCGCGATTAGGGCGTCTTTGCGAGCAGCACGTGGAGTTGTGCCAGCGTGCGCCTCCTCGCCTTTTACATCGACGCGGAATGTTTGCTTTCCCTGGATCCCGGTAACGACGCCGATCTTGTGTAACTTGCGCTCTAGGACCGGTCCCTGTTCAATATGTGGCTCTATATAGGCGTGAATCGGAAACCCAAGTTTCCGAACGGGCAACAATGGAAACCGCTTACGCATAATTTCCAATTCATCAGCGACGGAGATGTTGTTTGCATCCCGCACGGCTAGAATTTTCTCAATATCTCGAGCCCCGCAAAAGGCCGCGGAGCCCATCATCCCAGGGGCGAAACGCGACCCTTCTTCATTCATCCAGGCAACGAGTTCTATCGATCGTCGCGGCAGTACGCCGGTCTCTCGTATAGCGCGCAGAACTTCCAAACTGGCAAGGACACCAAACGCCCCATCGAATTTTCCACCTGTTGGTTGGCTATCGATATGTGAGCCAATGACAACTGGTGGTAACGAAGGTTCGCTGCCCTCTAGTCTCAAGAAGAAGTTACCCATCTCATCCGTGGCGGCAGACAAGCCGAAGTCATCGCCCCATTGGATCAAAACAGTGCGCGCCTCCCATTCCTGTTCCGAGAGCGCTTGCCGGTTCACGCCACCATTTGAGAGCTTTCCGAACTCAGCAAGGCACTGATGATCGTTCCACAGGCGAGCGCGACTAATCTTCGATACAGCGGCAGCAAGGACATTTACCATGGGGGTTGACCCACTTCGACCGTACGCATGATTTTATTTGGATCAGCGCGTGTATCGCGCTTCATCCACTGTCCCGCCTCAGCCATTGTAAAAAAGGCAGCAATCGGTTCGTTAAACACTTGGAGCTCCTCAAGATTGATCGCGTGACCGGGCTTCGGAAGAACTAGTAACCCGCAGGCAGGTATTGGTTTTCAAAAATTTCCGGGCTGGAAACAATGATCATCCTCATCCCCAACGGCCACGAGCGTTAGGAACCGTCATTTTTCTTAGTGATTCTACCAAATCGTAGATTGACGGTCGTTGGGCTTGAACAACTCGGGCCAAACCGAGCAGGGACAGCCAGAGCCGAGTCATCCATACCAGCAGGGCCCGATCACTACCCCGCAGCCGTAGACGTTGCGGTGCCCGCCGCAGAGCGATGTTGAGTCGATGACGAAGAAAGAGGTTCTCGGCTTCAAGCCGCTGCCGCGACATGAACAGGCCGGCGACATGCGATCCAAACAGGTGGACGATCACAAGCATCGTATCGGATGATGCGTTGATTCTGCCTGACCACGCGAATCCGGCCGGATGGAATTTTCGGGAATCATAGGCCTGATCAAGTCCGCTGCCGCAGCATCTGATTTTCGAAATTGTCCCGCAGCGGGAACGAAAATGGCACGCCACCGGCGTGCCATTCACAGAATCTCGCTGCAACTTGAAGTTAGATCTTCATCACCAAGTCATTGGTAGCGATCTTGCTGATGTCAATATCGTTCTTGATAAAGCCAGCGTTCTTGTAAATCTTAGAACATTCCTGCAGCGGCACGGTATCGATCCAGCCAAGGCCGTGCTTACGCGTATGCGCGCTTTGCGAGGTCATAATGCGCAGCTTCAGACTGCCCATGACCTTGACAGGGTCCTTGCCGTCAATGGCGACTTTCGCCGTGATCTCCGCGGCTTCTTGGATATTCTTGATGGTGTATTCCATGCCCTTGCGATAGCCGCGCAAGAACCGCGTATAGAAGTCCTTCTTCGGCTCGTAGTTCTTTTCTTCGATCACAAACAAGTCGGTCGACGTGTTGAGATAGTCGCGGGCCCAAATCACGTCCACGGTGCCGAGACCGCTGGCCTGCATCCCGTACAGGATCGTATCGGTGGAGGCCATCGCATCGACCTTGCCATCGATGATGGCCGGAGCCGCATTCAGGCCAAGCGCGACCAGTTCGACGTCGCTTTCGCTCATTCCATTCAAGGCGAGAATGGTCGCCAGGTTATAACGCGTGCCGCTGCCCATGCTGATCACGCCGATCTTTTTGCCCTTGAGGTCATAGGGCGTGATGATCTGCTTGCTCTTCAGGGCAAAGACGTTGAACGCATTTTGCGGATAAATGTCGTAAACCGCCTTGAGCTTGGCGCCCTTGTCGGCAGCCAACAGCATCGCCTCTGGCCCCACAAATGCGATGTCGCCGCTGCCGGCGATCATGTTTGTGAGGGCCACTCCAGAGCCCGCTCCAGGAATCCATTCGATCTCGAGCCTTTGCTCCTTGAAGAAGCCTTTGGCCTCAGAAACGTAAATGTTTCATTCTTCGGCCAGCCGAGGCGACCAGACGCACAGTTTGACTTTCTCAAGGTCGGCCGCGCCAGCCTTGCGGATCCAAGGTGCGGTGACGGCTGTTGCTGCCGCCGCGGTCCCCACCAAAAGTTGGCGGCGATCCATTTTCGTTAAGGTGGTATTGGATTTGAATGTCATTGGGTTCCCCGTTGTCATTTGAAGGTGCACGTCCAGAAAGATGCGATTCTGATCAGTTTGTATTTGTCAGCGCGAATTAATCACCGGGCTTGACATGCCTCCAAGAGAAGAACGTTTGCTCCAGTAATTCCATGATCTTGTAGAGAACGATGCCGATGACCGTCAGATAGACGAAGATGGCGAACATCAGCGGCGTATCGAAGCTGCCCTGTGCAGCAATAATCAGCGCGCCAAGACCACGATTGGCGCCGACATATTCACCGACCACTGCCCCGACGACCGCAAGCGTGATCGCGACGCGCAAGCCCGCGAATATGATCGGCAACGCATTCGGAACGCGAAGTTTGAAGAAGAGCTGCCACCGGCTCGCCGTGAGCACCCGGAACAGCTCGACTTGGTACGGATTAGTTGAGGTCAATCCGATAATCGTATTCTCAAGCAGCGGGAAAAAGCAGATAAGCGCCGCAATCACGACCTTCGGCGCGATGCCGAAGCCGAGCCAGATCACCATAATCGGCGCCAAAGCGAGCTTTGGCATCGCTTGCGACGCCAAAATGTACGGGCCAAGAATAGTCCGCATGAGCAGGCTTTGCGCGGTGATTGTTCCCAACGCGATTCCTATCACGCTGCCCAGCAAAAATCCGAGCAAGATCTCGCTCAGCGTAACCCACATGTGATTGATCAGATGGCCGCTCAAAGTATTTTCGACTAGCGATAGCCAAACGTCGTAGGGTGCCGGGAGCACCAGCGCCGAGAGCCCCGTCAATCGGACATAGAGATCCCAGACAACTATCACTGCGGTGAAAATTGCTAACGTCAGGGACAACTGGCCGAACCGCGTCGTGTACCACGCCGGACGCTCAGCTGAGCCGACCTCCATTGGTACAATTGCCGCAGCTGTCATCCTTGCCTCCTAGGCCATCATCGCCTGCTTCATATCCCGGCACAGGCAGACAAATCTGTTATCGTAACGATGTTCAGCCGTGCGTGGGCGCGGTAACGGTATGTCGAATATCTGCTTGACGCAGCCCGGACGACTGCCGAGCAGCACCACGCGATCGGACAGAAAGGCAGCCTCGCCGATGTCGTGGGTGATGAATACCGCGGTCGTCCGGCTGTGGCTCCAGATTCGCAACAATTCGCTGTTCATCTGCTCGCGGGTTATCGCGTCCAGAGCTCCGAACGGCTCGTCCATCAGCAGGACGGATGGCGAAAGGATCAAAGCGCGCGCGATCGATACGCGTTGCTGCATGCCGCCGGAGAGCTGAATCGGATAGTGGTTCTCGAAACCGCTCAGGCCCAACATCTTCAAAAACTCGAGCGCCTTCTCTCGATGCTCTTTCATATCAAGCTTGAAAATTTCAACAGGCAACAAAATGTTTTCGAGAACAGTACGCCACTCCAGCAAAACGGATTGCTGAAACACGAAGCCCATGTCCCTGCCCGGCCTCGTGATAGCGACGTCATCCATCAAAACGCTGCCGCTGCTTGGCGGAATTAGTCCGGCGGCGATGCGCAACAGTGTCGTTTTGCCGCAACCGCTTTCGCCGAGGATTGAGACGAACTGGCCTTCTTCGATCGACAGATTGATGCCGCTGAGCGCGAGCATGCGTTTGGTGCCAGCCCCAAACGTTTTCGTTACGTCACGAAATTCAATTTTAGCGGTCGCCGGAACTTGCTGCGGCTTCGGATTCGACACCGAAACGTCACGCATCGACGCCAACCCGTTTGCAAGATGTGATGCGACTACCATAGGTCTAGTTTCGCGCGTAACTCATTTGCACTAATCCGACTCTACCCATCCGTCTACTGCAGATTACAGGCCAACCGTATTGCCTGCGCCATCGACATCATGTTTTCACTACTTGCACCGCAACACACGCAGACATTCGGCAAGTTTGGGCATCGGACGGTTCCGCTTGCGTAGATGTACTCACACAACCCCTAGTCAAAAGAATTCTAGCAGATAAATTATACAATATGCAAACTCTAAAATATGCTTTGATGCGCGGCTGTTGAGTGTTTGAAGTTTTGCTCAGGAAGTAATCTTCGGTTGCCAACGATCTAGGCAGGCTTCGTGCAACTTCGATCTTGGCGGTACTGCGCGGCAAAGCGCGATTTGAAATAGACGGGAGCGGATGATGCTTGAGACGGTGGACATTCTTATCGAACGCGGCACCTTGCTGACGCTTGATCGCGAACGCAGAATCTTGACTGACGGCGCAATCGCGATCCGCGCTGACCGAATTATCGCAGTCGGAAAGACCGCGGACATCAAGAAGCAGTACACCGCCGGAAAAATAATCGATGCGTCTAGCCGTGTCGTCATGCCGGGTCTCGTGGACGGCCACGCCCATCTGAACGAAATAGCACGCGGACTTATTCCCGACGATTTAAAGACCAGCGATTGGCTCAAATACTGGTGCTACCCGTATTTCGCGGCAACGACCGCCGAGGACGAATACTGGTATTCGCAATGCCTAATTGCCGAGATGATCCGCTCGGGCACAACCTGCTTCGCCGAGCCAGGATGTAAATTTCTGCCATCCATCGTCAAGTCGATCGAGAAGAGCGGGATTCGCGCCACCACCGGCAGCTGGGTTTGGGATCACGGCGGTCCCGATGGCCAGAAGTGCCCTGAATATTTTCTCAAAATGAGTCTCAAGGAATGTCTTGAGCTCACGGAAAACAACATCAAGAGCTTCAACGGCGCGGCCAACGGTCGCATCAAGATTTTCGCCACGATCGAAGGCGTCGGTACCTGTTCCGACGATCTCATGATCGGGACGAAGGAACTCGCGGACCGCTACGGCACATCGACCTTGATGCATAAGGCAAGTTCGCGTGAAGAGGTCGCCGCCGAAATGCGCGTTACCGGCCACCGTCCGGTCGAGCACATGTATAAGATCGGCGTACTCGGGCCGAACGTCTTCCTCAATCACATGACGGCTGTCGATGGCTACGAGGTTGAGTATCTCGCCGAGACCGACACCAAGGTGTGCCAGAACCCGCCGGCTGCTTTGAAACTCGCCAAGGGCACCACCCAGATGGGTAAGTTCCTGGAAATGCGCAAAGCCGGCGTGACGGTTGCGCTTGGTTGCGATGGGGTGAATTCCGGTGACCACAAGGACATGTTCCGCGCGATGTATCTGGCGGCGACCTTGCCCAAGGACGCGCGTATCGACGCATCGGTTATCACGGCGGAAGAAGTCATCGAGATGGCGACGCTCAACGGCTATCGCGCCACGGGCTGGGATAAGGACCTGGGCGTTCTCGAAGCCGGCCGGAAGGCGGACATGATCCTGATCGATATCGATCGCCCGGAATTCGTGCCGACCTACAACTATGTTTACAGCCTCGTGTATACGGCCAGCGGCGACTGCGTCGATACGGTGATTGTCGATGGCAAGATACTGATGGAGGGTCGCGAACTGACCACTATTGATCTTGCCGAGGTGCGCGCGCACTGCCGCGAACTTGCGCCGCAATTGCTCACACGCTCGAATGTAAAGCCAGTCTCGCGCTGGCCCATCGTGTGATCGGCTGCCGACGCCGTTAGGCGTTACTTGGCCGAGATCGCGTCGGAAACCATCGCCGGAAGCGGCAGGGTCACGCCTGCCTGTGCGAGCGCGCGCTCGCAAAGCTTGGCGAAGGCAAGCACCGTTTCGTCACAGCCCCAGGCGCCGACGATTTGCAGTCCGACCGGCAGCCCGCCCGCCATGCCGGCCGGAATCGAAATTGCCGGCTGTCCCGACAGATTGAACGGATAGGTGTACGGCGTCCACGTTACCCATGGCAGTTGTGCATCGGCCTCGCCGCCTTCGGGCACCTCAGCTTCGGCGGTAAACGCGGTAAGCGGCATAGTCGGCATGACGAGCACATCGAACTCTTCGCAAAGAGCGAATGCCTCGGCGACGAATTTCCGGCGCGTTTCGATCGCATTGAAGAATTTTGGAAGCGAATAGTCCTGCGCCAGGTCGTAACAGCGCGCGAGGCCTGGATCCATGAGTTCGCGGCTGTTCTTAACGACGTCGACAAAGCCATAGCCGCGGCCGGTGACCCAAAAGGCCTCAAAAACATCTCGCGGCAGCGGCGACTTGAATTTGGCATCCTGGAATTCGGCAGCGACACCACCGCGCAAGATTTTCAGGGCATTGGCAAACACCGATGCGACGTCCGGATTGGAAGCGATGCCGAAGGGCTGCTCCATGATCCCGACACGAACACGCCCGCTGCGCAGCCGCGCCAGCCGATCCGCCTCACCATTTCCGTTCGCCGCGAATGAAAGAGGATCGCGCGCGTCTGGCCCCGCCGTCACGGCAAGTGACAGTGAAATGTCCTCAACATCGCGGCAGAGCATTCCCGCATGTGACAGTGTTTCCGTCACGGTGCCGGGATAGACTGGAATCTTGCTGAGTGTCGGCTTTAGTCCGGCTATGCCGCAAAACGATGCGGGAATGCGGATCGAGCCGCCGGCGTCGGAGCCGATGGCAATCGGCACCGCGCGGGCTCCGACCGTCGCAGCGGAACCGGCGCTGGATCCGCCCGAACCTTTCGAAGGGTCATAAGGATTGCGCGTGGTGCCGGTAAGGGGCGAATTCCCGGTGCCCTTCCAGCCGAACTCCGGCGTCGTGGTCTTCCCGATAACAACGACGCCCGCCACAAGTAGGCGCGCCACCATCGGCGAGTCGTATGTCGCAACGTGATCCGACGACGTGCGCGAGCCCTTCTTCACCGGAAAGCCAGCAAAGTAGAAATTATCTTTGACGGCGATCGGCACGCCGTGAAGACCGCCCCGGATACGCTGCTGGCGCGCTTCCGCTTCCCGCTCGACGGCGATTTTTTTACTGTAGTCGTCCAGGAACAAAACGTAAGCGTTGATTTTTGGCTCGGTTGCCTTGGCCAAATGCAGCGCACACTCCGCGAGTTGCACCGGTGACAAGCTCCCGCCGGCGACAGCCTTCGCCATCTCCTGCCCGGAGAGCCGGATATACTGATCGAGCGAAAGGTTGCGGAACGCCATCTTGCCCCTCAACGATGTGCTGGCGGCTTAGCTTCGGACTTATGGAGCCAACAGCTTCAAAGCAGTTAGCGTGTTGATGCGCGTTGCGGCTTCCATGTCGCTGAGCGCCAGCGATTCGTCGGGCTGATAGACGGGGTCGCCGCCCGGCCCGAAGATCACGGTTTCGCACAAATAGCCCACACTCGCTGTGTCGGCGAGCCACGATCCGCCGCGGAACTGGGCCGGACGGCCCATCACCGTTTCCCAAGCTTCGCGCAGGCACATCACGACCTTGGCGTCGGTCGATACCATGAAGGAATTCTTCATGTCCGCGACCACGACTTCGACGCGGATTTCAGGATCGCGCGCCTTGGCCTTTGCGATCGCCCCGTCCAGAAGCGCCCTGACCTCTTCGAGAGGGACGCCCGGCTGAGGCCTGGTATCGACACGAATGGTGCAGCGATCGGGAATCATCGAGGGGCCGCCAGGGAAAAGGCCACCGAAAATGCGGCCGACGGCGGTATAGAGTTCGGGCCCGACTAGCTCTTTCATCTCGTCGCTGATTTTCGGGAAATATTTCAACTTCGAGAGTTCTTCGGCGACCGGAAGCATTTTCTCGATGGCGTTGATCGCGCGATACTTGTGGCAGGTATGGGCCGAGCGGCCGATCGTGGAAATATCAAAATAATACCGGCCCCGGTGAGCGACGTAGATCTGCATGTCGGTCAATTCCCCCAGCACGCAGTAGTCGAACTTGTGCCGCTTGAAGAGATCGATCGCGCCGGTCTGATCGCCCATATGATCGCAAACAGCGGAGAAGGTGATCTTGCCATGAAACGGCATTTTGCCGTCGATCAAGGTTTTCATCGCGCCGATCTGACAGCCAAGCCCGGCTTTCATATCCATCACGCCGTGGCCAAACAGCCGCTCCTTCTCGATCGCGGCGTCGAACGGATCGCGGGTCCAGCCCTCGCAAACCGGCTTGGTGTCGAGGTGCCCGGTAAAGAGCAGATGGGGCCCCGGCTTGCCGCTATCGATTTCCCAGAATGTGTTGACGCGGTCATCGAAGACTTCTTCGACCCACACTCGCCCGATGCCGAGCGATTCAAGCTGCGAGGCTAGCTTGTGGCCGAGGTCGCCCTCTTTGCCATTAGTGCTATCGATGCGCACCATCTTTTGGGTGACGTCAATCGAGACATTTTGAGCGAGGTGGCGGTCCACCGACTCCATGACATTTGCGAGCATTGGAGGTCCCTAACTACTGACTTTGCCCCGTCCGCCGCACCAAGAGCCCCCGCGCTCATCCAACCCGCGCGCAGGTACGAACACTGCCGCCGCCCAAGGATGGCCTAATGTGACGACCTCTACAGGCTGCGTCGTAAGGGTTTCGTCGGCAGTGTTCCGGCTGGAACAGAAGATCGGCGGGGAGAGAGATCGCGCGAGAAGCAAACCGTAACGCACACCCATTCCTCGCAATGATAAATCCATGTTACGTACTTTTAATTTATTATGCAATAGGCTATCGTGACGACTGTGCAAAATTCGCGCGCCAAAATCATGCACGATGAACGCCTCGTCGAAGTTACGGCCAACGACGGCGTTGCGCTGTCGGTCGCAGCCGTCGGCGATGGCGAGCCCATCATCTTCCTGCATGAATTTTCCGGGGACCTGTTGAGCTGGGAGCCGCAGGTCGCGTCGCTGCGTCACCGCTATCGGTGCATCTGCTTCAATGCGCGCGGCTATCCACCGTCGCAGGTTCCGGAATCGATTGACGCTTATCACCAGAACCGCGCCGCCGATGATGCGGCCGATGTGATGAATGCACTCGGCATCGGTAGCGCCTATTTTGTCGGCCTCTCGATGGGCGGGTTCGCAGCGTTGCATGTTGCGATCCGTCACGCGGAAAAAGTGCGAGCGCTGGTGGTCGCAGGCTGTGGATATGGCTCCAAGCCGTCGGAGCAAAGCGACTACTTCGCGGCCATGAACCGCGAAGGCGATCATGCCGAGAAAATCGGCATGACCGCTTACGCGAGTGAACTCGCCAATAGCGGATATGCAAAATTACTTCGGGCAAAAAATCAGGACGCCTGGCGGAAATTTGAGCGGCAGCTTACGACACATTCCGCGAAAGGTATGGCCATGACGCTGCGTGGCGTACTCGCGCGCCGGCCGTCGTTGTGGCAACTGGAACCGCAACTTGCAAAACTCAAAAAGCCGGCGATGCTCATTATCGGTGACGAGGATTTGCCCTGCCTCGAACCGAATTTGTTTATGAAACAAACGCTGCCGGACTGCGCGCTCACAATCATGCCGCGCACAGGCCATCTGCCCAATCTCGAAGAGCCCGAAACCTTCAACGCATTGATCGATCGCTTCTTTACCGCGGTGTCAGACAACAGCTGGTACCGCATCAAATCCGCAATGGTAGCAAGGGAGTAGCCCGGTTATGACGAAACGTCTCACAGGAAAAGTAGCATTGATCACGGGGGGCAGCCGCGGGTTGGGACGCGGCATCGCAGAAGGCTTCGCGAGCGAGGGCGCCAACGTCATCGTCAACTATGTGAAAGACGCCTCAGCCGCGGATGCCGTCGTTGCCAAAATCAAAACTCTCGGCGGTGACGCGATCGCTGTAAAGGCCGACGTCGGCGACGAGCATGCCGTTCAAGCCATGGTCGATGCCGGCATGAAGAAATTCGGCAAAATCGACATTCTGGTGAACAATGCCGGGCTGTTGAATGCCGTGACACTCGAAAAAATGTCAATCGACACCTGGGACCAGATGATCCGCACGCACTTGCGCGGTATGTTTCTTTGCACGCGCTTCGTCATCCCACACATGCTCAAGCAAAAGAGCGGGAAAGTCATAAACGTCACGGGGACATTCGGCATCCTGGGCGGCGCAGAATTTACGCATCTTTCCGCGGCAAAAGCCGGCATGATCGGTTTCACCCGCGCGCTCGCCCGTGAGGTAGGAAAGCAGGGCATTCATGTCAACGCCATTTGCCCGGCGATCATCCGCACCGATCTTTACAATTTCATGCCGGACAATGTTCGCGACGAAATCGTAGGCGCCTACCCGCTTGGCCGCGTTGGCGAAGTGGAAGATATTGTTTCGACAGCCATGTTCCTCGCCACCAAAGATTCGGATTTCTTCACTGGCCAGACGTTGTGTCCTGCCGGTGGCGACGTGATGGTTTGATGAACCGGAAAATATCCAATCGTCCAGCGGAGGGATTTCGCGATGATCGTTGAAGAACGCATCTATACCGTCAAGCCAGGTGCCGTGCACCAGTATTACAAGGACTACAATCCGCGCGGCCTCGATATCCAGCAGCGGATTTTGGGCAACCTCATCGGGTACTTCCACACCGAGATCGGGCAGTTGAACAAAATCGTCCATCTATGGGGCTACGCCAGCCTGGCGGAACGCGAGAAACGGCGTGCGGCGCTCGCGGCCGATCCGGAGTGGCTCGCTTACCTGCAGCAATCTCCGGACATCATCGTCGAGATGGAATCGCGCATTCTCATTCCCTCTCCATTTTCTCCAATCCGTTGATGGCATCGAATGTCCGACTTTGAAGCTCGCAATAAATACTTCGACTCGCTTTTCGCCAATCGCGATTTGCGCTGGATGGGGCAGAACACCAACCACATTCCGCTGCCTGCGGCTGTGCGGCAGGCAATCGAGGAAAGCGTTGCGGCTGACGAGTTTCGAGCCTACGCACCACCGCTCGGCTTTGAAGAGCTCAGGGCCGCGATCATCGACGATCTCGGCTTAAAGGGTGCGACCGCCATCGTCACCGACGGCGGTATCGAGGCGCTCTACCATGTCTGTCATTCGGAAACCGGCCCGGGTGGCACCTTCGTTACAACCGACCCGGGCTGGAAATGGCCGGCGCTGTTCTCTCGCGCCGCCGGCGCCGAGATTATCGAAATCCCGATCTACGACGAGGCCTGCGGTTACCATCTCTGGGCGGACCAACTGGCGGAGAAGGTCGATAACCGCACGCGGATCATCTATCTGGTCGATCCGAACAATCCGCTCGGCACTTGCGTGCCGAAGGACGAAATCAAAAAAATCGCCCAGGTCGCACGCAGTTGCGGCGCCATTCTGGTGCACGATTGCACCTATCGGCATTTCGCCGACGACCACACTTTGGCGTGGCCGTACTATCCGGAGAAGACACTCACGATCTACAGCTTCTCCAAATGGCTGGGGCTCGCCGGACTGCGCGTTGCTGCGCTCGTGGGTTCGCCTGAAATGTTGGCCGCGCTATCGCGGGCCGCGCCCAACAATTTGGGATCGAACGTCCTTTCGCAGCGCGCAGCCTTGGCGGGCCTGCGCAGCAAAAGCGAATGGTTTCCAACCGTACAGCAAACGCAGCGAAGCAATCAGGCAACGATCAAGGCGGTCGTGGATAAACTTCCGGGCTTTCGTCTGCCGGTTTATCCGTCGAACGGAAATTTTCTGGTCGTCGAATGCATCGATGCCGGCCTGCAGCCGGAGGCAATCGTCGCCGAAATGCAGAGGCACAACATCATGGTGCGGCAGGGCGCATACCACACTGCTCGCTTCGGCCATCGCTTTATCAAGGTCAGCACCACGGTACCAACCGAATGGGTGACGGAATTCTGCAAGCTCTTGCCTGCAGTCGCCCATCAAGTGCGCGGCCGCAAAGAGAACGCGGCGCTGTTTTAGAGCATGATCCCGAAAAAGCCCGCCCCGGACTTGATCCGGGATGGGAAACGGTTTCCCGCCGGAGCCTGTGCGCGGGCCGGTCAAAGGCCGGACCCGAGTGCGAAGCCCGCTTTGGCGGGCGAAGCAAGGTCGTAAAAAGATCATGTTCAACAAAAAGCTGGAGCCGGGCCCTGATTCAATTGGAGTGGATCAGACTCTAGCGCCGCGTTTGTCTGGCTATTTCGATATAAAGGACTGAGCGAAACGCGAGCGGTTCAGCGTAACCTCGAAGTCGCGCCATGAACCGACCATGTGCTGCACCAGCAGCTCGGAAAGACGGCGCGCGTCGCGTTTCTTGGCCGCCGCGGCGATTTGCTCGTGTTCCTTGATCGCCCGATTCCACGCCTCCGGCGGCATATTTACAAAGAACCGCGCGCGAAGAATGCGGACGCTGAGTGATTCATGAAGTTCCGCGAGGAACGTATTGCCCGCGCCGCGCACGATGGCTTGATGGATGGCGAGATTCGTGCGGAAATATTCCTTGTTGCCTTTGTCGTTCGAATGCAGGTGCACGAGACGATGGTGCAACTTGAGGATATTTTCAATTTCGTTTGACGTGAAGTTAATGCACGCCAATTGCGCGCAAAACGACTCAATCGCCCCGATCGCGTAAAACAGCCCTTGAATTTCATCGGGATCGGGCGTCGCCACGATGGCGCCCCGCCGCGGCAGCGGCTTTACCAAGCCTTCCGAGGCGAGGACGCGAATTGCTTCCCTCAGCGGCGTGCGCGAAATACCGAGTTGCGCGCACAGATCGTTCTCGGGAATGCGGGTACCCGGAGGAAGTTCGTCCTGCATGATCATGTCGCGCAGCACGGCTGCGACTTCGTCATGCAGGTTGCCGCGCACTATCTGTTTGCGGCCGTTAGTGTTAAATGCACGCGGCGCGGCCGCGGCGGTGCTCTTGGATGTGGTGGCGATCGTGGGTCGTTTCATTCCGAGTCCGGAGGACGGATGCCCCGCTGCACATGTCCCAAATGGGTTTAAGGGGGAATCGTGCTGCGGCAGAATGCAGCAGCGTTCGTTTCAACGCAACGGCCATTCGCTACGCCACGGCGGTGAATCGAATTTTCCGTCCCGCGCGGCCGCAAATGCCTGAAACACCATCTCCGGCGTGATAGGCAGCTTTGACAGCGAGATTTCATGCCCGACCGCGCGCGGGTCGATAGCGCGCGCGATCGCATTCGCGATTGCCGACGGAACCGCAATGAGGCCGCCTTCGCCGATGCCGCGCACACCGAGCGGGTTGGTCGATGCCCGAGATTCTACGTGCTCGATATGCACGCGCGGCGCTTCGGGAGCCGTGATGACCATGTAATCGGCCAGGGTGCCGTTGAGCAGTTGGCCCTCGCTGTCGTAGGATATCTCGGAGAGAATGGCACTGCCGATGCCGTCGACCGCCCCGCCGATCACCTGACCCTCGACGATCATCGGGTTCAGCATGCGCCCGGCGTCGTGCACAATCCGGTAGTCGATGACGCGAAAAAAGCCGCTGCGTGGATAGACCGCGACCTGGGCGGCATGCACCGACAAACCCAGGGTCAAGAGATCCTTGCTGTCAAAGATGTATTCGGCTTCGAGCGCCATTGCGCCGGTATATAAAGCGCCGCCGGGCGCAATTGCCCTGGCGACCTCCCCAACCGACAGGTTGGTATCGCTTCTATTCCGGCGGATGATGCCGCTGAAAATCGACAGCGTCTGGCGGTCGGCCTGAAGCAAGGTCGCGGCCACGGCAAGAACCTGGCTACGCAGCTTCTCGCTAGCGCCCGCTACCGCATTCGCGCCGAGAACGGCTCCACGGGTTGCAAACCCCCCGCGGCCGAACGGCAGCAAGCCGGTATTGCCCAAACGGACCTGAACATTCTCAAATCTGACGCCGAGCGTTTCGGCGCACACCTGGGCATAGGTCGTTCGTTGCCCTTGCCCTTGCGAGGAAATTCCTGACAGGACAGTCACCAGGCCGGATGGGTCGATAGAAACTTTCGCAGACTCGTAATTGACGAACCCGGACGCCTCCACACCGCAAGCGAGCCCCCATGCGACGCGCTCACCACGATCGTTGGTGGCGGGCGTTTCGCTATAGCCAGTACCGGTCGCGGCTTTCTTTAGCATCAACGGAAAGTCGCCGTTCTCGAATGCGCTCGTCGCCGTGCCGTGGTCGAGGCGCGACGTGTACGGCATGTCGGCAGGCCGTATAATGTTGCGCTCGCGAATGTCGACGGCCGCAATCTTGAGTTCCTTGGCGACGACATCCAATGCGGTTTCAAGCGGAAATGTCGCCTCGGGCTGACCGGCGCCCCGATAGGTCGCAATCGGAGTCTTGTTGGTGCCGACGCAAACGACTTCGATTGAGACATTGTCGATTTTGTAGGGCCCGGCACAACGCGCGGCGACAATTTCTGCGGTGACGATCCCGCTGGTGTAGACGTAGGCCCCGATATCGACGATCACCCGCTCCTTCAAAGCGGTGATTTTGCCCTCGGCGTTGTAGGCGATCTCCAATTCGGTATCCATCGATCGCGAATGCGTCGTCGCTTGCAGGTTTTCGAACCGGTCCTCAATCCACTTGACCGGGCGTCCGAGTCGCATGCTGGCGTGGCTGACAATGATTTCTTCCGGATAGGTGCGCGACTTCGATCCAAATCCTCCACCGACGTCTTCCGCGACGACGCGAACATTGCTTTCAGAGAGATCGAGAATTTTCGACAGGTTTGCGCGGACGTTGTAGTGCGATTGCGTCGAGAGATAGACCGTCAATTCGTTCTGATCGACGGCGTAGTCGGCGACGCAACCGCGTCCCTCCAGCGGCAGCGGAATTTGGCGCGCATAGCGATAGTATCGCTTCAGCCGTCCGGCACTCCTCGCGATCACGCCGTCCGCGTCGCCGAATGAATGCTTGAACTGTGCGGCGATATTGCCTTGCCATTCGTCATGCAGCAGCGGCGAACCCGGCGCCATCGCAACCGCCACCGACCCGACCGGCGCAAGCGCGCGATATTCGATCTGGACAAGCGCCGCGATATCTTCGGCGAGATAGCGATCGTTGGCGACAAGAAATGCAACCGGCTCGCCGACGTAGCGCACGCGGTCCATCGCCAGAAATGGCGGCAGGCCATTCTTGATGCTGGGATGCCAATAGCGGACCACGAAATCACGATCATTGAACGGCAGATCTTTCGAGGTCAGAACAAGCAAGGCGCCCGCCGCGATCGCTGCGTTTGCATCGATACTCACGATCTCAGCGTGTGCCATCGGACTGCGGATAAAGACGCCCTCGACCATGCGATCGAGATGGACGTCATCGGTAAACCGGGCGCGGCCGGTCAGGAGACGATGATCCTCCTTGCGAAGCGGGGAATTCGTATCGCGGGCGCTCACGTGACGACCTGCTGCAGACATTTGGTCAGGGATACCCGCGCAAGATGGCGGCGATATTCCGCGCTTGCTTGCAGGTCGCTTTGGGGCTGCAACAGCGCGATTTCGTGTTCGATCAGCTTGGCGACGCGGTCGGAACCAGGGGTGCCGGCAGCGAAAGCCTCGCTCAGTTCGCGGCAAACATGAGGCCTGGAACCGACACCGCCCAGCGCCGCTTTCAGCTCAATGCCGTGGTCAAGCCTGCTCAATTGCACGGCCGCCGACGCGATCGCAAAGTCGCCGTGGCGGCGGGCGAATTCCCAAAACGCGACGCGTGCTCCCTTCGGTGCGGACGGAAGCCTTATCTCCGTCAGCAATTCGTCGGAATCGAGCGCGGTCGTGAGCGCATCGACAAAGAATTCATGCCCCGGGATTTCCCGTACTCCCCGTTTGCTCTGGGCAATCAGCGTGCCATTGAGCGCCGTCACGACCAGCGGCAATTCCGCCGCCGGATCAGCATGGGCGACACTGCCACCAGCCGTTCCGCGATTTCTCGTCTGCACATGACCGACATAGGGCATCGCCGCCGCTACCAGCGGCGCGTGGAGCTCGACAAGCGGATGGTCGAATAGATCTTTTTGCCGCGCCATGGCGCCAATTCGCAATTCACCGTTGGCAACGGAAATACCGGTAAGCCCACCGACCTGGCCAAGATCGATCAGAAATTCCGGGGTCGCCATCCGCAGATTCATCAGCGGAACAAGGCTTTGTCCGCCGGCCAGGAGCTTCGCGTCAGAATGAGACGACAAAAGATCAAGTACTTCGGTCAATGCCCGCGGCCGCGCCATCTCGAACGGAGCCGGTTTCACTGCGCAAGCTCAAGAACAACTTCGACGAGCGACTGATAACCGGTGCAACGGCAGATATTGCCCGACAGGAATTCCCGCGCCGCTTGTTCCGTCTTCGGCAGAGTCCCGCGCTCCCAGGCGGCGGTAATTGTCATCAGCAACCCGGAGGTGCAAAAGCCGCATTGCAGCGCGTGGTGGCGGTGAAATGCGTCTTGCACCGGCGACATCCGGCCGTCCGCGTCCAGGCTTTCAACCGTGCGAATCTCGCTGCCCTCGACCTGGAGGGCGAAAATGAGACATGAGCGAACCGCATCGCCATTCACAATAACAGTACAAGCACCGCATGCGCCCATCTCGCAGCCGACATGCGTTCCGGTAAGACGTAAAAAGTGCCGGAGGAAATCCGACAAAAGCAAGCGCGGAACAACTTCACTCGAAACCGATTTTCCGTTGACCCGACAGTTCAAAATCATCAAGAGCCCATTGCTGGAAGTCCGCAGCCCCGCAACTTGTCATCGAAATTGACGCCGTGTTCATCGCTTTGATTAGGTATCCTAACCCGCCGAAGGTACACTCATCCCAACGTGTGGACAAACGCAAATGGTGACGACTGATGTCTCGCGGCAATTCTATTTCTATTCCGGCGGCCGATAAATTCTGGATCAGGCAGGCGAAAATTCCAAGCGTCTTTTTGCGTGATAAGTGCGATGGCGCAAGCATCGATCGGGAAGGCTCCGTGCTCGTCGATTTGCGAATCGAAGGCGACAAGCTCGTGGCGATTGCACCGGCTGGCAAGATAGACAGCAGCGGCGATTCGTCGCTCGATCTGCAGGGATTTCATCTGTGGCCATCTTTGATTGACGTACACACGCACATCGACAAATCGCAGGTGATTTCGCGGATTGGCCCATTGGGCGCGTCGTTTGCAAATGCACGCGAAGCGATCAACGCCGACCGAAAAAAGTATTGGAACCGCGACGACATCTTGGCGCGCATGGATTTCTCGATCCGAAGCGCCTTTGCGCACGGCGTATGTGCCCTTCGCACGCATATCGATTCCTATGAGGGCCAGGCGGAGCTGAGCTGGGAAGTTTTTGCCGAATTGCGCAAAATCTGGAATGGGCGTGTGACGCTGCAAGCGACGAGCTCGGTGCCGATTGATGTCTACTCGACGCCATACGGAAGAAAACTTGCTGATTTGGCGGCGGCGACTGAGGGCGGACTTCTGGGTGGAGTTTTGCGCCGTTCAACCGACCATAACTACATCTTCATAGAAAATATCGATGAATTGCTCGATGCCCAATTCATTTTGGCGAAGGATCGAAACCTGTCTATTGACCTGCACGTAGATGAGACCGTCGCGAGCGACATTTTTCATCTTGAACAGGTCGCCAATGCGGTGATCCGACATAAGATGCACGGCCGCGTAGTCTGCGGCCATTGCTGCAGCCTTGCCGTTCAACCGGAAGACAAAGTTGAATCCGTCCTGGCGCTGTGCGCCGAGGCGGGCATCGCCATTGTCGCGCTGCCGTTGGCAAACCTGTACTTGCAGGACCGCCAGATTGGCCGTACGCCGCGGCTGCGGGGAGTGACAGCGCTCCACGAAATCCGGGCAAAAAAGATTCCGGTTGCCCTCGCCAGCGATAATGTCCGCGATTCATTCTACCCGTTCGGCGATTACGATCCGTTGGAAACGTTTCGCCAGTCGGTAGCGATCTATCACCTCGACCAGTCTCTTGGAGAATCCCTCGGAATGTTGGGGCCGATGCCCGCGCAAATGATGGGCATTGCACCTCAAGCATCCCTGAGCGCCGGCGGGCAAGCCAGCCTTATCGTTTTACGCGCGCACAGCCTAAATGAAATCGTGTGCAGGCCGCAAATAGACAGAATTGTCATAATGAACGGACAGGAGATCCGCGATGGTCAGCCCGAATTTACGGCGAGTTTTAATTTCTGATTTTGAATACTGAGCTGGTTCGAAGTGCCAAGGCTTTGGCAAACTCAGTGGCATTGTTGAGAATGTATTGAGCCAGCAGGTGGCCTTCTAAGAGTCCGTTTGAGAATGGATGGTGTTGAAGCTTTCGGCGTGATTCAAGCTTGGGATGTGGACCCCAGCGAATCGTGGCCGACGGAGCTGATCGCGATGATGAAGAATATGAATTCCGATTCACCGGCGCCGGAAATAATTGAAAGTCGTATCGACATGATTGTTGCGTTCGACCGGCGTTCGAGAATGAAGAACATCAAAGTTCCTACGCTCGTTATCTGTGCGGAGGATGACATCCTCACGCCCCCGGATCTGTCTGAAGAGTTAAAGAACGGTATTGAAGGCGCGCGTTTAACTCAGCTGCATTGGGGTGCACATGCCTGTTCTCAGACCGCGCCGACCGATTTTATGGAGCCTGTCCAGACATTCTTGTCTGAACCATGGGTAACGATTGTCCCTACCAAAAACTAGATTTGAGCATATCGGTGGTGCAGCCCACCAAGAACGGGAACTGATCGAATAGCTCTGCGGCGCTCAACCCGTCTGCCTGAGGGTGCATCCATGCGCAGCGCGAGGTGAGTCCGGGCTCGGTTGTAATAGTCCACATAGCTTTGCATGATCCGGTGAAGTTGTTGCTCGCCGGTGACGACGATGTGATTGAGACATTCTCGCCGGATCAAACCGATCACCCGCTCAACATAGCCGTACTGCGTTCTGTTTTTCAGCAGACTGCTATATTTTTTCAGCGTTTCGGAGTTTTGAGCACGGACGACACACAGCCAGATCCGCACCCCGCAAATGAAATACACTCGCCGCGCAAACCTGCATGAGGCGTCTAGACATCTATAGACGTCTATGAAATGCTGGCCATAACAGGACTAATTAAATACGCACGGGAGGATGGAATATGTTCCCACGCATCGGAATTGGCTTTGGAGTCATCGTGGCCGCGACGCTTGCGGCCGGCGTTGCGCATTCAAGCGAGCGTTATCCAAGCCAGGCGGTACGGATCATCGTTCCATTCGGGCCGGGAAGCCTGAGCGACATCATGGCCCGCATCGTCGCCGACGGACTGAGCACACGCTGGGGCCAGCCGGTGATCGTCGAAAATCGGCCCGGGATCGCGGGATCGGCCGCTGTGGCAAAGGTGGAGCCCGACGGCTACACACTGATGATCACGTCCAACGGGCATACGATTATTGGCCTGATCAACAAGAATCTACCGTTTGACCCGGTCAAGGATTTCACGGGGATCACCCGCATCAGTTCGCTCCCGATGTCGCTGATCGTCAATCTGGACCTGGCGGCCAAGAACTACACGGAACTTGTTGCGTTGGCGAAAGCTAATCCGGGCAAACTTAACTTCACCTCGCCTGGCCTTGCCAGCACGGCCTATATCGCGGCTGCTTTGTTCGCCCGTAGCGCGCAGATCAACATCGTGCATATCCCCTACAAGTCGGCGCCAGAGTCACTAACCGCTCTAATGCGTGGTGACGCCCAGATGTACTTCGCCGCCGTCAACCTCGCGACCGAACAGGTCCAGGGCGGGAAGGTTCGCGCCATTGCATTGGCGACCGAAAGCCGTGTTCCGGAACTGCCCCAGGTGCCGACGTTTCGCGAGGCCGGTCTCGACTTCATCTACGACTCCTGGTTCGGACTCATGGCGCCTGCCGGGATAAAGCGCGAAATCGCCGATCAGCTCAACAAGGATACCGTGGAAGTGCTCAAATTACCGGAGATTCGCGCGAGACTGGCGAAACAAGCCGCCGTGATCGTCTTCGACGCGCCGGGCCAGTTCGACAAGATCATCAGAGACGACACCGCCCGGATGGCCGAAATCTTTAAGTCCAATTAGCGCGTCTACACGGGATCGAGCCTGGAGGGGGAGACCATCCCCTTCTTGTGCTCTTGGGTTCCTCGCCGCCCAGCGAATTTCGCTCACCCTGCCCTTGCAAGGCAGGAAACGGCTGTCACGAAGCCGCGCCCGTCAGACCGCCAGGCCGGAATGAGTAGCCTCGGTACATTTCCGCGGTGCGCTGCAGCGCCATCTTGGATATCCGCACGCCCTTTACCGCGACTTCGGTAACGCCTGGAACTTCCAGCAGACGCTGTCGCACTCCTAACGCATAGGTGACGGTCTGCAGAGCGCATCCTCGGCACGCGCCCTGAAATTCCAGTTCTACGCGACCGTCGGGGCTGACGCGCAACAGATCGATGCCGCCGCCATGAATCATCAGTAGCGGCCTGATCTGCAAGTCGAGGACCTCGCAAATACGATCCTCAAGTCTGCCAAGTTCAGCCGCTTGCGGCGCGGCCTCGACACCGGACTCCGGATCAGTCCTGGTCATGCTGCCGACCGTTCCCGCGTGCGCGCCTGGCGCTTCGCAGTTTCGACGTCAACTCCAAAGAGGCGCGCCTGGTTCTCGCCGAGGATCTTGCGTTTGTCCTGCTCGGTAATCTCGGGATAGCCATAACGCTCCTGGAGCACTTCCGGAATTTCCATCTTCCAAAACCACTCGATCATGGGTTGGGGATTGCCGAACAAAGGCGCTTCTGAACCCCACAGGATCCGGTCCGAACCGACGTCCCTGAGTAAGCGGCCCATATATTCCATGAACTGCCAAGGCGCGATCATCGGCAGATGCATCGTGCCCGACAGCACCAGGACGACGTTCGGGAAACGTGCCGCGATGTAAACCGTCTCCTCAAAGTACGGGAGCGCGAGATGGTGGATCGCGAATGTCAGGTCTGGGAAATCCGTTGCGGCGCGCTGGATATCGAGCGGGCTGAGATCTTCGAGACGGGCACGCGTGATCGGGAATCCCTTGTGGAACTGGAACACTTTTATGCCGAGCTGGCGCCCCCGTTCGTAAAGCGGGTAAGCAAGTTTCGGATCGTCCGCGCGCCAGGAGGCGCCGATGTGCGCGTTGTAGAACTTGAACGATTTCGCCCCAAGCTGCTTGACCTGACGCTCCATCTCTTCAAGAGCGCCTTCCAGGCTCGGGTATAACGGATCGACGCCGCCGCAGAACATGACCCTGTCAGGGAACGCGCGAGCGAATTCGTACTGCGCCTCCACCGGAGCAAAGCCCTGCTTGTAGACGTCGTACAGCACGACAGCCTGCGCCATCGCCATGTCGGTTGCTGAATCCTCGAACAGAAGCTTGCCCAGGTCTTTTGGGTTCCACTTCCTGGCGAAACTCGAGTACATGTCGCCGTTGCCGTATGTAAGCTCCTGCCCGCTGGTGCGGCGCACGTCGCCGAGGCGCAGATGGTACGCCCGATCCAAGCCGCTATCAGGGCGCGCCATATTTGCGTCCGACAGATCGTAATTGTGGACAGCATTGTCGAAAATGAAGACATCATTGTTGAGCATTTTTGCTCTCCCTGATACCGGCGCCTGTCCGCGCCGTCTTGGTTGGACGATGTGACTCGTGAAGATGCCCGCGCGCCTCGGGAATGCGATACAGTGACGCCTGAAAGGCCCGCTCCTGCACAAGGGTGAGGACAAGATCGATCGTCGGCGTAGCAACGCCGGTCAATCGGCCGAGTTCCTGCACGGCCGTCACGAGGGCATCGATTTCCATCGAACGGCCGCGTTCGAGATCCTGCAGCATCGACATCTTGTGGCCGACAGCCTTTCCGGCGGCGGCGAGGCGGCGGTCCATCATGCTTTCGTCGATATCGACCCCAAGTGAATCGCTGACTTCTTTGGCCTCGCGCATCATGAGCTTGCACAAAGCGCGGAGAGACGGTTCCGTGGTGATGCGATCAAGCGTGGCATGGGTCAGCGCGCTGATCGGGTTGAAGCAGACGTTTCCCCAAAGCTTCAGCCAGACATTCCATCGGATGTCGTCGCGGATCGGGGCGTCAAATCCCGCCGCGGTCATGATCGCGCCGAGCGACTTGACTCTTTCAGAGACGGACTTGTCGGGCTCGCCGAGCGTAAACCTGTTGAATTCGTGATGCTCGATGACGCCGGGGGCGACCACCTCGCATGCAGGATCGACGACGCAACCGATCGCCCGCTCGGGCCCGATAATCTTCCATTGGCGGCCGCCGGGATCGACGGATTCGAGATGCCGTCCGTCCAGCGAGCCCCCATTCTTGTAGAAGTACCACCAGGGAATGCCGTTCATCGCCGTGACGACGGCGGTTTCCGGACCCAGCAGAGGGACAAATGCTTGGGCGTGCTCATGGGCCTGATGCGCCTTCAATGCGCAGATCACGAAGTCCTGATGTCCGAACTCATCGGCTTTATCGCTTGCCCGAACGGATGCGTGCTTCTCGCGGCCAGCGATGCGCAGGGTGAGCCCCTTCGCCTTGATCGCATCGAGATGCGCTCCTCGCGCGATGACGCTGACATCGTGGCCGGCGAGCGCCAGTTCCACGGCGAGGTAGCCGCCGATTGCACCGGCTCCGAATACGCAAATCTTCACCATGTCCGCGACATTCGTCAGCAAGTCCGCGCTTGAAGGGCTTCGGGGGCGCTGGCAGCGCGTCACAGCGCCCCGTCGAGCGGGGCAGCGGAGGGCGTGATTAGGTGTGCTCCTCCGCGTCCGCATGAGACCGGCAGATCAGATATCGAAGCGCGACTTGAACCTTTCCATCCCCACTGTCACGCTCTTGACCTGCGTGTATTCGTGCATGGCTTCAGGACCGTGCTCTCGGCCGATGCCGCTCAGCTTATAACCGCCGAACGGAATCTCCGACTGATAGCCGTAGGCGTTAAGAAAGACGTTGCCGGATTCAAGTTCCTGCGCGATCCGGTGACTGACGCGAATGTCGTTCGACCAGACATAGCTGGCGAGTCCGAAATCGGAATCGTTGGCCATATCGATCGCCTCCTCGATTTCCTTGTACCGCATCACGCACAGCACCGGCCCGAACAATTCGTCCCGCGCGACCGCCATGTCCGGCGTCACCTCGGTTATGATCGTCGGGCGGAGGAAGTTGCCCTTCTCGAGGCCCGGGCGGGTTTCCTTCTTGCCGCCGGTGCAGACCTTGGCGCCGGCCTGCTCGGCCGCCTTGATCTGGCTCAGAATGTCGTTGAGTCGCTCCGGCGTCATCAGCGGGCCGAGTTGGGTTTTTCCGTCCAGAGGGTTGCCCATGGGGATGCGCTCGGCCATCGCCGCCAAATCGGCAACGAACTTGTCGTGAATCTTGGCCGGCAGGAACAGCCTTGTCCCCGCGAAGCATACTTCCGCCTTGCGGGCGAAGGCCTGAGTAAGAACGCCATCCAGCGTCTCGTCCCAGTCGAACTGATCGCAGACGATGATCGGGCCCTTGCCACCCAACTCAAGCACGGCGGGGGTAACGGTCTGCGCCGCCTGACGAAGAATCTCGCGGCCGCCCTCGGTGCCGCCGGTAAAGATAATCTTGCGGACCTTTGGGTGTTCGACGACGCGCTTACCGACCGTGCGTCCGGTGCCGGTCACGATGTTGACGGCCCCAGCCGGGAAGCCGGCCTCGTCCACCAATTCCGCAAAGCGCAGGATGCTCAGCGGCGCGACGATCGACGGTTTGACGACCATCGTGTTGCCGCATGCCACGGCCGCACCGAATCCGCGCGCCATCAGCTTGAGAGGAGTGTTCCACGGCACGATCTGGCCGATCACGCCGAAGGGCTCACGCCGGGTGAAATTGAACCGGGCTCCCAAGTCCTGATAGCTGCCTTCGATCTTTCCGGCGAGACCGGCAAAGTACTCCAGATGAATCGCCGAAGTGGAAACCTCCATCCGCGTTTCACGAATGGGGATGCCGGTATCAATCGACTCGATGGTGGCGAAAGCCTCCAGATCGCGCCGCAACAGCTCGGCCAAACGATGCAGCAACAGCCCGCGCTCACGACCGGTGAGCCGTTTCCAGGAAGGATGTTTGAATGCTCGGTGGGCGGTTTCGATTGCCTCGTCGACCTGCTGGTCGCTGGCAGGAGCGATGGTGCAAATTTCGCTATTGTCGAACGGGTTGGTAACGCTTGCCGCAGGCGATCCCGCGCCGCGGACGAACTTTCCACCGATATAAAGGTCCGTCGCAAGGCGGGCCTTAACGTCCTTGATCGCAACCACTTCCATAACGCCTCCTAGTGGTGAAATTCAAACGGTTGAGTCAGGCTGAAGTGCCGAGATATCGCGGTCAACAGCTTCATTCGAGTGGTACCAAGCGTCAGATCCCGACCACTAGAGTCTGATCGGCTCCGATTGAATCAGGGCCCGGCTCCAGCTTTTTGTTGAACATGATCCCGAAAACCGGTTCCCACCCCAGATCAAGTCCGGGGCAGGCTTTATCGGGATCTTGCTCAAGCGCCTTTCCGATAAAAGAATAGCGTATATGTTATAGACGTCTAGTCTAATAATACAAGTCGTCAATGCAAAGGGCGCGTCTGGCCCGTCCCGCGCCATCGGCGTGTTGAATTACTCGCGCGCGACCTGCTTCGCAGTTGCGCGCGGAGCGGCGGCCCCCGTGGCGTCCTTCGAATAGACCCTCAATACCTTGGCGGTACTGCTGCGCGGCAATGTGATTTCGAAGCGCATTCGATCCAGAGGATAAACGAATTTGGTGAGCTCCATCACGGAGCCGTTGGTAGCGTATGTGATCCGGTCCGTGGCCAGGCAAATGTCGCCGACATTCAGATGCAGCCGCTTGGCCGTTGCAGCATTAAGGGCAACGGTTTTGATGACGTGTTTCGCCTCCTTGATGGCAAGCCCCATCGATTCGAAGATCGAATAGGTCGTCTGACCGAGATTCTCTTTTTGAGAGAGAATGTGAGCCACGCCGCTCATAGACATCGGCAGGTGAAGCGTCGATTGCGCGATTGGAACGTCGTTATGAAGGTAAAGCCGGGTCAAGGTCGCGATTTCCTGATCATCGGTACCCAGGATGGCCGCAACTTGAGGATCGGGCTTGATGTGATCTAGTCCGATGACCTCGATAACGGGATCGATGCCCTCGCGTCGTAAAGCCTCCACGATAGTTTGCGCTTCCTGGGACATCTGCTGCCGGAGATGCGGCTCATTGACAAACGTCCCGCGCCCCTGTTGGCGATAGATGAGGCCTCTGTTATCCAGTTCGGCAAGCGCTTGACGGACCGTGACGCGGCTGACGCCGAAATCCTTGGTGAGCGTTGCTTCGCTGGGCAGAGGAGTGCCAGGTCCATAGATTCCCGAACCAATTTTTTCTCGGAGCTTTTCCACGATCTGCAGGTAAAGAGGACCAGCTGAACCCCGGATAGGCGTTTTTCGGCCAGCGACCATGTGCCCTCCTGCCGAACCATGATAGGCGTCTACAGATGTCTTAGTACAACTGGAAATGACGCGCACTTGTCAAGGTTCGAGACGACATGCTGTCGTTTAGATTGAGACCAGGCGCGGCAAACTGCGCGAATGGCCGCGATTTGGCGGCATTTCATCTGGCGCTCGGTCTCTGCAGAAGGGCCGTCAGATTTGGAGCCCGGTTTTGCGCATTTGTCTCCGGCTTTAAAATTCCGTTGCCCGGCAATTGACCTGACTTGGCGTTTTTGAACCAAGCATTGTGAGATGATGGTTTAAAAAAGAGATTGCCGTGTCGAAGAAAAGATCAGTGAAGAGAAAACTGTGACGAAAATGAACGGTTATACGTCGATTGCCGTCCTCATCTTGCCAAACACGCTGGTCACGGTGACATGCCTGGTGCTTTTTCAATACCATGCCCTGAAGTTCAAGCAGTTCAATTTCTATCCGGTAATTTCCGCTTAGGCACGCTTTGCCATGCAGTCAGTGGTCGAAGTGGAACGGTACGCGGGCTCGGCCATCATTCCATTCGGCGCGCGTTCGATCGGCATTGCGGCGAAGCATGAAACCGGCAAGCAGACGGGCGCCGTCGGCGCTTTCGCGGGTTTCCGAAAGCGACGGACGCTGATCCGGAAAGTTTAACCGCTCCCCTTGATAGGACACGCGGACGTCAAGATTGAACTCGTCGAAACTCGCCGCAATGAGTATCGGTCCCTCTCGCCAGTAGTCCGCCGTAACAGCCTCAATGAGCTGAATTGTTCCGAAGCTCGCTCGCTTGATGATGTCGGGACGTGCGCCCCACGTAGCGCCCTGGGATTGAAAGAATGTTTCGATCTTCTGCGGATCGGCGTCGCGCCCTTCGATCGCGAGAGTTGCGGTCTTTTTAACGCCGAAACGGAATAGAAGATTGAGCGCCAGCGCAATCACTGTCGACAGAACAAGAGAACTGCCGACCAGATAGTTCAGCGGCTGCGGAGCAGAACCTGCGGAATCCGGTGCAACGCGGACACCGATTCCAGCGCAAGGCGGACAGCAATCCGGTGATTGCGGACAGCACGTGAAGGCGGCGTAGAGCTCGCTCCCGTCGACGGTCGAATCAGCTGATCGGTCTCCCTGGCAACCAGGGAGTGA